>NZ_JAMQTH010000005.1:0-449757 GCF_032883035.1 Mycobacterium appelbergii
GCCTGCAGCATCAACTGAATCTGGATCAAACAAACCCGACTCCAAAACCGGGTGGACTCAGCAACGGGGTCTCGCCACCCGCAAGGGCACATGATCCGCTCCGCAGCGGACAGAACCACCCAGGGCTACTGCCGGATATGTAAACGCGACGACGACCGCGAGCGACGGCGCAAGAACCGCGCGGCCGTAGAGCTGGTTCGCGCCCTAGAGGCAGAAGACTTCGCACTGCGACACAACGCACCTGCCGCCGCCATCATCCGAAACGCTCTCAGAACCTCTGTGACCGACGAAGGTCAGACCTCGAGAGTCTGACACCAGACTGTCCGATCCAACGCGTCTGCGAACCACACAGGCGCACCCCAGGGCCACCCACCAACGGGTGGCCTTTGTTGTTTCTGCCGCAGACCACGCGGCCAACCAAAGAGAAAGAAGAAGCGATGTCCTACTACGCACATTCCACCATTGCCGATCATGTGCTCCGCTGGAACCAGACGCTAGACGTTGAACTGCCCGACGAACTCGCCGACGCTATCGCGCTCTACCGCGCTATCCGGAAAGTTCCGGTCAACACGAAGCCGACCGTAACCGTCAGCTCAGTCACGACGAAGAACGCAGAAGCCAAAATCCACGAACTGGCAGACGAGTTGGTACTGATCGACACCGTAGGGGTGGGGTTCTCCCCGGTGCAGCGTGCCAAGAACCAACTGTCCGAATCTGCTGCCAGCGCGGTCATCCGCCAAGCTGTGGCCGCAATCCCGAACATCGTCGAACAGCTCCAGCCGCAGCTGGCCGAGCACGCAGAGGCGTACACCGAAGCCGTGGCGGTGCTGCCAGAGGCGAAGCACCTCAACTCTGAAACGTTGGTCAACAGCGGGCCAACGGTTGTCGAAGCCTTCGCCGCAGCGCAGCGCCAAGCGCAGGAGATCGACGCTATCGCCGGCTGGGTGGCCGGCACGAGCCTGCTACGGGCAGGTTCACCAGACCCCGTATTGCGGGTGCTGCGTCCCGATACCTATGACCAGCTCTATCGGCTGGACGAAGCCCACACCGAAGCTGGTCGGCCCGGTGCCAGTACATCAGCGGTCGGTGCCGTCTACTTCGCAGCGGTGCGGCTCGGTGTGCCGTTCGGTATCAACACTCTCGCTGAGTGCGCCGAAATCCGGCGAGACCTGGAATTGCAGGAACGGGCATCGCGCAAACAGTTCGCCTGATTCAACGCTCACACGACGAACCCCAGGGAACGACCCTGGGGTTTTTTCATTGCTACACAAAGGATTACGAATGATCTGCACGATACAGGAACAACGGGAACACAGATTCACACAATGGTGGGAGAACAACGGCAAGCCTTGGGCAGAAGCTCGGGCCGCAGCCGGTAACCGCTGCTGGACCGACGACATCGACCAACGACGGGAGCTGTTCATGCGCCGGTATCAGCCGACAGAACCGCCCAGGGGATTACCGCCTATCTCGCTTGCAGTGATCCGAGGCGAGCATCGCCGCTGGGAAGCCGTGGCAGATTGCGGGGTCAACGCAGCATGAGTTCAGCAGCAGCTAAGAAGCTGACACGGACGTTGAGCAAGACCAGATCCAAATCAGAGGACGACATAACCGACCCGCTAGCCGTCGCGTTCCTCCGCAAGCTGGAACAGCGCGGGCTTGGCAAGTACCTCCCCGACGACGAGCCAGACCCCACAGCAGAACGCAGACAAGCGATGCGAGAACTGGCTCAGTGGAACCGCGACTACCAAAGCGGAAAGTGGCAAGCAGAACGGGATTCCCAACGCCAAGCGGAGGCAGAGGCAGAATGGCAGCACAACGCGTCAGCCGGCGAGATCTTCATAGAAGCGTTGCGTAAAGCCAACAACCAGCCAGCCGGTGCACCGACACCGCTTAACGGCGCGGGCATTCTACGAGCCGCGGTCCGTGGCTTAGGCGGGAAAGTAACGGTCAACGGTGGCTGACAGACGAAGGCGCACCTGCTTCCGCGAAGGATGCAACCGGGGCCGACCAGCTGACCACACCTACTGCACCCAGCTATGTATGTTGATCGACTTCGAGTTGCAGAAGGCGCAGCGAGCATGCGAAGCGCTCGACAGAGAGCCGCTCTCTGATCTGACCACCGAACTGTGGACATCGGCAGTCGCGCTATCCGACGTTTTCACCGAGCTTTGTAAGCTCCACTCGCAGCTCCGGAAAGCTGCCGAGAGCGTAGGAATCCCCCAGCAACGATGGGTTGAGTTGGTGCACCCGAAGGAATTACGCGATCCGGCTTAACCTGTTGCTGTCTACCGGCCTCGCCTACCAGGCTTTCCCGCGACCAGGGCGTGACTCTTCCCACCGATCGATGGTCTTAGGCAGCCAACCCCGCGTTGTACCGATCAACGCATCGGGATCTGGCAACTTGTACCTGCTCAGCGTGTCCGGTGCCACGCCTATCCTCTCGGCCACGTCTTTACGGCTTAGGTATCGCACGGTCATCACACGATTCTCGCCGATGCTGCATTCTCCTGTCGTACGGCTGCGATACCAGCAGCGAACCCTTGCTTGAAGATCTGCTCTAGGTGCGGGATCACCAACTCGGTGATCCTGGCCTGAAGATCGCCAGCAGGGTCATGCCAGTTGGCACCGTCCCAGAACGTCGGATACTCAGCGTCCGACAAGTACCACCCTGGGGGTGACGAGAACGACCAACTCTGATCCACCGATGGCAGCACGTCTGCCAACTGGCCTGCGAGGTCGAAGTCCATCATGCCTGCCCGTCGTCTAGAACTAGCTGGAGCGCGGTAGCTCCACCGGGATAGTTCTGCACGGCCAGCAGGGCAAGATCCAACGCCGGCAGATTCCAGATGCGCCTGCCATCGGGCAGCGTCTCTTGCATAACGTCGGCTATGTGGTCTGCCAAGTCGTACGCGGAATAGTCCTGTGCGAGTACCGATACCGCTTTGTAGTCATACCTATCGATGTCGAACGTCATGTCTAGGCCACCGGTCCGCAACGCAGGTTACCCATCTCCGAACACACCCAACCGCTCTCGTCTTCCATGATGATTCCGTCTCCGTTGTCGTCTCCGACCTCGACGGCGTACTTGTCCACGTGCAGGTCTGTTGATGCGCCATAGGCGACACCGGCCCCGATGCCGAGCGAGCCTGCGCCGATGAGTAGAGCTGCGATGCAGTTGGTGAGTGTGCGGATCATGGTTGTGTGCCCTATCTGTCTGTGTCACAACGGGATACCCACCAATAATACACGCTTTCCGTGTATATGACTAGACCCCGCGTTGGGCAGGCAGGCACAGCACCGAGTGGCAGGCAAGAGGGGCAGGTGGTGTGCACGGGGCTGCACTAATGGGCAGCAGGTGGCACACAGGGTGGGGTGCAGGGTGGCACAGGTTAGGTGCGTCGGGGTGGCAGGCACTGCGCAGCAGGCAGGTGTGCCACTGCCACACCCCCGTCGTCGGGGTATGCAGGCCGGCAAGTAGACATCGCTTGCGCTTGGGCGTCGCTCGCCTTCGGCGTGCTAGCAGCCGCACCCCCCACGGGGGTACCCCGCCGGCACCCGCGTATCGACCGGTTGGTAATGCGCCCACGGTCACCGATGCCTAGGCATAGCCCCCCTTTTTCCGAACCCGCTGCACACCCCGCACCGTCGCTGATCTGCAAACTCTTGCAGAGACACCGCGCCAGACAAGGCCCAAAAACACGCCCCAAACGGGCGAGAAACGGACGAAAACATGAGCAACATCCCCAAGGAACCACCGGCAACACCGAAGCCGCCCAGCGGCCTACGGACACGCGGTAAACGGCTCTGGGCAGAGTTGCACACCACCGGCGACTTCAGCGGTTGTCCAGAGACACAGCTGATCGCCGAAGAGGCGTGCTACCTCGCTGACGAGATCGAACGCCAACGCCGGCTAGTACGGAAAGCCGGGGCAAACACCCGAGTCGCGGGATACAACAAGCAGCCGGTATCGATGCCCGAAATCGCTGACTTGCAACGCAATCAGACGCTACTGCTCTCGATGCTCAAGTCGCTACGTATGCCCGACGCAGACGAAGACAACAGCAAGCTGACTCCGAGCCAGATCGGCAAAAAGGGTGCAGAGGCCAGGTGGCGAAAGTGAGGACCCCGAAACGGTGGGATCGACCGAAGCCCAACGACTCGGCCTCGCTAGCCGCTCGTCTCCCAGTAGAACTCACGTCACCTGACCGTTGGTTCACCGACAACGGCCTCTACGACGTTCACGCTGACGTACAGCGGTGGCTTGTCGAACAGGGAGCCGATACGCGGCTCTCCTACGAAGTGCTTCGTCTGGCCGGCTTAGACGCAGCCGTCTGGTTCAAGTGGTGGTTGAGCTAGCCGCAACCGCTCGGAGCCGAGACCCCCATCACCAAAGCCTGCCGTTGATCTCAGTTTGCGCAGGTGAGGGAACATGCCAGAAGGGAGAGACGTTCAAAAGTTGATGTGTAATCATGTACGAATGATGGATGGGAGTCCTCGCTACGAACGTCCACCGGTGCGAAGTACGAGCCTGACAGTATTTGTTGAGCCAATCGAGAACTTCGATGTGTCGATGATTGGACAACTCCAACAGCGATGGAGCGAAAGGTTTCCCGCGCTGGCGCAGACCGCACCCAGACGGCGACCCACACCGCTACCTGAAGTAGATATTTTCGGCAGTGGCTGGCCCTTGCCTGGTGTTGAGCAAGTATCTAGTTCACTGTGCCGCACAATTGCGTACCAGCACGACCAGATTGCACTGGACTGGACCTTCGATGCGGAAGCGCCGGACACGTCGTACCCCGGTTTCGAAGTCTTAGCCGGTGAGTTGAACTCTTATTTCGATTTCTTTGCCGACTTGGTTGAACGGTGGGGTGATAGGCCGCTGAAAGTCCAAGGCTGCCGGTGCCAATATGGGAACCTCCTGGATGACATTGCAGGCGCAGATTGGATCGCCAATTACTTATCGGACTGGCACGGTGTTGGCTCTACCAGACGCTTCGATGACGCCGGTTACCTTGGATTTCGGTTGAGACGTGAGAAGAAAAACGAGGAACTCGGGGCAAACACTACGACGCGAGTCGATATCGACAGTGGGCGCGACGTCGGCGCAACTCAGCTCGATATTGATACTCTGTCGATCCCGCTGCCGGATTCACCTCTCAGCGAGAAGGATCCCAAGGAAGTAGCGCAACTACTTCTAACCGATGCCCATCAACGGCTGATCGAAGCATTCGAGGAAAGTTCGAACGATGCCATGCGCACTACCTGGGGGGTTCGCCAATGACGACTCCGCACTTTGAGCATTTCGAGATCGCGGTGAAGCGGCTGAGCAAGATCGCGTCTGAAACCAGGTCCGCAGTCGATGCCTGGGAAGATGATTTCCACCGAGTTGCGGGACCAACCCTTTCCAGGCTTGAAACAGCCATCCGCTCACTGGAAGGGCTGGCATCCGAGGACTGGATGGGAATCCTTGCACGGCGGCAAGGCGCTAAGAGCCGCGGATATGCAACCCTCCACGAGTTGAAGGAGGAGGGGCTTATCGAGGGCACCACCTTCGACCGCGCAAAGACACTCATAGATGTTCTGTTCAATCCGAACACTGTCTATTCCTCGATCGCGCCCGACGACGGCGGAGTCACGTTCTATTGGCGCGCAGGAGAGATGTCTGTCGGCATCGATATCTACGCTGGTGAAGGTTATTGGTGGCGAGTGCGGAACGTCGCGGCCGAGACTTACTCCGGCCATGGCTCTGAGCTGCCACTTGATCAGTTGAAGTACAGTCTGAACTGGTTTTCTAAAGACGTTGATCGAGAAAATCCACACTGGCGTCAGCAGCCTATCTAAACGCGGCGTTTTCAGTGGCAGAAGAATGGGTTGGGGATGACTCGTCGCTTAAAGACGGTGAATTCATCTACCGCAGGGTGAGCAAAGGCGATCGCGGATCGTTCAATCTCGCAGTTGACCGGAAGAGCGGCGAAAAGTGCCTAGGCAAGGGTGCCTTTAGCTTAAACACTGCCGACCGAGAGCCCCCCAGAGGGCTGTTCTGTCCACTTTGATTCCCTGTTGCGTTTCCACGAGACCCCGACCGACAGCCTGGCCAACTGGGAGTCCTTCGGCGTAGGCCGATTTCAAGCTGTCGATGTTCGCCGAGGGGGCGGAGGGGTAGTGCTAGCGCCGGACGAAGAGGACGAGACTCTGGGCCGCGCTCACGCACTCCTGCGGACCGAGAGCCCAGGCTTGCCAAAGCACGAGTGGAGTGAGATCCGCGAAGCCATTCTCGATGAAGCCGTGTACTTCGATGCTGACCCCGGTTACGCAATCGAACCGAGAGACAACCAAGGCGCGCCGGAGGTTGAGCAATAACTACCGATCGACAACCCCAACGGGTCGCTCATAACGGAGCCCACCATAGCGGTAGACGTCATCGTCGCCGGTCAGACACACCGGGTCGTGGGCCCAGCCGCTGTTTCGCCCCTGGCCGGCTGGGTACAGCAATGACCATGACGTCACTGTGGCTTGCCGACCGTCAGGACCAACCCGTGCAGTCCGCCTCCCTCGATGAGGGGAGCCGGCGCGCCGAGATCGTCGTGGTCGGCGCGGGCATCACCGGACTGATCACCGCCGTGCTGCTCGCCAGGGCGGGCAGGCAGGTGCTGGTACTGGAAGCCCGCAGCGTGGGTGCCGGCGCGACCGGCAACACCACGGCGAAGATCAGCCTGCTGCAGGGCACCAAAATGTCGACGATCCTCGGCAAGCACGGGCGCACGGTCGCCGGCCGGTATGTGCAGGGCAACCTCGAGGGTCAGCAGTGGTTGATCGGGCATTGTGCGGCGCGTGGCCTCGCGGTGCAGCGCGAAGACGCCTACACGTATGCGCAATCCGAGGACGGCGTGCCGTCCGCGCGCGCCGAGTTGGACGCCTGCCACACAGCCGGACTCGACGCCGAGTGGGTTGACGAGGCCGACGTCCCGTTCCCGTTCCACGGCGGCGTCCGGTTGGCCGATCAGGCCCAGTTCGATCCGATGCCGTTGCTGGACAGCCTCGTTGTCGAGCTCGACGAGCACAACGGCCGGCTGGCGCAAGGCGTCAGAGTCCAACAGGTCTCCGGCGACGGAAACGGCCTGAAGCTGCAGGTGGGCACACCCACCGGGGCCGTGTTCGACATCCGCGCCGACCGGTGCGTGCTCGCCACCGGCGTGCCGATCCTCGATCGCGGCGGCTTCTTCGCACGCCTGGCGCCCAACCGGTCCTACTGCCTGGCATTTCGGGTCCCCGGGGAGCTCACCCGCGGCATGTACATCTCGGCCGATTCACCCACCCGGTCGGTGCGCTACGCCCCGACCGCCGACGGTGACCGGCTCATCGTCGGCGGCGCCGGACACCCGGTGGGACGCGGCGGCAACCCCGCCGGGTCCGTGCGGGAACTGACGTCGTGGGCCGAGCGGCACTGGCCGGGTGCGATACAGACCCACTACTGGTCGGCGCAGGACTACACCCCGGTCGACGGGCTGCCCTACGTCGGCCCGATCCTTCCCGGACAGGACAAGATCTATGTGGCAACGGGTTTCGACAAGTGGGGCATGACCAACGGGGCTGCCGCCGCGCTGGCACTGTCCAGCCGGATCCTGGGTGGTCGGATGGATTGGGCGGACGCGTTCGCGAGCTGGAGTCCCCATGAGTGCTCGGGCATACCCGCCGCCCTGCGCACCAACCTGGAGGTCGGGCTGAACATGGCCAAAGGCTGGATCACCCCGGCCACCCGGATCGGCGACCGGGCAACCGAGGACGGCGGCATCGTGACCGGACCGCCATGGCACCTGGAGGCACACAGCGTGGTCGACGGCGTCGAGCGCACGGTCTCGCCGGTATGCCCGCACCTCGGTGGCATCGTCAGCTGGAACGACGCCGACCATTCGTGGGAGTGCCCCCTGCACGGGTCACGCTTCGCACCGGACGGCACCCTGCTCGAGGGTCCGGCCACCCGCGGACTCACGGCCGGCCGGTAACGCTATGCCTGTGACACGAGGTGTGCTGCAATGTCGGCATGGGTGATATCGACGACATCAAGCAAGTCAAGTACCGGTACCTGCGGGCGCTGGACACCAAGCACTGGGACGACTTCGCCGATACCCTGACCGAGGATGTCGCAGGAGACTACGGGCAGTCACTCGGAGAGGCACTCCATTTCACCGAGCGTGCCCCTCTGGTCGAGTTCATGAAACAGTCCCTGGGACCGGAGATCATCACCGAACACCGCGTGGCACACCCGGAGATCGCCGTCGACGGCGACGAGGCCACCGGTACCTGGTATCTGCAGGACCGCGTGATCGCTCCGGACTTCAACTTCATGCTGATCGGTGCGGCCTTCTACCATGACCGTTACCGCCGAACCAGCGACGGATGGAAGATCAGCGCCACCGGATACGACCGTACCTACGACGCCACCATGTCGCTCGACGGCTTGAACTTCAAACTGAAACCCGGTACGGCCCTTAATATCTGACACTGCCTGGCGCGTTATTTGGCGACGGCGATCAACGCTCCCGGCCGCAGCCACCGCATGATCTGCACCAGCGTGGCGTCCTCGATCGCCACACATCCCGCGGTGGGTCCGCCGTCGGTGGTGTGCAGGAAAAAGGCACCGCCATTGCCGGGCACCCTGGCCTTGTTCACGCCCATCACGACCGCATGCTTGTAGGCCGAGATGTTCAGGTTCTCGGTGCCGCTACTCGGGTCGGTGTTGAAGGGACATTGCGCCTTCTTGCACACCTGCATGGTGTTGTAGGTCGGGCTCTTCATATCGCCGTCCCACCAATGGTCCGGACCGACCTGCACATACTGCAACCCGCCGCCCGGATTCGGTGCGGTGCCGAACGCGAAGTCCAGGGTGAAGATCCCCATCGGGGTGGCCATGTTGCCGTCGTGCGTCTGCGCCAACATGCCGTTGGCCCCGATGTTGGCGGGAATTCCGACGCCGACGGGCTGCCAACCGGCCGGACCACGCTGCCACACGTCCATCTTGGCTTTCGACCCACCCACGCCCACAACGGAAATCACCTGGCTGGCGTTGCCCACCGAACGGGCGAACCATGGCGTGTTCACGGCGTGCGCCACCGGTGAGGCCACCAATGCCAGCGCTGCGACACACAGCAGAACCAGCAGTCGGCGCACCAGTCAATCGTCGTCGCCACCGCTTTCGGCGAGGTAAAGGTTGAGACACGATCCGGTCGCACCTATACGTTGGCGTCATGGACGTGCGGAGGATCGGTCGAGGGTTGGGCACACTGGATCGCGAGGTGTTCGAGGCGGTGGCGGACTCACCCAGCCCGTTACTCGACACCGTCATGCCCAACCTGACCAGGGCCGCGGACCATTCGAAACTGTGGTTCGCCATCGCCGCCGCACTGGGCACGCTGGGCAGCCCGGCGATCCGGCGCGGCACCTCACGCGGCCTGGCCAGCCTGGCGGTGAGCAGCTTGCTGACCAACCAGGTGGCCAAACGGGTGTGGCGCAGGCCCAGGCCGGACCACAGTCTGATCCCGGTCGCCCGCCGGGCCCGCCGCATTCCGACATCGCATTCCCTGCCGTCGGGCCATTCGGCCAGCGCCGCGGCATTCGCCGTCGGCGTCGGCCTGGAGAGCCCCCCGGCCGGCCTGGCGCTGGCGCTGCTGGCCGGCCTGGTCGGGCTGTCCCGCGTGGCAACCGGTGCGCACTATCCCGGGGATGTGTTGGCCGGCTTCGGTATCGGTGCGGGCATCGCCGTTCTCGGCGCCAAGATGGTGCCGCCGATCCCGCCCGTCAGCCTGGCTGTTGCAGACCCGCTCCGCTTCCACACCGACGTCCGGCCGGACGGTTCCGGAGTGGCGCTGGTGATCAACCCGGCTTCCGGCGGAGGCACCGGCGCACGGGTGGTCGAGGAGGTACGAAAAGCACTGCCCGACTGCGAAATTATCGAACTCGGCCCCGACGACGACATCGAGGAGGCGATGCGGGAGGCAGCCGGCCGCTGCGAGGTGCTCGCGGTCGGCGGGGGTGACGGCACGGTGGCGTGCGCGGCGGGTGTCGCCGTCGAGGCCGCCGTTCCGCTTGCGGTATTTCCCGGCGGTACGTTCAACCACTTCGCCAAGGACATCGGGTGCGATTCGGTCGCGCAGACCGTCGAGGCGATCCGGAAAGGCGATGCGGCCTACGTCGATCTGGTGTGTCTGGACGGGGCTAAACCGAGAATGGTGATCAACACCGCCAGTATCGGTGCGTACCCGACGTACGTGCGGCTTCGGGAGAAGCTGGAGCACCGGCTGGGGAAGCGGCTGGCGGGCGCGTGGGCGCTGTATCTCACGTTGCGCCGCGACGCACCGGTGCGCATCACCTACGACGACAAGACGTTGCAGACGTCGCTGTTCTTCCTGGGCAATTCCACGTACTTTCCGTCCGGCTTCGCGCCGTCGCAGCGGCCCAGGATGGATGACGGCCTGATCGACGTCCGGATCCTGGAGACGGCGCGGTCGTTCAGCCGCCTGCGCATCGTGACGTCGATCGTGACGGGACGGCTGGAACGCAGCCCGCTGTATCACGAAATGCAGGTGCCGCAGTTCCGGTTCCGCACCGTGGACGGGCCCACGGTGCTCGCCCACGACGGCGAGGTAGGCGAACCCTGCACCGAGGCCAGCTTCACTGCGCGATACCGGGCGCTGCCGGTGTTTCGCCCACTGCCCTGACTCTCGGATAGGGCGGTACCAACAGCAGGACGCCGACGAAATACGCGTAGCCCAGCGCCCACCCCGCAAGAACGTCGGAGGGGTGATGGACGTTGAGCACCACCCGGCCGACCCCGATCATGACAACGATCAGCGCACCCGCCACGCACACCCAGCCGCGGGCCGGTCCGCGCAGCGCGGGCCACGCCACGGCCAGCAACGTCAGCACACTGGCCAGCACGCCAAGGGCATGCCCGGACGGGAACGCCGTCGACGCCGCGTGAACCAAGGCGGTGTCCGGACGCGGCCGGGACGCGAGAAACTTGGCGGCCTCGATGACGATGCCGTTCAACACCACGGTCAGGAGCACGAACACCGCGATGCGCCGCCGGCGCCGCAGCAACGCGACCACGATGATCACCACACCCACCAGGCGAAACGCCATCGGCCCCAGCACCGTGCAGAACACGTCCCACACCGTGACCCACGTGGGATGGGCGGCTCCGTACCGGTACGGCCCGCTCAGTCCGGCGTCGTCGAGCGTGGCCAGCCAGTTCCAGTGCGCTCCATAGCCGATCCACAGCAGCGCATATACCGCGACGGCCAGCACCGCCGTGCCGATCAACCAGCCGGTCCGTGTCCCCACACGAACATCTGTACCAGCTCCGATCCGTTTCCACGGCCCGACCAGCTACCGTGCAGAGATGGCCCTGTTCCTGCGGAAGCTACTGCACATCGGCGATCTGCCGGAGAGCCTGCGCGCAGAGGCAGAAGCCGAGGGAATCGTCTTTCTGGCCGAATACGTCCCGGTGACGCGGCGCTTCACCGGCTCCATCCCGGGCAAACGGTCTTCCGGAAGCATCGCCAGCTACGCCGGGTCGCTCGTGTTGACCCGTGAGCGGGTGCTCGCAACGCTGTCCACCGTGCCCAAGCTGGCCGGGCGCAGCATCAACCAGCTCTGGAGCGCGCCGCAATCCGGGGCGGTCAAAGCCGAGCTCACCGCATCCGGACTGGAGTTGGATGTCGACCTGGCTGAGGTGGATCCGCGCTGCCAGGGTCACCTGTCGCTGCACTACAAGACCGCAATCGGTGAGGATGTGCTGGCGCGGTTGCCGCGCCGGGACCTGGCGTTCGATGTGCCCCCGGAGTGGGTGTTCCGCGCGATCGGCGTGCAATACCACCCATAGCTGAGCCAAACGGTTGCCGACAGCCCGTCGAGGCTGTTCGGTCGGATGGGGATGTCCCAGCGGTATCGAAAGGAAGTGATGTGACCGGGCACCGGCAGAACCTGCTGATCGTTCACTGGCATGACCTCGGGCGCTACCTCGGCGCCTACGGCCACGCCGACGTGCACAGCCCACGGCTCGACCAACTCGCCGCCGAGGGCATCCTGTTCACCCGCGCGCACGCGACAGCGCCGTTGTGCTCGCCTTCGCGGGGCTCGCTGTTCACCGGCCGGTATCCACAGAGCAACGGTTTGGTCGGCCTGGCCCATCACGGCTGGGAATATCGCCCCGGGGTACGTACACTTCCCCACATTCTGTCCGAATCAGGCTGGCACACAGCCTTGTTCGGGATGCAACATGAAACCTCCTATCCCGCCAAGCTGGGATTCGACGAATACGACGTCTCGAATTCGTACTGCGAATACGTCACCGAACAGGCCTCCCACTGGCTCACCGACCCACCGCGCCAGCCGTTCCTTCTCACCGCCGGATTCTTCGAGACGCACCGCCCCTACCCGCGGGAACGCTATGAGCCCGCCGACGCCGGCACCGTCGAGGTGCCCGATTACCTGCCCGACACCGACACCGTGCGTGCGGATCTCGCCGAGTTCTACGGCTCGATCGCAGTTGCCGACGCAAGGGTCGGCGAGCTTCTGGACACCCTGGCTGCGACGGGCCTCGACGAGAACACCTGGGTGGTGTTCATGACCGACCACGGACCGGCGCTGCCGCGGGCCAAGTCGACGCTGTATGACGCAGGCACCGGCATCGCGCTGGTCATCCGTCCGCCACGCGCCGCAGGCATCGCCCCCCGACGCTACGAGGAACTGTTCAGTGGCGTCGATCTGTTGCCCACGCTGCTCGAATTCCTCGGCGTCGACATTCCCGCCGACATCGACGGCCTGTCGCATGCCGGAAACCTCAAAGACGTTGCCGCCGAAGGCCCGCAGGTCCGCACGGCGGTCTACACCACGAAGACCTATCACGATTCATTCGACCCCATCCGCGCCGTCCGCACCAAGGAATACAGCTACATCGAAAACTACGTGCCACGACCACTTCTGGACCTGCCGTGGGACATCGCCGACAGCCCGCCGGGACGCATTCTGGCCGCTGAGGTGCGCAGGCCGCGACCGGCGCGGGAACTCTACGACCTCGGCGAGGACCCGACGGAGTCCACCAATCTGCTGGGACCTGACTCGCCCGAGGGCGCCGAGGCGATCGCCGACGACTTCGCGCTGCTGTTGAACGCGTGGCGGGAGAAGACCCACGACGTCATTCCGTCAGACTTCGCGGGTACCCGGATATCGGAGCGCTACACCCAAACATATCTACACAACCATGGCCGGCCTCCCGTTGACGAAAACACTTGACAGCCCGTGGAATAGCCACCGCAAATAAGTTGCGGTTAGAGTCACGCGCATGCCAGATCACCCGAGCGCCTACCTGGTGCTCGCTTCCCAGCGCAGCGGCAGCACCTTGCTGGTGGAGTCACTGCGCGCCACCGGCATGGCCGGTGAGCCCCAAGAGTTCTTCCAGTACCTGCCCAACACCAGCCAGTCACCGCAGCCGCGACAGTGGTTCGCCGGTGTCGAGGATGAGTCGATTCTGCGCCTGCTCGATCCGCTCGACGAAGGCAAACCCGATCTCGCCCCACCGACCATCTGGCGCGACTACATCCAGACCGTCGGCCGCACGCCGAACGGGGTGTGGGGCGGCAAGCTGATGTGGAACCAGACCCCGCTGCTGCTGGACCGCGCCCGCGCCCTGCCGAACCGGTCCGGGGACGGGTTGCTCTCGGCGATCCGCGACGTCGTCGGCAGCGATCCGGTGCTGATCCACGTACACCGGCCCGACGTGGTGTCGCAGGCGGTGTCGTTCTGGCGGGCGGTGCAGACCCGAGTCTGGCGCGGCAGGCCCGATCCGGTGCGTGACGCCCGCGCTGAATATCACGCTGGTGCGATCGCCCACGTGATCACCATGCTCCGGGCACAGGAACAGGGCTGGAGCGCCTGGTTCGCCGAGGAGGACGTCACACCCATCCAGGTCTCCTATCCCTATCTCTGGCGCAACCTCACACAGGTGGTGTCCGAGGTGCTGGAAGCACTCGGCCTGGATCCCCGATTGGCCCCGGCGCCGGTGCTCGAGCGCCAGGCCGATCAACGCTCCGACGAATGGGTGGACCGGTACCGTGCTGACGCCCAGCGACACGGGCTGCCGCTCTGAGTGCCCGCTAACCTGCGATTTCGGCCAGTTCGTCGACGATCCGATCTGCATGGGTGACATACAGTCCGTGTGCGGCGCCGGGAATCTCGATGAGCTTCGCCTGCGGCAACAGCTCCGCGGAGCGCCGGCCGGCGAGCTCGATCGGCGTCGACACGTCTGCGTCGCCGTGGATCAACAGGACGGGTAGCTGCAGTTCGGCGAGTTCGGCACGGTAGTCGGTGGTGGCGCCCATGCGCGCGGTGGCGAGCAGCGTCTGCGTCGGCATCTCCGCGACCTGGTTCACCGTCCAGTCGACAACCTCGGGTGCCACAGTGTGGTTGTCTCCGAAGAACTGTGCCGCGGTGTCGACACACCATTGCCGCACATCACGTTCCAGGTCCGCGAGCATGCCGTCGAGGAGTTCCTGCTCGACACCATCCGGGTTGTCCGCCCTCTTGGCCATCAGCGGCAGTTGGGGTGCCACGAACACCGCGCGGCTCACCCTCGCGGTCCCGTGCCTGCTGAGACAGCGCACGATCTCACCGCAGCCGAGCGAATGGCCCACCAGCGTCACATCTTTGAGATCGAGCTGCTCCAGCAGTCCGGCCAGGTCGTCGGCCAGCAGATCCACTGTCCACTCACCGTCATACCGTTCTGAACGGCCGTGGCCCCGCCGGTCATAGGTGATGCACCGAAAGCCCCGGCCCACCAGATGTGCCGTGATGTCGGCCCACTGACCCGAATTCATTCCCCACGAATGTGTGAAGACGAGGACCGGGCCCGCGCCGGTGTCGGTGTAGTGGAGGTCGGTGCGATCTGCGCTCGCTGGCTTCGGCATGCCCCAATGATCGGTGAGCGGGACGCGGATATCGATTACGTCGCGGGTAATGGTCGCGTCACCGCACCTGGGCCACCACGAATACGCGGCGGAACGGAAAGAACGTGGTGCCGTCCGGCCGGGCGGGGTACGCCTGCGCGAGCAGGGGGATGATGGCCTGGCGATACTCCTGCCAGGCCTGCTCGGTCAGCCGGCTCTTGACCTGGGTCAACGCGGTACCGGTGATCCAATCCAATACCGGTGTCTCACCGGATAATTGATGCACATAGGTGGTCTCCCAGGCATCGACCGTGCAGCCCGCGTCGGTAAGCAGACCCGCGTACTCGGCGGGCGCGTCGACCTGGCCCGCGTCGCGCCATGGCATGTCCCGCAGCGGGTTTGCGAACGGTTCACGGCGCGCCACCTCGCGCACCGCCCGGTGCGACGGCGAGTCGAAGTTGCCCGGCACCTGGAAAGCTATCCACGCACCCTGCGCCAACTGCCCGGCCCAGCGCACCACCAGCTCCCGGTGTGCGGGCACCCACTGCAACGCCGCATTGGAGATCACCACGTCGGTGTCGGGTTGCGGTTCCCAGTCCTCGATCACCCCGGCGTGGGCGTCGACCCCGCGGGTCCGCGCGGCCTCCACCATCTCCGGTGAGCTGTCCCAGGCCTCCAACGCGGCCTCCGGCCAGCGCTGCGCCAGTACCTCGGTGAGGTTGCCCGGCCCGCACCCGAGATCGACGACGCGACGCGGGCCCGTGGTGTTCACCCGCGACAGCAGGTCGAAGAACGGACGCCCTCGATGGTCGGCGAAGGCGAGGTAGGTGTCCGGATTCCACATACTCCGATCATGCCTGCAGAGCCCGCTCCCGCCCATCGTGGAGCGGTCGATATCGTCTTCAATCGATGGACGAATCAGAAGCTGTTCGAAAAATCTGGGCTGAGCTGGGCCTGCCCGGCATGATCGACGTCCACACCCACTTCATGCCGAAGAACGTCATGGACAAGGTCTGGCAGTACTTCGACAGTCAGGGTCCGCTGGTCGGCAGGCAATGGCCGATCACGTACCGCGCCGACGAAGCCGAGCGCCTCGCCACACTGCGATCGTTCGGCGTGCGGCGCTTCTCCTCGCTGGTCTATGCGCACAAACCGGAGATGGCGGCCTGGCTGAACCAGTGGGCCGTCGACTTCGCCCGGGACACCCCGGATTGCCTGGCCACCGGAACCTTCTATCCGGAGCCGAGCGCCCCCGGCTACGTGGCCGACGCCATCGCCGCCGGTGTCGAGGTGTTCAAGGCACATATTCAGGTCGGCGGCTACGACCCCAACGACCCCCTGCTCGATGATGTCTGGGGCGCCATCGAGGACGCCGCCGTGCCGGTGGTCATCCACTGTGGCTCGGGCCCGGTGCCCGGTGAGTTCACCGGTCCTGCGCCGATCGGGCGCCTGCTGCACCGCCACCCGCGCCTGGCGTTGATCGTGGCGCACATGGGCATGCCCGAATACGCCGAATTCCTGGACCTCGCTGAGCAATTCGATGCCGTTCGGCTCGACACCACCATGGCGTTCACCCCGTTCGTCGAGGCGACGATGCCGTTCCCGAAGTGCGACACGCCCCGACTGCACGCGATGGGCGACCGGATCCTGTTCGGCAGCGATTTCCCCAACATCCCCTACGGCTATGTCGAGGCCATCAGGAACGTGACCGAACTGCCGGGTGTGGACGACGCCTGGTTACGCAGTGTGCTCCACGACAACGCCGCGCGGCTGTTCAAGGTGACTTAGCATCAGAAATCGTGGCGTCGTCTCACGGTGATCAAGCTGATCCGGTCGATTCTCCCGTCCCCGTTCCCGACGTTCCGGGCAAAGACGCGAGTTCGGGCGGTCTGCCGCGGCGGAGGGACCTGACGCTGCGGCAACGCGCCATCGTCGACGCCTCGGCCGGCGCCGACATCGTGCTGCGCACCGGGGTGGCTTCGGTGGTGGCGGCATCCATGGTGCCCAGGACGCTGAGTTCCGTTCTGCGGCCGGCCGCGTCCCGCGCCGAGCACGGGCACATGCGTTTCTACGCCGAGCTGGCGGCGGCGCAGGACCCCCGGTTGTCGTTCCCCGATCCGACCGAGATGCCCCGCGTCGCCTCCCGACCGGCCAACCCGATCGCCGAGTGGACGGCACACGGGCACGTCGAGAACATCCGGTTCGCCAGTGGCTTCACCGCGGTCAACCCCGCCCTGCGCGAACAGTGCCGACGGTTCACCCGCAACAACGTGGTGCACGCGCAGCATTGGCGGCACAGCGACGGCCCGCGCCCGACGTTGTGCGTGATCCACGGGTTCATGGGGTCGCCCTATCTGGCGAACGGTCTGTTCCTGTCAATGCCCTGGTTCTACCGATCCGGGTACGACGTGCTGTTGTACACCCTGCCGTTTCACGGTCGTCGCGCGGAGAGGTTTTCTCCGTTCAGCGGATACGGATTGTTCGCCAACGGTTTCGCCGGGTTCGCCGAGGGCATGGCGCAGGCCGTGCATGATTTCCGTTCCGTGATCGACTATCTGGAGTACACCGGGGTGGACCGGATCGCCCTGACCGGAATCTCGCTCGGTGGTTTCACCTCGGCGCTGTTGGCCGGCGTGGACGATCGGATTCAGGCGGTGATCCCCAACGTGCCCGTCGTCACCCCGGACCGCACTGTCGACGAATGGTTCCCGGCCAACAAGCTGGTGGCGTTGGAGCGCTTCGCCGCCGGGACCGATCCCGAACTGTCGGCAGCGGCCACGCGATACACCTCGCCGCTGAACTACCGGCCCCTGATACCCAAGGACCGCAGGTTGATCATCACCGGCCTGGGCGACCGGCTGGCGCCACCGCAACAGGCCGAAATACTCTGGGAGCACTGGGATCGCTGCGCGTTCCACTGGTTCCCCGGTAACCACCTGCTACATGTGAGCCAGCCGGACTACCTACGCCGGATGACCCGCTTCCTGCGGGATTTCATGTTCGACTGACAGCCGCGTGAGCAGGGCCTGCGGCAGCGCAGTCGCATTGCCTTCCACTCGCGCCGCCGAAAGGGGGTTCAGTGCCTCCAGCGCCGGGCGCTGTCTTCCGCGTACCGGGGTCAGCCCCTTGCGCGGCCCCTTGGCCGCCGGCCGTTCCTCGGTGCGCACGGCGGCACCCACCGTCAGGTCCGGATGTGCTGGGTCACCGGTGAATTCGAGCGCGGTCCAGACCTCCGACGACGGCAGGGTACGGATCGAGGCGAGAGTGTCAACCAGGTCGTCGGTGACCGCCACCCGGTAGGCCGCGACAAATCCGGACTCGTCCGACATGGCCCGCCAGGTCTCCTTCGCGGGGGCAGGCACCGGGGTGTCCACGCCGTCGACGACGGTGACCGTCCAGCCGTGCTCCCGGAGATGGTCGGCCATCCGGCGCCCCACCACTTCAGCGGTGTCGCGCAACGGTATCCGTGGCGAGCGGGCGCGCAGTGCATCGAGGTTGTCGCGGGCAGCCACCGTGAGACTGATCCAGCTGCGACGGGTCCCGTTGGCGTCGCGGTGGGTGATGCGCACCTTGTCGCAGCGGATGCCGTAGCGGTTCAGGTAGGTCACCGCGACGGGCACCTGCGCGGGCGTTGCGGGATCCACCCGCAGTACCACTGTGGTCGTGTCGGTGCCGGACTCGGTGTGGTCGTGGGCTTTCGAGTGGTTACGTCGCCACATTGCGATACGGCGCCCCACCCTGGTGGTGAAGAACAATCCGCCCCACCACGCAAGCAGCACCAGCACGACGGCGACGGAGACTCCGAGCACCCAGCGTTCGACGATGCTCTGCCACGGGCGGGCCAGCACCGCCGCGACGATGAACAGGGACGCCAACGCGATGCGGGCGGTCATGTGGTGTTGTCCTTCCGTCGGTATGCGATCGCGGCCGCCAGGGCCACCAGCGCAAGTGCTCCGGTCCCGGCCAGAGCGATGTTCCGCGGGGTGTTGTCACGCGGTGCGGGTTCGGCCGGCGCGGCAATCGGTTTGCCTGCCGGTGCTCGCGGTCCGTCCATCGGGATGTCGGCGATGTCCCAGGTGAGTGCCGCCACCGGATCCACCGCCCCGGACCCGATGAGATTGGACGGTGTGCGTGCCGCCCCCTGGGCGGTGGTGATCAGCCGGTGCACCACCTGCCGCGCGCTCAGGTCGGGAAACTTACTGCGCACCAGGGCCGCAACGCCCGACACATAGGCAGTCGCATAGCTGGTGCCACTCAGCGGCATCGGCTTGTCCTGTTCGGACGGCACCGCGTTGGACAGCCCGCCGCCGGGAGCATTGCTCACCGAGGAAACGTTCTCTCCCGGTGCCGAGATGCCCACCCAGGGCCCGGACATCGTGAAGCCGGAGGGCTGCCCCTCGGCGGTCAGCGAGCCGACCGACAGCACGTAGGGCTGCCACCACGACGGTATCGACACCGAGGTGACGCCCGCCCAGTTGCGCGGATCATCGGGGGTGGCAGCACTGGACAGCGGATTGGACTCACACGCAGATCCGGTACTGACACCGCCACGGTTGTTACCCGCTGCAGCGACGATCACCGCGTCCTTGTCGAGCGCCGCATACCGCAGCGCGGCACCGAGTTCGGTCTGGTCGATGTTCTTGTCGGCGGCCAGGCACGTCACCACCGAGATATTGATGACCCGGGCACCCATATCGGCTGCGCGCACCACAGCGCGGGCCAAGCTGGACACGTCGGCGGCGGCACGGGCTTCCGCCGCGTCGGCACCGGGGGTCCGCGGGGAGAACCGCGGTGAGTTCTGCCGGATGGAGATCAGCGTGGCCGCCGGCGCCACCCCGGAAAAGCCGTCGGGCCCAGGTTGACCGGCGATCAGGCCTGCCACGGATGTACCGTGCCCGTCGCAGTCGCTGAGTCCGTCGGTCGACTCGATGAAGTCACCACCGGGTTCGACGTTGGGCAACCGTGGCCCCGGTTGCACACCGGTGTCGATGACCGCGACTTTCTGCCCCTCCCCACGGCTGTGCTGCCACGCACCGGGCAGGTTGAGCGCCAACTGATTCGGATTGACCGCGGCCGGGTCGGTGCCGGGTAGCACACCGGTGGTGACGCAGTCGCTGCGCTGTGCCATCGGTACAGCCGGACCGGTGCTGCCCGCGGGCGGCCCGACCTGCGGATCGACTTCCGGCGGGCTGATGGCGGCCGCCGACGGACAGCCGATCAGCGCTACCAGACCGGCCGTCGCGAGGACGCCCAGAGTCTTCTGATTCACCGACGCATCACCTGTCGAGAACCAGGGTGAAAAGTCCCACCAGGAACGCCATCACCGGGATCAGGGACGCGTCGAGGGCGGCAGCCAGGAAGCCGACCAGGCGACGCATCGGCAGCGAGTAGGTGTCGGGCGAGGCCACCGCCGGGTTGAGCGCCACCAGGACCCACACCAGCACCAGTGCGGCCAACGCTGCCAGCGCCCACCACGCGGCCTGATACCGGCCGTCCACCGCAAAGGTCACCAGCAGCACGAGCGTCAACAGATAGGAGTGACCCGACAGCCACGCCTTGCACGGTGCCGAGTCCCACACGCGGGCCCGCAGGGCGGCCCCTGCCGCGGCCGCCACCACGATGTACCAGGCCCACGGCGATGCGGTCGCCGAACCGACCAGCGCCAGCGATCCGGTGACTGCCAGCAGCACTCCCGCGGCGATCACCCCGGTCTGATGCGACTGGCTCACCCGCACCCGCCGCGGTAGGTCTTCGAGCACCGACAGCGACCGCGGGGCCGGCGTCGGGTCACCGGGGGCCGGGATCACCGGCAGCGGGAAGCGCGCCCACATCGCCGACAACTGCGCGGCCTGCACCGTCACCAGCAGACCGATCAACACCAGAATGCAGCCAAGCACGTCGGACGACAGTTCCCACAGCGTCGCGACAGCGGCGGTCAGCAGCACACCGACGCCGGTCACCGCCGCGGCGGTGAACACCGCGATACCGCGGTCATCAGGCGAATTCGCCATGCTGATCAACGCCCACGCCGTCACGCCCGCAGCCGCGAGCAGCACGTTGGGGGCGCCGAATTCGCCCGGCACCGCGAGCGCGAACGCCGCTGTGACCGGGATCAGCGCGGTCACGGCAAGCGCGGTCGCCAGCGCCGGTGAACGGCCCCGGGTGGACAGCGCGCCGATCACGGTGGCCACGGCGATACCACTGACCACGAACAGGCCGAGAAGTTCGCTGGTGGCCACGCTGTGCGCGACAGCCAGTCCGGTGCCGACCAGGATCAGCCCGATCAGCGCGATCGAGGCGATGCGGGCGATATGCGCAGGGCCCCAGGGCCGTTGACGGGCCGCCGAGAAGATGACGGCGGCGTCGGCAATGTCCTCCACGATGCGGGGCGCGGCGGGCCCGGCCGGAACAGCCTGCAAGGCCAGCAGATCGCCGTCGACCACCCCGACCGTGTCGAGGGTGGCATCCAGGCTGAATGCCGCGCCGCCGACCGGGGCGAGGCTGAGCCGCACCGGATCCGGGGCAGCGGCCCGGGCCGCTGCGTCGCTTTCGCTCCGCTCGCCCGAGGCGGGCAGCGCGATGCGTTGGACCGCGGGCAGGATCTCGCGTAACGGCAGCCCGGATGGCAGCGCCATCTCGGTCAGCCTGCCACCATCGTCTCCGGCGGCCAGGACGGCCACGCGGACGATCGGCATCACAGTGTTGTCGGGCATTCCTATGCTTTCTGGGTTCTTCTCTGGGGATGATGTGCCGCTTCTTCGTCGAAGTCGCGGATGAGCGGCTGGTCGGGGAACCAGGGGCCGCCGGGCAGAGCTGCGGTCAGCCGCTCGACCGCCATGGCGATCGCGTCGGCACTTCCCGCGGTGAAGGTCGAAATCCATTCCCCGTCGAAGGCTTTCGACGGAGCCACCAGGATCCGGCCGGCCGGGGTGTCGACGATGCTGACGCCGACATCGGTGCTGACCCGGTGACCGTCGCGATGTTCGCCTGCCACGATCTCGACGTAGGTCCGCCGCCCGTCGAACACTGACTCCACCACCGGCCGCGCCGAACGCGGAATCCCAAGGAATTCCAGCACTTCGATCAGCGGGGTGCCGTTTCGGATCTGTTCGTCGGCCCGGGCACCAGCCTGGGCCGGCATGGCAAACTCATCGAACCGCGCCGGCCTGCGTTGCGAAAGCCCGGCGGTCAGCACCGGAACCAACGCGTGCGGATGACTGATGTCCATCTCGGTGAAGGTCACCAGTTGCGCATTGCGTAGCGCCACCACGGTGCGGCCGGGTCCTCGCGCGACGATGCCCCGCAGCAGATCACCCGTGCCGGACACGAAGCGCAGGTCCAGCCACTGGGCCGGCCGACAGATCAGCCGGATCCATTCGGCGACCACGGAATTGACCTCACCACCGGGATGTAGCACACCCATCCGGGTGAGCTCGGCGGTCCGTTCGGTGACGAAACCCTGCCGGTGCGCCGGTTTGCTGTAGGGCGGCGTGATGGCCAGCACCCACGGGAACGCCCCGGCGCCCAGCAGGTCGGCGACGTACCAGGCCTGCTCGGTGGTCAGCTCAACAGCGTTAGTGCCCACTGTGCCCGATGTGGCAGCCCGACCCTAGCCCCACTTGGCGCCTTCGGCCTGGTCGCGCGCATTCATCGACATGGTGTTCATCTCGTGAGTGCTCGCCATCGCCCGGTAGGCGCGCACCAGTTCTTCCATGGCCTGGTTCCACTGGGCCTGCCAGGCCTGGTAGGTCATGCCGGTGTCGCCCTGCCAGGCGCTGCCCAACGCGGCCTGCTCGGCGGCGATGTCGGCACCGACGGCGTGCAGAGCGCCTGAGTAGCTGGACATTTCACCGGCGTGCGCGAGCATGGCCGGGTAGTTGTACATGATCTGAGACATGAGAGCTCCTTATCCCTGTTCGATCGGTCAGACGGAGGTGTAGGCGCTGGCCGCGGCGGCGTCCTGGGCCACGTAGGTGCTTGCGGCGTCGCCGAGGTTCACCTGTGCGATGTCCAGCAGGGCGTTGACCTTGGCCGAAACCTCGACGAAGCGGGCATGCGCAGCCTGGAACGCCGCCGAGGACTCGCCCATGTGGAAGGCCTGAGCGGACATCGCTGCCTGCTCGGCCTGCGCGATCGTGCTGCGCATCAGGGCGGTCTTGGCGCCGAAGGCTGCCTCGGAGGCAACCAGCTGCGGGATGTGCGCGTCCAACATACTCATGGGATTTCCTTTCGGTTCGTTGACGAATGACGGTGTGGCAGTGGTGTGGTCAGCTGCGAGGACCCCCTTCCGGATCGCCAGGGGCCTCGTCGGCGTCCCAGCTGCCGGGCAGCATCGGCATGACCGGGCCTTCGCCGAAGCCGGCGCCGTAGGTTTCGTTGGCGCCCAGCGTGGTGAGCCCGGCCGCCTCCTTCTCCTGCCTGGTGGCGGTGCCGCTGAAGCCCATCGGTCCCGCACCCTGCTCGGAGGCGGACACACGCGGCTCGGCTTCCGGTGCGGAATCAGGATCGGGATCCTCGTAATCCATGTACGCGTCGGCGTAGCCACGCTCATGCACCTCGGCTCCGCGTTTGCGCCGGCGCTTGCGCCGAGCCGCTGCCGCCGCGGCAGCAGAGGCCGACGCCGCCGCCGAGATGCCTGACGCCGGCGCCTGGGCTGACGTCTTGTCGCGCAGGGTGGGGGTGAAACCCTCCCCCGGGTCGTGGCCGCCGACGGCGTAAGGCACGAACGTTGCGGGAGCCGGTACGGCCGGTGCTGCCGGGGCCGCGGATGCCGGTGCCCCGGGTGCCGGTGCCGCCGCGGAAGGGGCGGGCACGCCTGCAGGCGCAATGCTCGCCACCGGAAAGCTCGGCTGGTCGGATCGGGGCTGGGAAACGACTTCCTGCGGTGCCTCTTCCGGCGCGACCTCCGCGGGTGGTTGCACCTTGTCGATGATCATCACCAGCCCGGCGATCCCCAGCGGGATGAGTACCGGGATCAGGAACGGCGACGCCAGGATCATCGCCCAGGTCGGCCAGCCGACCAGATTGAAGAACACCTGGTAGGCGACCGCGAAGAGGAACGGCCCCCAGGTCACCAGTGCCTGACCCGGATTGGTCAGGAAGTCGTTGATCAGCTTCCCGAAGTTTCCGATGGGGTCCTTGAGGAAATCGATGATGTCCTGCCCGCCGGGGACATTCTTCAGATACTGCTCGAGCCAGTCGGCGATGGCGTTCGAACTGTCCATGGCCGAACCGGATTCGGCGGCCTGGCCCTGCGTGGTCAGCTGCGAGAACGAGGCCATGGCGCTGCCTGCTTCGCCTACGCCCGGCTTGAGCAGGAATGGTGCCGGTGCACTCGTGGGTGCGGCCGCCACCGACGCCCCCGCCACCGCCTGATAGGTGCTCATGGTGGTGGCCGCCTGGATCCACATCCGGACGTAGTCAGCCTCGTTGACCGCGATCGGAATCGTGTTGATGCCGAAGAAATTCGTCGACACCAGCACCGCGTTCATCATGTGATTGAGGGCCAGTTCCGGCAACGTCGGCATGGCGGCCAGCGCGGTGGTGTACGCGGCTGCCGCTGTCTCGTGCTGGACTGCCGTGGCGGCACTGCTCGCGCTGGACTGGGCCAGCCAGGCCAGGTAGGGCCCGTGCGCGGCGACATACTGCTCGGAGCTCGGGCCTTCCCACGAGCCCGCCTGGACCGCACCCATCAGGCTGGTCAGTTCGGCTGCGGCGGAGGCATATTCGACGCTCAACGACTGCCACGCCCCCGCGGCGGCCAGCAGCGGCCCGGGACCCGGACCGCTGCTGATCAGCGTCGAATGCACCTCGGGCGGCAGAGCCATCCAGATGGGGGCGGTCATCTCAGCCGCGCGCGATCAGGTAGGACGACGCGGCCTGCGCGTCACCGGTGGTGTAGCTGGCGCCGGATTCGCCGATGCCCACCCCGGCACGACCGAGTTCCTCCACACCGTGGGCGGCCAGCGCGTTGTGCTGAGCGCCGTGCGCACTGAATCCGACTGCGGTTTGCAGCGAAACAGGGTCTGCCGCAGGCGGAACCACGGCTGACATCAGCGGCGCCGCGGCGGCGTGGGCGGCTGCCAACCGCGCGGCCAACGCCTCGACCGCCGAACTGGCTGCGGTCAGACCCTCGGGAACGACTCGTAATGTCATGTCAGTATTCCTTTCTGCCGTTCTTGGCGGTCAGCGCCGCATCCCCCACGAGCGGGTTGACCAGTTGCACGAACTCAGGTGTATCGGTGTCTGCCAACAACATGCCGCGGCCGGCGGGTAGCCGTGCGAACCGGTGACCGCGGATCTTGCCGCTGTCGGCGGGGTTGCCGGACAACATCAGCGTGGTCGCCTGCAGGTCGTTGAGGCGACGCAGCAGCGGTGCGGTCATCACCGCATGCGCCGACCCGGTCGCCCGAGCCGTCACAATGACCCGCAACCCGAGGTCGGAGGCCTCGGCCAGCAGCCCGATGATCGTGGTCCACGGCCGCTGCCCGGCGAAGGGCCCATTGATCGCCGGACCATCCGGAATCTGGTCCACGTCGTCGATGATCAGGTAGTGGGTGTGGCCGGTATAGCCCCATCCACTGAGTTCCCGCGGACTCAACCCTGCCGGCGGACGGCGCTTTTCGATGAGCGCGGAGAGGCCCAGCATCGCGGGCAGCACCCGGTCGATGTTGGCGGTGTACTCGTTGTCGGGGAACAACGGCTCGTCGACAAGATGCAGACGCCGGTCGATCACCGTGAACGCGACCTGGTCGGGTGAGGAGTTCTCCCGAACGGTCCTGATGATGTGCCGCAGCAGCGTCGTCTTCCCCGAGCGCGCATCGCCGAACACCGTGAGCAACGGGTTCTGCGTGAAGTCGACCGACACCGGTGCCAGGTCCTCTTCGCGCTGCCCGATGACGACTTCTTCGGGCGCCGGGTACAGCGGTGCCAGCGCAGCCGGTGCCAGATTGGTCGGCAACAGCCGGACCTGCGGTGCGCTGAGCTCGGGGTAGCGGGAGTTGATCACGGCGATGTCGTCGAGGTTCGGCTCGGCGACCAGGAAGTGCTCGGCGGCCATGGTCAGACCGCGGCCGGGCTGATCGGCGGGCACCGAGTCGGCCGGACGCCGCAGCGCCCCGACCACCCGCACGATGCTGTCGTGCGAGTCGTGCAGCTTGAGCTCAAGCCGCAGTCCCAGACCGTCACGCATCGACAGCGGCACCTCAAGCCAGTTGGGCGTGGTGATGACCACGTGGATGCCGTAGGCCATACCGCTGTTCACCAGTTCGGTGACCTTGGCCAACAATGGGTTACGCGTGTTGAAGGTGTCGGTGTTGTCCCGGCTGAACGCGTAGAGGTTGTCGATGACCAGGAACACTTCGCCGTAGCCGTCGTCGTATCGACGGGTAGATCCACGCTGTCCGTTGTCCACCGCGCCCTGCCGCTGACGAGCCCGCAGCAGTTGTTCCAGCTCACCGAAGGTACGGCGGATCCGCTCGGGTTCCAGCGGCGTCGCGACGCTACCGACGTGGGCCAGTGTCTTCAGCCCGGCCAGTTGCCCGCCGCCGTAATCCAGGCAGTAGAAGCTGACCTCGCGCGGCGCGTGCATGGCCGCGGCCGACAGCATGAACGTCTGCAGCGCAGTCGATTTACCTGACCGCGGGCCACCGTGGATGAGCACGTTCGCCGCCGACGAGTTGGCGTCGAAGACCAGCGCATCGCGACGCATCTCGAACGGCTTGTCGATTTCGCCGAGTGGCCAGCGCAACTGGCCGCCGTCCACCCCGGACCGGGTCAGCACATCGACCAGCGGGATCGCGTCGTCGAGCGGCGGCAGCCACAGCTTCGGGGCCCGCGGGCCGTACTGCGCCAACTGGTCGCCGACGGTGGCGATCAGCTTGCGCGGCGGCAGCGCCGCGGCCTCGCCCCGGTCGAAGTCACCGCTGACGATGACGGTGTCGGGTTCGGGCTCCACCCGCGCTGCGGTGAACAGCTGTGGCTGCGGAAGTGCCTGCACCACAATGGTCTTCTCGACCCGTGGCGGGTCATAGATTCCGTCGACGTAGGTGCTGCGGAACTTGACCGGCACCGCGCCCGGCGCAGGCACCAGGAAGCCCACGCCCTTGTGGTCCCGGCCGGACTCGATGTGGTAGGCATCCTCCACCCCGATGATCTGACGGGAGATGCTGGGGCTGGCCACCTTCAGGCCGATCCGGTACGACGTGTTCTTGTCGATGTCCTTGATCCGGCCGACATCGAGGGTCTGTGAGGCGAACAGGATGTGGATGCGGAACGACCGGCCCTTGCGGGCAACGTAGTCGAACAGCTCGGCGTACTCCGGATGGTCGGCCAGCATCAGGGTGAACTCGTCGGCGACGACGAACAGCGTCGGGATCGGGGGAAGGTCATGGCCGGCGGCGATAGCACCCTCGTACTCGGTGACCGAGTTGAAGGCGCTGCCCTGCACCCGGCGGCCGGCTTCCTTGAGCAGCTGCTCGCGACGGGACACCTCACCGCGCAGGGTGTCGGCGAACCGGTCTGCCAGCGAACGCTTCTCGGCCATGTTCGAGATGACCGCGACGACCTGCGGGAAGTTGCGGAAGATGTCGGCGCCTGCTTCACCCTTGAAATCGGCGTAGATCACGATCAGCCGTTCGGCGGAGTGGGTGGTCAGCAGCGCCAGCAGGATCGACATGAGGGTCTGGGATTTACCCGAGCCGGTCATACCGATCATCAGCCCGTGCGGACCCATGCCGCCCTCGGCTTCGTCCTTCAGGTCGAAGTACAGCGGCTCACCGGTGGCGGTGACGCCGATCGGCACGCGCAGTTCTTCATCGCGGGTACGTGGCGCCCAGAGGCTGGCCACGTCAAGGGCGGAGGCGTCGGGAATGTCGAGCAGCGTGGTGAACGTAGCACCGCCGGTAGAGGTGGTTCGGACGTAGCCGGGGTTGGAATCCCACCGTGACAGCCGTCGCGCGATGTGCGCCGCCTCGGCCGCGGGTACCGCGTCGGCGTGATCGATGTAGGGCTGCCATCCGCTGGCCTGCCACCGCTCGATGCGGCCCTCGGCGACCCGCAGGATGGGCCGTTCGGGGTCGGGATACTGTTCGCGGTTCGGCAGCGTCGCCGAGCGGTGGATCACGGTCACACCCGCCAGGCCGGGCCTGCGCGCGATGTCATCGGGGTCGGCGTCGGGGTCGTCGATCAGCACCAGCAGATGCTTGGCCGCCTGATCGGCCTCGCCGGGGAACGGCGGCCGGTCGGCGAACACGGGTTCCAGCTGTTCGCGCAGTTCGGCGACGCCGGTGGTGAGGTACCTGGCCGGGCCCACACCGTCGGCCTCACCGGGAACATCCACGTGCGGAAGCCATTTCAGCCACGACCAGTCGTCCGAGTCGACCTCGGGGGTGGCCAGCGCGATGCCGAGCATGGTCGGGTCGTGCCAGGTCACGGCCTGGGTGACCCAGGCGCGCAATGCGTCTCGCACTTCCTCGGCCTCGCCGATGACCGTGATGCGGGCGAGTTTGGTGACGTCGATACCCGTCGGCGCGTCGCGCACGATGCGCTGCACGTCGAGCAGACCGCGAAGCGTGCTGTGCGACACCGGCTCCAGATCGATCTCGTCGGCGGTGTCCTTGACCTTCAGCGCGGCGTTCAGCGGGGTGTCGTGCAGGCCGGCCCGCAGCACCAGGAAATCCTGATCCCGCGGATCGCGCTCCCATTGTCTGCGTGTGCCGGGGATGGTGGCCAGCGCCTCGGGTGCCGGATGTGACCACTCCAGGGCGGCACGCTGTTCGCCGGCATGGGCACGCACGTTGTCGCGGACCACGGACAGGTAGCGCAGATAGTCGGCCCGCTCGGCGTCGATCTCCTCGGTGCGCATCTTGTTGTCGCCCCCGCGGTAGAGCGCGGTGGCGGCCAGCAGCAGCACGAACGGGAAGAACAGCATGGTCGGTGAAATCATCCGCATGCCGGTCGCGAACAGGGCGACGATCATGCCCACGATCAGGATCACGATCAGGTACGGGAGCACCCGGCGAAGCAACGACGGTGGCACCATCCGCGGCAGTTCCGGGGGCGGTTCAATCGCGATGGTGCCCTTGCGGGTGGTCGGCGGCGGGAGCCGACGCTGGTGTTCGAAGATCAACCTACTCATTGTTGTGTCCTCTTCGCGCAAGCGCTCATCGGTGGGCCGCCTGTAGGCGCGCAGTATTCGAGTCGGGCGACAGGGCGTCGTGCGCAACCAGTGCATCGCCACGGGACAGGGTCGGGCCGGCCGCGAACTGCGTCAGCACGGACCACGGGATCGGGACGGCGGGTTCGGTGAGACCCAGTGCGCCGATGACCTTGTCGTCGCCGCTGGTGTCGATCCCGTAGCGCACACCGGTGTCGCTCACCCAGAACAGCGATCCGGCGGTCGGCGAGCCGGGTTCGGCGCCGACGGTCTGCACGAAATATCCGGTACCCGGTGTCATCGCGACCCTGCTGGCGGCGCCGTTGCTGCCCGCCCCGACGAGTCCGACGGTGTGCAGACCCTCGGGCACGGGCAGTGTCGCACCGGAGAGCACGCTCAGCGAACTCTGGGTCGCATCAGCGGGTTTGGTCCACCGTGCACAGGTGATGGGGTCGGCCGGCGCGTCGACGATGCTGACCGGATCGGCCGGGTACGCCGCGGTGTCGATGGCGCGCGAAACGGGCATCCTGGCCACCTCGTCGGCGCCCAGTCGCGGCGGCTGGTCCAGCCCGTAGGAGTCGGTGTTGCGCAGGATCGACGCCAGCACCGGCGAAACCGGCTGCAGGCCGTCGACGAGCACCGCGTAGTAGCGGATGGTGTTGTCGGACTCGTAGGCGGCGACCACCGAGCCGACCGGCGCCTGCACCGGAAGTTCGAAGTGCGGTGGCGCGCCTGCCTCGGCGATCGGGGGCGCGGCCAGTGCGGGCGCCTCGGGGACGGCGTTGAACAGGCCTGCGGCGATCGGTCGCGGCGCGGGGATGTTCGCACCGAGGCCGAGGGCGTCGGTCACGGCACGGTTGCCCAGATCGATCGGGCTGCGCCTGCCGTCCCAGAGCAGCCAGGCGCCCGGGTTCACGTCACCGCTGTTGTGCACCAGCACGGCCTCGTCGGGTGCCAGCGGCACCGCGCGTTCGCCCCCGGCGGTCGCGGGGCCCGCGATGACTGTCACGCCGGCATTGGCGCCGGAAACCGCTTCGCACACAGTCCAATCCGCATCCTGAGCGGTGTTCTGCACCATCCGCTCAGGGGCGCCGGGAATGCCGAGCAGGTTTCCGCGCGGATACTTGTCGATCTCACTGGTCTTCACTGTGGTCGGGTTGTCCGACTTGCCGGTGACGAGGCGCGCCGAGGTGAGGTTGAGCACCGGGTGCAGCTGCTCGCCCACCCGGACGTAGAGCGCCGCGGTGGAGCGGTCGGCCAGCACCGCGTCGTCGCCCGCCGAGCCACCCGGCCGGAACAGGGAGAACACAAAGCAACCGATCAATCCGGTGATCAGGATCAACGCGCCGGTGAGCACCGAACGGCTCTGTGTCCGCAACGGGTCGACCAGCATCCGGGTGTCGTGCAGGGCCACACCGGAAGCGATCCGGCGCATGACGAACCGCCAGCCCGACACCTGGTGGCGGGTGACGAAGCCTCGCCGGTAATGCACCTGATCGGGGTTCTCGTTCGTCGGGGTGCGAGAGGTGAAGGAACGACGATCGTCGGGATTGGTCATGCGGGCACCGTCAAGCCCAGGCCGCGCAGCAGCGGGGCGGCCGAATTGGTCACGTCACCGGCGGTGATCGTCATCATCTCCTCGTCGGTGAAGTCGTCGTTGTCGGAATGATCGAGGCGGTACTCGCGCTCCTCCTCGGAACGTTCGACCAGGTTGCGGACGAACCGGCCGTTGCCTGCGATGTCGAGGCTGCGTCGTGGCACGCCGTTGGTGTCCGGCATGGTCGCCTCGGCGAGATAACCGAACAGTTTCTCCATATCGTCGTGGGCGGCCTTCTCGAACGTGCTGTCGCGTTTCTCGGCCATCCGCTCCGCGATCTCGACGAGTTCGGGCGACGAGTAGGACGGGAAATCGATGCTGCGGGTGAATCGGGACCGCAGACCTTCGTTGGTGTCGAGGAACATGTCCAGGTCCTTGCGGTAGCCCGCGACGATCACCACGAGCCGGTCACGGTCGTTCTCCATCCGGGCCAGCAGGGTGTCGATGGCCACCAGACCGAAGTCGTTCTTGGCGCCGGTGGACACCAGCGCGTAGGCCTCGTCGAGGAACAGCACGCCGTCCAGTGCGCTGTCGATGATCGCGTTGGTCTTGGCTTCGGTCTCACCGATGTGCTGACCGATCAGGTCGGCGCGGTGTACCTCGCGGACGGTTTCCTTCTTGAGAAGCCCGAGGCCGCAGTAGATCTTGGCGACGACGCGGGCAATGGTGGTCTTACCCGTTCCCGGGGGGCCTGCGAACACCAGGTGGTTGGTGCGCTGGGCCACGGCCAGCCCGCGCTCCTGGCGCCGGATCGACATGGCGACCGAGCTCTTGAGGCGGGCGACCTGGAATTTCACTTCGTCAAGGCCGATGAACTCGGCCAGTTCGGCTTCCGCCTCGACGAGCAGGTGCGCCTTACGCTCCTTGGCGCCGGGGTCGACGAATTCGGCTTCGGACGGCTCGGTTTCGGCATCCCACGGATTCGTCCGGGCGTCGATACGCGCCGAGGTGGTGGTGACGAGCCCGAACGAAGGGTCCGAGAGGGCCTCTTCCACCTGGGCGTTCTCCGGGTGCGCGGCGAACAGATCCTGCAGCACGTCGTTGGCGTCGTCGTCCTCACCCTGGCCACGCAAGGTGAGGGCCTTGGCCAGCGCGCCGTCGACGGCTGCCACCGCGATCGGGCCGGACGGGTCTTCCAGATAGGACAACGCGGGCGCGAACATCCCGAGCCGGGCCAGCGAGATTCCCAGGGTGACCCGGGCGGCGTGCGCGGTGATCGCGTCCAACGACTCGTCGGTGACCACGGGGGTGAGCAGCCGCACCACATCCGACCAGCGCTCGGCGCGGTAGTTGATCGCCACCCGGAGCCACTGGGCGTTGAGCCAGCCGGGCCTGCGGGCCAGCACCTCGCCGACCAGTGCGTCCGCCTCGGCCGGCTCACCGGCCGCGGTACGCGTCGCGGCGTAGGCGAGTTGGAAGTCGTCGGATTCGGTCGCGCGGAACTGCAGGTACAGCCCCGTGTCGAAACTGAACCCGAGGTCGCCCGCCGCCAGATCGATCTGACGTTGCAACAGTCCGGCACTGGCCACGGTGCGCCACACCGAGTCGATGACGGACGCGGAGACGTCGCCCGCGGCCGCGCGCCCGATCCAGGCATCGCAGTGGTCATGCGCGATGTGCGTCAATCCAGCGAACCCCGACCGGGCGGCAGCCAGGTCCGCCGGACGTTGCCGGTCGTTGACCGTCAGTCCGAGCGCACGACAGCATGTGGCAAAGCGGCTGACCACATCACGGTCGAGCCGGGGTGCTCCTTGAGACGGAGCCGCGAGCGTGTCACTACCCATATGCGTGCACGGGAGCACTGAGGCCCCCGTCTCTCTCCCTTATGTATGGCTAAGCTAACTTTCGCTGAAGTTAGCATTGCATAACTTAACTGTCGAGAGGCACCTGGGCGGAACGAAAGGTGAATCAGCTCACGATTTGTGCGCGGTGACCAAACTGATCGTGGCCGTCATCAGCCCCGCCTCGGATTCCGGACCGGGAACAGGCCTCCCCACCCGTTCGAGGTAGGCCGGCAACGTGGTCGCCTCGGCGCTCCAGCCGCGCCCGGAGAACCATTCCTGCGCCGGGGCGTGCTGTTCGTTGTAGACCAGCGAGAAGAAGGAGTTCTCTTCACCCGAGGCCACCCCCTCGGCGCGCTTGGCCTCGAACAGCTCACGGTCCATCGGGACCGCCTCTTCGACCGCCACAAAGCTGCCGGGGGCGGCGAGTTGGTCGATACCGTCGAACAAGCTGGCCTGTGCGTCTCCCGGCAAATAAATCAGCAGCCCTTCAGCTATCCACGCCGACGGCTTCGACGGATCGAATCCGTTTGCCCGCAAGGCGCCCATCCAGTCGTCGCGCAGGTCGACCGCGACCTCGCGGCGCTCCGCGGTCGGCTCCTCGCCGACCTGCGCGAGCGCCTCGCGCTTGAACTGGAGCACGTCGGGCTGGTCCAGTTCGTAGACAACGGTGCCCGCCTGCCACGGCAACCGGTACGCACGCGAGTCCAGGCCCGCTGCGAGCAATACGATCTGGCGGACCCCGGCCTCGCCGGCCCGGCGGAAGTACTCGTCGAAGTACTTGGTGCGGGCGCCCTGGAAGTTCACGAAGTGCTCGCCGAACTCGGTTTGCAACGGATGCTCCGGCGCCACGCCGTCGATCGCCTGGATCCAGTCACCGCCGACCGCGCGGCAGAACACTTCCGCATACGGGTCGACGGCCAGCGGGTCCGGCTTCCGCGCTTCCAAAGCCCGTGAGGCCGCTACGAATAACGCCGTCTGGCCGACGCTTGTGGTGATGTCCCAGGTGTCATTATCGGTTCGCACGGGCGCGAGACTACGCCGCGAAACTGACAGCCCACCGTGTCCCTCCAGCCCAGAACACAGGGGGCGCTGATGCACGTGATGCGCTAACATGGTCATCATGCGCACCACCGTGTCGATTGACGACGAACTTCTGGCCGCGGCCAAGCGGCGCGCACAGCAACGGGGTCAGACCGTCGGCTCCGTGATCGAGGACGCGCTGCGCCGCGAACTGTCAGCCGATGCGGATCCAGCACCGCGGCCTGCAGTTCCGGTGTTCACCGGCGGCACCGGGCCCCGTCCGGGCATTGACCTGCGGTCGAACCGGGCGCTCCAGGAAGTTCTCGACGACGGCACCGAACTCAACTCCCGCCGGTAGGGCCATGCTGATCCTTGATGTCAACATCGTGCTCGCCGTACATCGTGGCGACCATCCCGATCACGAATCGGTCCTGGCGTGGTTCGACCAGATGCTCGACAGCGATGAGAGGTTCGCGGTCCCGACGCTGATATGGGGCTCGTTCCTCCGCCTGGCGACCAACCGACGAATCTTCGAGGTTCCCTCACCTCGGGATGAGGCCTTCTCGTTCGTCACCGCCGTCAGCGCGCAGCCCAACCATTTGACGATCGGGCCCGGCCCTCGTCATCTCGCTCTATTGGAGAAGCTGTGCGACGAGGCGGACGCCTCGGGTGATCTCATCCCGGACGCCGTGCTTGCCGCGATCGCCGCCGAACATCATTGCGACGTGGTGACACTCGACCGTGATTTCGCTCGGTTCACCTCGGTGCGGCACATCAGACCAACCACTCAGATCAATGGCTGACCGTTACGGATCCGCCGATCCAGGTCCCACAACAGCACGTTGAACGGAAACTGCCGCAGCACCGACGGCATGAGGTTGTTGACGGTCCGCAGCACCCCGATCAACCGGTCGAAGCGCTGCTGGCGCTTGGGATCCCACGGCAACCGCATCTCGTCACGGAACCGCTGGGGCAGGAATCCGGTGGTGATCAGCCCCGCGACACCTTCCGAGAAGCGTTGCAGCCCTCCCGGCAGCGTCAGGCCGCGCAGCCGGGTCACCGCGATCGGGTACAGGTACTCCCGCACGGTGTCGTCGATGTGCACGCGCTCCAGCGACTCCTGCCAGTACCGGTCGAACGCGGCCCGGTCGGCCGGCCACATCTCCGGCGGCACCTGCAGCGTGGTGCCCAGCGTCATGCCCTCCCGGTAGTGGCGGTCGGCCGTCTCGTCGTCCATCTCGCCGATGAACATCCGGTACACGTCCACTCCGCCCTTGTAGAGGCACGCGGCGACCCACATCTGCAGGTCCTTGTCGAAGGCGTTGTACTTCACCGGACTCTCATCGGTGGAGTAGACCTGCGCGTGCGCCTGGTTGACCGCCTGCCGGAACGCCGCCTTCTGCGCGTCGGTGCCCCTGGTCGCCACGGCGAGATACGTGAAGGTGGTGCGCGCCCGTTTGACCGGGTGCAGGTCGACGCGACCGCTGTCGACCCGGCTCTCCAGCACGCCGTAGCCGACGCCGGGGCGCGCGAGCTGCATGATCACGTTCGCGGGCCCGGCCAGCAGGGCCACGCCCATCAGGCCGTCGTCGATGCTCGCGCCGCGCCTACGGCGCTCTGCGGGGGCACCGGGATCCGCCATCGCCCGTTCGACGTGCCGGATCGGTTCGCTGACCGTCATAGCCACTCCTATCAAAAGTGGAAACGTGTGTTTCCTGATATTGGCCTGTCAGCCTGACAGGTGTCAAGATACTGAGGTGACACCGGTCCGCCCGTATCGAGGCGTCGAAGCGGCAGACCGCTTGGCGCTGCGCCGCACGCAGTTGCTGACGGCCGGGTTCGACCTGCTGGGCACCGAGGGGGCCGAGGGTGCCGACCTCACGGTCCGGGCCGTATGCGGGCAAGCCGGGCTGGCCGCGCGCTACTTCTATGAGAGCTTCACCGACAAGAACCACTTCGTCGCCGCGGTATACGACTGGGTGATCGCCGACATCGCGGCCTCCACCCAGGCCGCCGTCGCCGCGGTCCCGGTAGCTGAGCAGACCCGGGCCGCGATGGCCAATGTCGTGCACACCATCGCCGAGGATCCCCGGGTCGGTCGGTTGTTGTTCAGCACCGAGCTGTCCAACGAGGTGCTCGCACGCAAACGCGTCGAATCGACCGCCTTCTTCGCGCTACTGCTGGGCCGGCACGCCGGCGACACACTACAGCTGCAGGACAATGACTACATCAGGGCCACAGCGCACTTCGCCGTCGGCGGGGTGGCGCAGACGATCAGCGCCTGGTTGGCCGGTACGGTCCGGTTCACCCCCGAACAACTCATCGACCAGTTGCGGTCGATCCTCGACACGCTCGCCGAACTGCCCACCCGCCGGAAATGACCGGCCCCAGCCTGTTCCGGCCCAGTCCCGCGCTCGCTGACCACATCGATTTCTTCGGTTACTGGGGGCGCGACGACGGTGTCACCCACCGCAGCCGAGCGCTGCCCCGTGGAGCGGTGACCGTCATCATCGATCTCAGTCCCCGCCAGCGGGTCGACTTCTATGCCGCTGACGGCACCACCCGGCTCGACGTCCCGCCCGCGTTCGTCGCCGGCGCGGGCAAGGTCTCGTACGTCACGCAGATCGATCCGGCGCAGACCGTCATGACCATCCATTTCCGGCCCGGCGGCGCGCTGCCTTTCCTTGTCACTCCGCTGGCCGAGCTGGAGAACTCCTGCGTCGGGCTGACCGAGATCTGGGGACGCAGTGGCACGGCATTGCACGAACGGTTGATCGCCGCCCCGTCTGCGACCGCCCGGATATCCGCGTTGGAAGGCTTCCTGCTGTCGCGGATACGGCCGTGCAACCCGGAGGTGCGCACGGTGCTGGACGGGGCCGAGCGGGCGCCGTCGATGCGCGTGCGCGATGCCTGCGAGCTGACCGGACTCTCCCCCAAGCGCCTGATCGCGCTGTTCCGCTCCGAGGTCGGGCTGACGCCCAAGGCCTACCTCCGGGTGCGACGGTTCCAGGCGGCCCTGCAACGGCTGGATTCCGGCACGACCCACGGTGCCGCGATCGCCGCCGATCTCGGCTACTTCGACCAGGCCCATCTGGTCCGGGAATTCCGGTCATTCACCGGGCTGACACCCACTCACTACACGCAACGCCGCATGTGGCTGCCCAGTCATGTCGGGCTCAGTCCGACCCGGTGAACCGGCGGGTCACCGTCGGCGACCACCCCGGATCACCGGTGCCTGCGTACCGAACCCACGCGCTGTGCATCTGCGCTGCCAACGCGGCCGGTGGCCGGTCCGGACCGAGCAGCGCGCGGGGTCCGCGCAGCGTGTCCAGGTCGAGACGGTCGAACACGAACGGCAGTTCCATCGAGTGGGCCGCCCCGAGTCGCCCGTCCAATGCCCCTGAGCGCCATTCGAACTGGTAGCGGTGAGTGGGCGTCTCACCATGCTGTGTGTGCGCGTCGGCCAGTCGCTCGGTGCCGGTTCGGAACAACGCGTCGGCCAGGATCGTCGAGCGCAACTCGCCCCATGAGGCGTCCGGGTGACGGGCCCGGTACCGGTCCACCAGCGCGGCCGGGTCGGCGTCCACCCGCACGGCAAGGTCATGGACATCCGCCGACGTCGAGTCGTCGAGCCGGCCCTGTGGGGCCAGGTAGAGGTTGCCCTCTTCGCTGGTCGTCCCGATGAGCAGGCCGACGGCCGGGTTGACCGACTGTGCCGGTTGACGTTCCGCGACGAGGCTGAACGGGCTGAGCCCCACCAACGGGTCGAACCGGTCGTCGGTCCGCAGATCCAGGCCTGCCAGCTTCGGGACCACGTCGATCAGGCGTTCCTCGGAGAGCCCGGCGAATCCCTCGACGGTGGGCGCGATCCCGAGCTCCGTGGCCGCCGCCGCGGTGACCCGACCCGCCTGCTGCGGGGAGAAGGCGCCCAAACCGTTGCCACTCTGCATGATTGCGCGCCTCATCACGCTCTGTACGCCGGGTGTGGCGAGGATTCCTGCGGTGATGGTCGCACCAGCGGACTGGCCGAACAGGGTGACATTGCCCGGATCACCGCCGAATGCGGCGATGTTGGCCTGCACCCACCGCAGTGCGGCCAGCACGTCGAGCAGCCCACGGTTGGCCGGTGCCCCGGGCACATCGAGAAAGCCCGGGATTCCCAACCGGTAGGTGACCGTCACCAGAACCACGCCGTCGCGGGCGAAAGCCGTTCCGTCATACAGCGGCGAGAAGGGCGAACCCGAGACGAAGCCACCGCCGTGCACGAACAGCATCACCGGCTGCCGTTCCCCACCGGGCGGGGCCCACACGTTGACCGTCAGATAGTCGGGACCGGGAATCCAGCCGGGCCCGAAGAACGGCGACATGTCCAGGAGTCCGAAACCGTCCCGCCGTTGTTGCGGCGCGGTCGGGCCGGGTTGCGTGGCATCGCGTACGCCCTGCCACGGCTCGTGTGACCGGGGTGCGGCGAACCGGCCCGCGCCGGTCGGCGGTGCCGCATAGGGAATCGCGAGATAGACGTCGGCATCGGTGGTATGCGTCCCACGCACAGCGCCTTGCGCGGTGACGACGATCGGATCACGCATCGGCTGTCATCCGCTCAAAGGGCGCCCACTCCTTGATGGCGAACCGATCACCTTCACGCATCACCTCGGCGCCGCCATGACCGCCGAGATGGGCCGGAAACACCAGCGTGTTCGTATCGGCGGCCTGCCCCAGCACCCGGCGCCGCGTGGCCCGCGCCTGAGCGGGATCCTCACAGAAGCAACTGTTGGTGTCGGGTTCGACGAACTGCAGCGGGGTGTGCAACATATCGCCGACGAACACCACGCGATCCGTGCCGGACTCCAACCTCACCACGGACGACCCTGGCGTATGACCGGGAGCCAGTTCCAGCCTGAGGTTGGCATCAACCTGAAAGCTGTTGTCCCACAGCAGTGTCTGTCCGGCAGCATGAATCGGCGCGACGCTGTCGGTGAAGACGTCGTACTGTACGGGGTTCGAGTGCCTCCGGTTGACCGGGTTCCAGAAGTCGAAGTCCGCCCGCGGCATCAGGTAGGTGGCGTTGGGAAACGTCGGCACCCACGCGCCATCGTCCAGCGTGGTGTTCCAGCCGACATGGTCGACGTGCAGGTGGGTATTGATCACCAGATCGACATCTTCGGGTCTCACCCCGGCCCTGGCAAGGTTGTCGAGGTAGTCGGTGTCCAGATGGTGCCACACCGGTGTGTGCGGGCGTTCCTTGTGATTGCCCACACCGGTGTCGACCAGGATGGTTTTGCCTTCACTGCGGAGCAGCCAGGTCTGGATGGCCGACACACAGATGTTGGCAGCCGGATCGAAGAAATCCGGTGCGAGCCAGTCTTCGTTGTGCTGCCAGGCGCCGTCGGGGCTGTCCGGGAAGAACGTTTCCGGCGACATCCTGACGGAGCCGTAGTACTCCATGACCCGGGTGATCGTGACGTCACCCAACGTGATCTCGTTCATGGACCCAGCCTGCGGACCGGCGCGGCAATCAACCAGACCCGCTGCTGCCTATCCCTGGCAGGGTCAGGCAACTCCGGTGCCCCGGGCGCATAGTGGGGTATGGCCTCTGGACAGCTTGGTGAATTCCTACGGGCGCGTCGTGCGCAGCTCAACCCGCAGGATGTCGGACTGCCGCAGTATGGCGAGCGACGGCGGGTGACAGGCCTGCGACGCGAGGAACTCGCCCAACTGGCCGGGGTGAGCGTGTCCTATTACACGCGCCTGGAGCAGGGACAGTCGGTGAATGCGTCGGAGGCCATCCTCGATGCGCTCGCCCACGCCCTGCAATTGGACGCCCACGAGAGCCGGCACCTTCGAGAACTCGCCACGCAGCGGCCGAAGCCGACGCGACGGCCTCCCGTCGAACGCGTCAGCGGGTTGACGCGAGACCTCTTGCGCTCTCTCGACAACCTGCCTGCCATGGTCGTCGGCCGCCGCACCGATGTGCTGGCCTGGAATGAACTCGGCCACGCGCTGCTGGGCGGACATGTCGACCGCAGCTCGGTCGACCGCCCCGCCGAGCGCCCCAACTTGGCCCGATTGATCTTTCTGGACCCGCACACGCGCGACCTGTACGTGGACTGGCAGCGCAAGGCACGCGCGGTGGTCGGCAACCTACGCCTGGTCGCAGGCCTGCATCCCGAAGACGCGCTCCTGGCCGGGCTGATCGGCGAGTTGTCGATGAAGAGCCCGGAATTCGTCACGCTGTGGGCAGATCATCGGGTCAAGCCGTGTGAGGCCGACACCTATGACCTGCGCCATCCCCTGGCCGGCTCTCTCACTGTCACCCAGCAGAACCTCAAGGTCGCCCGTGACCCCGAACAGTCGCTCTGCCTGATCACGACCGCAGCGAGGTCGCCCTCGGAGGACACGATGGCGCTGCTCGCCCAGTCCAGTGCGGGAAAAAATATCCAAGACCGGACCGAGACCAGCCGCGCATGATGGAGCCATGGAGAACTCCGGAGCCCCAGGACAAGCCGTAGCCGACACCGGATTACTCGTCGCCGCCATCCGCGCCGAGGAAACCGCCCGCGAAGACCGCCTTTTCGCCGACCCGTTCGCCGAGAAGCTGGCAGGCGAGTCGGGTCGGCGACTACTCACCGAAGCGGTCGCCGCGACCGGCGAGAAGACCACGACTCAGATCGTGGTGCGGACACGGTTCTGGGATGAGGCATTGCTCCGCGCGGTGCGATCGGTCCGCCAGGTCGTCATCCTCGCGGCCGGCATGGATGCCCGCGCGTACCGGCTGCCGTGGCCGGATGGGACGACGGTCTACGAAGTGGACCAGCCTGCGGTGATCGACGCGAAAGCCGGGTTACTCGACGGCGACGAGCCGCGCTGCCTGCGGGTGGCCGTCGGCACCGATCTCGCCGGCGACTGGCCGCAGGTCCTGCGGTCCAACGGCTTTGAGCCGCAGGTTGCCACGGCCTGGTTGATCGAAGGGCTGCTGCAGTATCTCGACGAGGGCGCAGTGCGCACGTTGTTCGAGCGCGTCGACGCACTGTCGGCGCCGGGTTCGGTGCTGCTGTACGACGTCGTCGGCAAGGTCCTGCTCGACTCGGTGATGCTCTCGGCGCTCCGCACGTCGATGGCCGAAAGCGGCGCTCCGTGGCTGTTCGGCACCGATTCGCCCGGCGACCTCAGCGAATCCCTCGGATGGTCGGCCGTCGTCACTGATGTGGCCGAACCGGGCACCGCATGGAACCGGTGGTTCGCTCCCGTGGTGCCGCTCGACGTGCCCGATGTGCCGCGCGGTTATTTTGTCGAGGCGACGAAGCCCGGCTGATCCTTCGGCACGCGGCGGTCGGCCGCGGTCTTCGGGCTCGCCTTCGGGTCCTCGTCGCTGAATTCCTTGGTCCAGCAGGCGAACTCCAGGGTGATCCCATCCGGATCGAAGAAATAGAACGAGCGGACGTACACGCCGGGATGCACGGTGGGTGAGGCCTGCATCTCACTGTTGTCATGGTTGAGCACCGGCCCGACCCTGACCCCTTTGGCCTTGAGCTTCTGCCGGTACTCGTCGAATTTCTCGGCCGGGACATGCAACGCGAGGTGATTCATCGAACCGGTGGCGCTGATGATTTCCCCGATGCCGGGGATGGCGGCAGGGGCCGATACCCCTGGCACCCCGTCCGGTGCGTCGCGGAACCAGAAGAACGCCACGCAGTCACCGTTGCCTGCATCGAAAAAGAAGTGCTGCCCGATGCCGCCGGGCAGATCGAGCGATTTGATCAGCGGCATGCCCAGCACATTGCTGTAGAAGTCGACCGTGCGCTCCATGTCCGAGCACACCAGCGCCACATGGTTGATACCGCCGAGCTCGAACTCGGAATTGGGATAGTTGGGTTTGATCACGTCGTGACACCTCCGATGCGACCGAAAACTGGCGCAGTTGCGAATCTGAATCTAACATCAGATTCAGGTTGGATCAATGACCGAAGGAGCCGGGTGACCGTCAGCCCCCGTGAGCAGTTGCCGACCGCGCGCGGGCGCCAGACGCAGGCCGCCATCGACGCGGCGGCCCGCGATGTGATCGCCCGCAAGGGCATCCTGGCCACCACGATCTCCGACATCGCAACAGAGGCCGGCCGCTCGACGGCGTCGTTCTACAACTACTACGACTCCAAAGAGGCGATGGTCCGTGAGTGGGCGCTGCGGTTCCGCGATGAGGCCCGCGAACGCGCAGCGGCGGTCGCCGAGCCGGGGTTGACCAACTGGGAACGCTCGTACCAGGCCGTGTCGGCGCATTGGCAGACCTATCGGCACCGCCTGGCCGAGATCATCAGCGTGTCACAGCTGGCGATGGTCAATGACGACTTCGCCCAGTACTGGGCCGACATCTGCGAACTGCCGATCAGTTTGATCACCGGCATGATCAAACATGCCCAGCGTCATGGCTTCTGCCCCGACGACGATCCGCACCTGACCGCGCTCGCCCTGGTGTCCATGCTCAACCAGTTCTGTTACGCCAAGCTCTCCGGCGGCAATGCGGCCGACGTCGACGACGCGGCATGCACGACCACGCTGGCCAACATCTTCTACCGGACCATCTATCACAAGGAGCCGCGCGCACATGAGTAGGACATCCGGGTCGTCGGCGGCCGCCGGGGTCGCGCGCGAATTCGTCGGCCTCGAATCCCCGACGGCACGCCGGGCGGGCGCGGGCGGCCATCCTTGTCAGGGCATCTATTACCGCGGGGTGGGCCGCAAACCGAAGGTCGCAGTCATCGCCACCCACTATCAGATCGACTTCTCGGAGCACTATCTGGCCGATTACCTGGCCACCAGGGGCATCGGGTTCCTGGGCTGGAACACCCGCTTCCGAGGGTTCGAGAGCAGCTTCCTGCTGGACCACGCGCTGGTTGACATCGGCGTCGGGGTGCGCTGGCTGCGCGAGGCGCAGGGTATCGAAACCGTTGTGCTGCTCGGCAATTCAGGCGGAGGCTCCCTGATGGCGGCATATCAGGCCCAGGCCGTGGACCCTCACGTCACCCCTTTGGAAGGCATGCGGCCTGCGGCGGGACTCGGGGAACTGCCCAGCGCCGACGGCTACGTCGCCAGCGCTGCCCATCCGGGGCGCCCGGACGTGCTGACCGCGTGGATGGACGCCTCGGTCGTCGACGAGAACGACGCCGTGGCCACCGATCCCGACCTCGACCTGTTCAGCGAGCGCAACGGACCGCCCTACTCCACGGACTTCGTCACGCGGTACCGCGCCGCGCAGGTAGCCCGCAACCACGCCATCACCGAATGGGCCGTTCGGGAACTCAAACATATTCGGGAAGCGGGCTATTCGGACCGGCCGTTTACGGTGATGCGCACCTGGGCCGACCCCCGGATGGTCGATCCGAACATCGAACCGACGCGACGGCAACCCAATCTGTGTTACGCCGGGGTTCCGGTCAAGGCCAACCGGTCGGCGCGCGGCATCGCCGCCGCCACCACCCTGCGCAACTGGGTCGGCATGTGGAGCCTGCGCCATGCGCAGACCAGGGCCGAGCCGCACCTGGCCCGGATCGACTGCCCGGCGCTGGTGATCAACGCCGATCAGGACACCGGGGTGTATCCGTCCGACGCACAACGGATCTTTGATGCGCTGGCCAGTTCCGACAAGTCGCAGCGCTCGATCGACACCGATCACTACTTCACCACTCCCGGTGCACGCAGCGAGCAAGCCGATACCATCGCCGCATGGATCGCCAAGCGGTGGCGGTGAATCCGGGCCCGATCAGGGTCCTCGCCCACTTCACCCCCGGTGACAAAGTACTGGATTTCCTGGCACCACACCAGGATTGGCTCGACGTCCGATTCTGCGCCGAGAACGACGACGACACCTTCCTCGCCGAGCTGCCCGAGGCCGAGGTGCTCTGGCATGTACTGCGGCCGGTGTCCGGCGACGACCTGCAGCGCAGTCTGCGTCTGCGACTCGTGCACAAGATGGGCGCGGGGGTGAACACGATCGACGTCGACACGGCCACCCGGTTGGGCATCCTGGTCGCCAACATGCCCGGCGCGAATGCCGCCTCGGTCGCCGAGGGCACCGTACTGCTGATGCTCGCCGCACTCCGTCGGCTACGTGAGCTCGACCGCGCCACCCGCGCCGGGCGGGGCTGGCCGTCAGATCCCAGCCTGGGCGAAACCGTCCGCGACATCGGCGGGTGCACTGTCGGGCTGATCGGCTACGGCAACGTCGCACACCGCGTCGAGTCGATCGTCATGGCCATGGGCACCGAGCCTTCCAGGGTGCTGCACACCTCCAGCTCCGACACCGGTCATCCGCGCTGGCGCAGCCTGCCAGATCTGCTGCGGGCCAGTGACATCGTCTCACTGCATCTACCGTTGACCGAGGCAACCCGTGGGCTCTTGAACGAGGCCGCGTTCGCGCTGATGAAGCCCGGCTCGGTCGTCGTCAACACCGCCCGCGGCCCGATCATCGACGAGCCCGCGTTGATCGCCGCCCTGCGTACCGGCCGGCTCGCGGCCGCCGGTCTCGACGTCTTCGACACCGAGCCGCTGCCCGCAGGCCATCCACTGCTCGCGCTGGACAACGTGGTGCTGACGCCGCACGTCAGCTGGTACACCGCCGACACCATGCAGCGCTACCTGCGCGAAGCCGTCGACAACTGCCGGCGGATCCGCGATGGCGAACCACTGATGAACGTAGTGAACAAAGTTACCTAGGCCGCGGGAGTGGCCCCGGTCACCCCGAGGTACCCTCGATCCCAACCGACCGGTTAATCGGGAAGTGCCCCATGGAGGTAACGGATGCCCATTGCGATCACGTCTGAGCACAACGACCTGGCCGATTCGGTGCGGTCACTGGTGGCCCGGGTGGCACCGTCAGAGGTGCTCCACGAGGCACTGGAAACCCCGATCTCCAATCCGCCGCCATACTGGAAAGCCGCCGCCGATCAGGGGTTGCACGGTGTACACCTTCCCGAATCCGTTGGCGGACAGGGCTTCGGCATCCTCGAACTCGCCATCGTCCTGGCCGAGTTCGGGTACGGCGCGGTGCCGGGGCCATTCGTGCCTTCGGCGATCGCCAGTACCCTGATCTGTGCACACGACCCCGACGCCAAGGTGCTCAACGAACTGGCCTCCGGCGACGTCATCGCCGCATACGCCCTCGATTCCGGGCTGACCGCCACGCGGCAAGGGGACGGCCTCGTCATCCGTGGCGAGGCGCGCGCGGTTCCGGCCGCCGCGCAGGCCTCGATCCTGGTGCTGCCGGTGGCGATCGACTCCGGCGAGGAGTGGGTGGTCCTGGATGCTGACCGGCTCGAGATCGAACCGGTCAAAAGCGTCGACCCGCTGCGGCCGCTGGCCCATGTCCGTGCCAACGCGGTCGAGGTCGGCCAGGATCGGGTGTTGTCCAACCTCAGCCGTCCATTGGCGCGCGCATTGATGTCCACCCTGTTGTCCGCCGAGGCCATCGGCGTCGCGCGCTGGGCCACCGACACCGCGGCCGGATACGCCAAGATCCGGGAACAGTTCGGCAGGCCGATCGGCCAGTTCCAGGCGATCAAACACAAGTGCGCCGGGATGGCCGCCGACACCGAGCGGGCCACCGCGGCAGTGTGGGACGCCGCCCGGGCGTTGGACGAGGCCCGCGAGAGCGGTTCTTCCGGAGGACATTTCGAGTTCGCCGCCGCGGTGGCTGCCACATTGGCGCCTGCCGCTGCCCAGCACACCGCCCAGGACTGCATCCAGGTGCACGGTGGCATCGGCTTCACCTGGGAACATGACGCCAACATCTACTACCGGCGCGCCCTGGTGCTGGCTGCCGGCTTCGGCCGGGCCGCCGACTACCCGCAGCAGGTCGTCGACACCGCCACGGCCACCGGAATGCGGCCCGTCGACATCGATCTGGACCCCGACACCGAGAAACTGCGTGCCGAGATCCGTGCGGAAGTCACTGCCCTCAAGGAGATTCCGAGCCATGAGCGCAACGTCGCCATCGCCGAGGCCGGCTGGGTACAGCCTCACCTGCCCAAACCGTGGGGCCGGGCCGCCGCGCCGATCGAGCAGATCATCATCGCCCAGGAGTTCTCCGCCGGTCGGGTGAAGCGTCCGCAGATGGGGATCGCGGCGTGGATCATCCCGTCCATCGTCGCGTTCGGCACCGACGAGCAGAAGCAACGCTTCCTGCCGCCCACCTTCCGTGGTGAAATGATCTGGTGCCAGCTGTTTTCCGAGCCCGGAGCGGGTTCGGACCTGGCCAGCCTGACCACCAAGGCCACCAAGGTCGACGGCGGTTGGCGGATCACCGGGCAGAAGATCTGGACCACCGGCGCGCAGTACTCGGCGTGGGGCGCACTGCTGGCGCGCACTGATCCGAGCGCACCGAAACACCAGGGCATCACCTACTTCCTGCTGGACATGAAAGCGCCGGGCGTCGAGGTCAAGCCGCTGCGCGAGCTGACCGGTAACGCGATGTTCAACACGGTGTTCATCGACGACGTGTTCGTCCCGGACTCGATGGTTCTCGGCGAGGTAAACCGGGGCTGGGAGGTCAGCCGCAACACCCTGACCAACGAGCGGGTGTCCATCGGCAGTAGCGAACCGCCGTTTCTTGCCAACCTGGATCAGTTCGTGCAGTTCCTGCGCGACGGGCAGTTCGACCAGATCGAGCAGAATCACGCCGGCCGGCTGATCGCCGAGGGCCACGCCGCCAAGGTGCTCAACCTCCGGTCCACCCTGCTGACGTTGGCAGGCGGGGACCCGATGCCTGCGGCGGCGATATCGAAGTTGCTGTCGATGAAGACCGGGCAGGGCTATGCCGAGTTCGCCGTGGCCTCCTTCGGCACCGACGCCGCGGTCGGGGACGGCGCGCAGGAGCCCGGCCGGTGGGCGGAATACCTGCTGGCCAGCCGTGCCACCACGATCTACGGCGGCACCACCGAGGTGCAGCTCAACATCGTCGCCGAGCGCCTGCTGGGGCTGCCCCGCGATCCGTAACCACCGCGCCGAAACTGAAGCGAGGGTCGTTGCCGCCATGCGGTAACGACCCTCGCTTCATTCTGGGACCACGATCTTCCTGTTGACGAATGGACCGAACGTTCGTACGTTTGTGACCCATGTCATGGTCCACCGAGGATCTCCTCGATCACAACATCCCTTTGTGGGTGCAATTGGCGAACCGATTCCGGGCCGCGATCGACGCCGAGGAGTTTCTCGAAGGCGAAGTCCTGCCCTCGGAATCCCAGATCGTCGCACGCTTCGGGGTCAGCCGGTCCACCGCGCGAAACGCCCTCAACCAGCTCGAGCACGAAGGTCTGGTCCTGCGCCGGTCAGGCAAGGGCACCACCGTCCTGCCGCCGAAGGTGGAACTGCCACTGAATCTGCTGACCAGCTTCTCGGAGGACATGAGGAGCCGGGGTCTCGATCCCGGCTACAGCGCGCTGCGCGTGCGCATCGACGAAATGTCGCCCGAGGCCGCCAACGCGCTCGGCCGCCTCGCAGGCGAACCAGCACTCAGCGTCGAACGACTCCTTCTCGCCAACGGCTCTGCCATCGGACTCAGCGCGTCCTGGCTGTCACCTGCGGTCGTGCCCGCCAAGACGCCGGTGGACAACCACGAACTGCTGGCCAAGTCCTTGTACGGCTGGCTTGAGGCGGTCCACGAAATCCGGATTGCCGGCGGCACCGAGATCATCGAAGCCGCCATCGCCGACGATCACATCGCAGAGGCGCTCGACGTCTCCGTCGGAAGCCCCCTTCTGTTCGCCACTCGAATTGCGCGCGCTGCAGACGGAGCGCCCGTGGAGTACGTGGAGCGGCAGTACCGCGCGGACCGGTACCGCTACCGCATAGAACTCGTGCGACCGTGACGGCCCTGCGCGCATTGTTCGTCGGAGATGCCAGTTGGGACACCTGCATCGTCGCGGAGCGTCTACCCGACGGCGACGAGAAGGTCGTGGTCAACCACCTGGTCGACGGCCCCGGCGGCGTCGCCGCGAACTCCGCGATGGCGTTCGTCCGTACCGGTGCCCCCGCGGAGATCTGCACCGCGACCGGCGATGACCTCGCCGCCACCGAAATCGTCACCGGACTGGAAGAAACCGGGCTGACGGTGACCGCAGAACGGTTGCGCGGCAAATCCTCTCGTGCAGTCACCGTGCTCACCGACGGATCCGGCGGCGAGAAACGGCTCTTCTTGGCGCCCGGGGCCGCGATGTACCCGTCGCCCGCGGCAGTGCGAGCCATCCAACTCGAGAACGTCGGTTGGGTGCATACAGCGCTGTATGACCTCACCGCCGGACTCGAACTGGCCGACAGATGCCGACAGGCAGGCATCCGACTGTCGATCGATCTCGAACCGGCGACGATTCCAGCCGATGTATCCGAACTCGCACCGGTACTACAGGGATGTGCGGCCGTGATGGTCAACAGGCGCGCCAGGTCGAAACTCCCACCTGACGGATTGCACTGGCTGATCGGCCTCGTCGAGGGTGAGGTCATCGAAACGCTCGATGCCGACGGGGTCCGTATCAACACGTCGGATGGCTCCCACATCATCAACGCTCCGAAACTCGCGCAGGATCCGGTCGATACCACCGGAGCCGGGGACGCTTTCGCCGGCTGGTACATCGCTGAGCGGATGGTCGGCCACAGCCCTCTCGAGGCAGCTGAAATCGCAGTCACGGCAGCCACATACAGCGTTCAACGACTCGGCACGTACCCGTCGTATCCCGACCGGAATGAGCTCGCCACCTTCCGAGGCAACCGCATCAACAGAAAGGCAACACCTTGACCGCACCTGTCGTCATGCCCGAGAAACCGAGCGCACTCGGGGCATTGTTCGACGAAACCCATCCGATCATCGGTGTCGTTCATCTGCGGCCGCTACCGGGATCGCCCCTGTACGACGGCGAGGATGTCCACGACATCTACGCCGCGGGTGTGCGGGACGCGAAAGCTCTTGCGGCCGGAGGAATCGATGGGGTCATGATCGAGAATGCGAGTGACCAGCCATTCCTGCGTCCCGATGACATCGGGCCAGAGACGGTTGCCGGCCTGACGGCCGCAGGATCCGAGATCCGCAACGCCGTCGACGTGCCACTGGGTATCACCTGCGTGGCCAACGGCGCCATACCCGGCTTCGCTGTAGCGAAAGCCATGGATGCACAATGGGTTCGGGTGAACCAGTGGGCGAACGCCTACGTCGCCAACGAAGGCTTTCTCAACGGAGACGCCGCCCGGGCACTCCGGTACCGCAACGCAATCGGCGCGCGCAACATCAAGGTGCTCGCTGATGTGCACGTGAAATTCGGTGCACACGCCATCACTGCGGACCGCAGCATCAGCGAGCAGGCAGCCGATGCGGAGTGGCACCTGGCGGACGTGCTCATCGCAACCGGTACCCGTACCGGCTCCCCCACCCAACCCGGCGAAGTCGAAGAAGTTCGACAAGGCACACAGTTACCGGTCATCGTCGGCTCGGGGATGAACCCCGAGCAGTTGGCCACGCTGTTCACCGTGGCCGACGGTGCCATCGTCGGCCAGTGGCTCAAAGTCGACGGTCACTGGTGGAATCCGGTCGACCAGCGTCGGGTGGAGCAGCTCGTCACTGCGGCACGGGAATTCCGGAGAGGTTCCGATGGCTGATCCGACAGTCGGCACCGACATCTTCGAGCTCGACAGCGTCGAACAGACTGTCGTCCTCGGACTGTCGCGCCGGCGACACCAGCTTCGCGGCCCGGCTTCCCGGGGTGCGGCGAATTCTGTTCTGGCACTGATCGAGACGCTCCGAACGGAAGGATGGAGCGGCTCGGTTGCGGGCATGTTCGGCGACACGGGCCCAGCCGAGGTGTACGAGACCGGATTCGCCCATGACATCGACGTCATTCTCGCGCTCGAAGCGCCCACGATGTCAACGGCCTACAACGGTGTCGATCGTCTCCAACAAGCGGGTTGGTCGACGCTCTTCCATACCGAATGGAACATCGGCCGCCGCGAATTCAAACCGGTGCAATCAAGCAAGGGTCGCGATCCCACCGCTCCATGGAACATGTTCGCCCTGTGGGAATGGAACGACGCCTGGCAGGCGGCGACCCCGGGGCAGCGTCGTGAGTACGACATTGACTGCGACCGGGCGTTCCGGTCGGACATCGACTCAGGCGTCAGCATTGCGGGACGTCACCGCCTGGACTCCCAATCGACCTGGCACCACCTCGGAATATGGGAGGCGCCGACCTTCGGGCACATCACCAACGGAATCGCGGTCCACGAAGAGGTCGCCGACCTCATGTTCACCACCTCCAGGCATTACGTCGGGCGTAGGCGCTCGGCGGCCGACTACTTCGGAGCCATCGAATGAATGACACCCTCTGGATCCATCACGCCCGCCCCAGGAGCAACTGGTACCGGCTACCCGAAAACGAACAGCATGCGCTGCTCGCCCGATGGTCGGCGGTCGAGGAACAGGCCACCGCGAACGGCGCCGTCCATGTGGGGAATTACGCCGTACGCGGGCAGAGCGACTTCGCCACCGTGGATATCTGGAAGTTCGCCACACCGGAGGACATCCACGGTTTCTGGGAACGGAAAGTCGCCGCCGACTACGCAGTATGGTTTGCCTTCGCCAACCAGATCGGTGTCACCATCCCGGCAGATTCGGGGCAGGCGTGAGCGCTGCGCCAGCCCTTCGCGCCGAGGGCATCTCGAAACGCTACGGTCACGTCACCGCGCTGCAGGGAGCCGAGCTGGAGGTACGAGCCGGCGAGGTGTGCGCACTCATCGGCGACAACGGTGCAGGCAAGTCGACGCTGGTGAAGATCCTGTCGGGAGCGGAAACACCAGACACGGGAACCATTTTCCTCGACGGCAAAGCTGTGACGATGGCCTCGCCCAGTGCGGCGCAGGATCTCGGGGTCTCGACGGTCTTTCAGGACCTGGCCCTGGCATCGGACCTAGGCCCCACCGAGAACTTCTATCTGGGCCGGGAACTGCTGAAGGGCCGCCTCGGGCGCCTGCTCGGCATCACCGACCGGAAGCGGATGGCTGCGTCGGCCCGTGAGGAATTCTCCCGCCTCGGCGTGAATCTCAAGTCGATGAACGTACCTGTCGGTTCGTTGTCCGGCGGCCAGCGCCAATCCATCGCGATCGCACGCGCCGCCGCGTGGGCGGACAAGGTGATCATTCTCGACGAGCCGACGGCCGCGCTGGGCGTCGTACAGACCGACAGAGTTCTGCGTCTTGTCCGAACCGTCGCGGAACGCGGCCTGGCCGTGATTCTCGTGACACACAACATGACCCACGTGGTGGACGTCGCCGACTCTGTTCAGGTACTGCGGCTCGGGCGGCGGGTTGCCACATTCGAACGAGGCCAGAGCACGGTCGAGAAGCTGGTCGCCGCCATGACGAGTGACCCTGCTGCCGCGAAGGAAGACGGAGAACAATGACACAGACCGCCCCGCCGTCAGCGGTACTTCCCGATGTCGAAACACTCAGCGCATCAGCTCGATTCAAGCATCTACTCGGAAGTGGCTGGATCCTCATTCTGCTGGTGGCGATGCTGGCGACCTTCACGCTGATTCGGCCCGGCCAGTTCGCGACACCGTTCAACCTCACCACGCTGGCGATCGACGCTGCGATCCTGCTGGTCCTCGCGGTGGGTCAGGCTTTCGTCATCATGACTGCCGGCATCGACCTGTCAGTGGGGTCTGTCCTCGTATTCTCCTCCGTCGTCAGCACTTTGACCATGCTCGCCCTGTCCGGGGAATCGACCGCCACCTACGGCCAAACCGATGCGGGATGGCTGGTCATCGCGGTGGGAGCGGTCGTGGCGGTCGCGGCCGGGGCGCTGTGGGGCGTCATCAACGGCCTTCTGGTATCGAGAACTCGAATACCTGCCCTCATCGTCACGCTCGGCACCATGGGCATGGCACTGGGCGCCGCTCAGTTGCTCACCAATGGTCAGGATGTGCGCGGTGTTCCGGAAAAGCTTGTCACGGTGATCGGTTCCGGAAAGTTCGCCGGTATCCCGGTGCTGGTCCTGATCGCCGCCGCCGTGGCCGTCGCCGCCGGCTTCGCGCTGCGCAAGACCCGCTTCGGCACCTGGACCCTGGCCACCGGTTCGAACGCCGAAGCCGCCAGGCGCTCGGGAGTGAAGGTGCAGAGCCAGCTGCTGAAGGTGTACGCGATCGCCGGTGCGCTGGCCGGGCTGGCCGGAATGATGGCAGTCGCCAGGTTTTCCACCACCACGATCGCGGGTCACACCCAGGACAACCTCGCCACCATCTCCGCAGTCGTGCTCGGCGGAACCAGCCTGTTCGGCGGTGTGGGCACCATCCCGGGAACCGTCATCGGCGTCTTCATCCCGGTCGTGCTCCTCAACGGATTCATCATCCTCGGGATCCCGCCCTTCTGGCAGACGGTGGCGATGGGCGCGGTGCTCATCATGGCCGTCTGGATAGACCAGGCCAAACGGCACAAGAACACCCGTCTCTGATTGCTCGTGCCCCACCGACCGTAAGGAACCGCAATGAAACAACGACTGCTCATTCCCATCGCCCTACTCGCATCGGGCACGCTGATCGGATGCACAACCGGATCGAGTCCGCAGGCCGGCTCCGGCTCACCGGTGGGTGGCAATAATGTCGCGCTCGTCCTCGGCACGAGTGGCAGCCCGTTCTACGAGGCCATGGCGTGCGGCGCCAAGGATGAAGCCAACAAGTTGGGCCTGAACCTGGATGTCAGCGCGGCGGCACAGTTCTCGGGAGACGCGCAGGTCCCGATCGTCAATGCGGTCACCGCAAGCAGGCCGAGTGTGGCGGCCGTTGTCCCCACCGACGAGCAGGCGCTCGGCGCACCACTGGGAAACCTCGTCACGAACGGGACGCGGCTGATCACCGTCGACCAGACACTGTCCCGCGATGACATCGTCGACAGCGCGATCACCACCGATAACGTCGCAGGCGGCGGGCTCGCCGCCGGCGAAGTCAACACTCTCATCGGAGGAAAAGGCAAGGTCCTCGTCATCACCCAACCGCCCGGCTCGAGCGGACAGGACCAGCGTGTCGAAGGGTTCGAGAAAGAGATCGCCTCGCACCAGGGCATCGAATACCTCGGACCTCAATACGCGTCGAACGACCCACAGAAGGTCGCCCAGATCATCACCGCCACCCTCGCGGCGCACCCCGACTTGAAGGCGGTGTTCGCGACCAACGACCAGGGCGCGATCGGCGTCATCACCGGACTGCGGCAGGCAGGCAAGACCGGCGATGTCAAAGTCGTCGCCTATGACGCTGCCACCGCCGAGGTGGACGCGCTCAAAAACGGTGCCATCCAGGTTCTCATCGCGCAGGACCCCACCACCGAGGGACGCGTCGCCATGCAGACCGCGAAAAAAATCATCGACGGCCAAGACGTCGATCAGGAGATTCAGACCGACCTGATCACGATCCGCACCGGCGACGTCGACAAGGCCGACCAGTACGAATACAAAGCCAACTGCTGATCTCTCCTCACCATGAGGGCGTACCGTCGAAATAGGCGGTGATCATAAATGGTTGGCATGGGTAATGAAGATCTATAGGCCCCTCGTACGGATCACAGGCACGGCTGCCATGGCGTTCGCCATGATCGCGGCCCCGTCGGCTGTGCTGAACAACAGCCCGACGACCGCTCAGGCGCAGCCATGTGTAAACGGCGTGATTCCGTGGAACCCCTACGTCGTGAATTGCAACCTGCCGCCCAGGAAGACGCCCAAGGTGCGTGGCGCCGCCCCCGATGCCGGGGCGATCATCGCCTGCAGGGACAAGCCCGGGTGCCTGGCCTGGTACGTCAACGGACCCTGATGATCATGGCCAACGACGTCGAGAAGCGCTGGCACGACCCGCAGACCTTCCGATCGGCGGTGACCTATGCCTTGGTGGTCATTGCGCTGGCAGCCATCGCTTTCGCGTCGTTCGCGCTGATCGGGGACCACTCGGTGGTCTCGGCGATCCTTGTTCCCACCATTCTGTTCGTCGGCGGTGTGGGCGCGTTCGTCAGGACCTACCAGGTCTGGCGAGCCGAGGGCACCTGGCCGATCTGGCACGGAGCCGGATGGTTCCTGCTGGCGCTGTCGCTGGTGTGCCTGGCGGTCCCGGGCTTCGCGCTGTCCGCTTAGGGGTCCGCTCAGGGCAGGATCGAGTCCACGTAACCGCCGTCGACGCGAACGGCCCCGCCTGTGGTCGCCGAAGCCAGCGGTGACGCCAGATAGGTGACCATGTTCGCGATCTCCTCCGGCTCGATCAGCCGCTGCAGCAATGACTGAGGCCGATGCTTGCGCATGAACTCCCGCTGCGCCTCATCCCACGGCAGTGACTTGTCGACGAGTTCGTAAACGAAGTCCTCGACCCCCGCGGTGTGCGTCGGTCCGGCAATCACCGAGTTGACCGTGACACCGGTTCCGGCGGCGTCCTTGGCGAAACCGCGGGATACCGCGAGCAGCGCGGTCTTGGAAACCCCGTAGTGGATCATCTCCTCGGGTATGACGATGGCCGAATCGCTGGCGATCTGGATGATGCGGCCCCAGCCGTTGTCCGCCATGGCGGGCAGGTAACTGCGGATGAGCCGCACGGCAGCAAGGACATTCACCTCGAAGTACGTGCGCCACTGCTCGTCGGTGATCTCGCGTGCCGACACCGCCCCGAAGATGCCGAGGTTGTTCACCAGGATGTCGACGGCAGGCAACTGGCGCAGCAGCGCGGCTGTCCCGTCCTCGGTGGCGACGTCGGCTGCGACACCGACGACATCGAATGCACTCAACGTGGCGACCGCCTCATCGACGCGGGATCCGGTACGTCCGTTGATCGCGACGCGTGCGCCGGCGCGGGCCAACTGCTCGGCGATCGCCAGCCCGATGCCCTGGGTGGAACCGGTGACGAGCGCAGTCTTTCCAGTCAGGTCGATGTCCATAAGCCAGTATGACGACCGCGCAACCCCGACTATTCCCTGACACTCCCCCGGGCTCCGTTCGTCAGCAATTTCCCCGTCTGACTTCTCGACATTCCATCCAGGACGCCGAGTGGGGCATGGCGTGGCTATTTGACACCGGTACAAACGCCCACTCGACGGATACCAAAGTTGTCAGCAAACCTCTTTTCGCCGGTTACCATCTGGAAACCAGGCTTAGGGAGTGTCCGGATGCCGGCCGACGCCACTGACTTTCTGAACTCGGCCGGCGTGCGCCCGTCCGGTTTGGTGGTCGAGGGTGAACCCGGCATCGGTAAGACCACGCGTTGGCTCGCCGTCGTAGGGCAGGCCGGTGAGCGTGGGGTCCGGGTACTGTCCGCACGGCCCGCGCAAGCCGAGCCCGTGCTGGCCTACAACTCACTGGCCGACCTGCTCGGCACGATCGACGCCGCGGTGTTGGCCGCGCTTCCTGTGCCACAGCATCGCGCGTTGGACCTGGTGCTGCTGCGCGCCGATGCCGGTCACAGCACCACCGATCGGCGCGCCGTGGGCGCAGGTTTCCTGTCGGTCGTCGAGTACCTCGCTGATCAGGGCCCGGTCCTGATCGCCATCGACGATATGCAGTGGCTCGACCCCTCCAGCCGAGATGTCATCGCGTTCGTGGCGCGCCGGATCGCCGGGCCGGTCGGCGTGCTCGGCACCCTTCGCACCGAACACGAAGGCGGCTGCGATCCATCCTGGTTGCAGCTATCCACGCCGGCCGCGATGCAGCGGATCATGCTGCATCCGTTGAGCATCGGCGCATTACATGCCGTTCTTTCGGCACGGCTGGGACGATCCTTCTCCCGGCCGGCGATGGTCCGGATACATGAGATATCCGGCGGCAACCCGTTCTACGGGCTCGAACTGGCGCGGGCGATGGACGGCGAGACCATGCGCCTGGATTCGCCGTTGCCGCCGACGCTCGCCGAGTTGGTGCGCGCCAGGATCAGCAGTGTTGGCGACGAGGCCCGGGAGTCGTTACTCGCGATGGCCTGTCTGGCCACACCGACGGTCGAGTTGGTGGCCGGGGTAACCGACATGACCGCCGAACAGCTCATCGCCGTGCTTGCGGATGCCGAGAGCACCGGCATCGTCACCGTCGAAGGACACCGGCTGCGCTTCGTCCATCCATTGCTGGCCAGGGGCGTTTACACCGGGGCCACCCCGGGGAGCCGGCGGACCATGCACGGCCGGCTTGCCGAGGTCGTCGAGGAACCCGAGTTGCATGCCCGGCATCTGGCACTGGCCGCCACTGTGGGCGATCCGGCCACGTTGGCCTCCCTCGACGCGGCCGCCGAAACCGCGCGCAGGCGCGGCGCCCCGGCGGCGGCCGCCGAACTGCTCGACCTCGCCATCGACCTCGGTGGTGAGACACCGGAACGTCAGATCCGTTCAGCACGAGCGCACTTCGAGGCCGGCTCCCCTGCACGCGCTGGGGCGATGCTCGAGCAGACCATGGAGTTGCTCCCGCCCGGCATGCTGCGGGCGCAAGCCGCGAACCTTTTGGCCATGGTCCGCATGCTCAATCACAACTTCCTCGACGCCGCCGCGCTGCTCGAGACGGTTTTCCACGAAATCGGGGACAACGGCGCACTTTTGGTTCAGACGCTGATCGCGATGTCTTTCGCTCTGGTCAATGCAGGCAAGCCGTACACCGCCGAATTACGTGCTGAGGAAGCCGTCGTCGAGGCGCAGCGCCTAGGCCATCTGCATCTTCTGAGTCAGGCGCTCGGCATGCGGGTGATGCTGCACTTCATGCGTGGTGACGGCCTCGGCGAGGCCGACATTCTACGAGCGTGCGAGTTGGAGGACCCGGAGGCGGACGTCTCCAGCGCCTTCAGCCCGGGTGTGCAGCACGCCCTGCTGCTGGCCTGGACGGGCCGGCTCGAGGAGGCGCACCGGGCCATGCGCGTTGTCCGGCGCCGATTCATGGACCGCGGCGAGGAGGGTGAGCTGGTGTTCGTCGACTTTCACACCGTCCTCATCGCGATCTGGCGGGGCGACTTCGCCGAGGCCGCCCTGGTGACCGAGAACGCGGTGGAACGAGCAATGCAGCTCAACAGTGATCTTCCGCTGTTCGTCGCCCTGACCGTCCGTGCGACCGTCGGTGCATATGCCGGTCGCGAGGACGAGGTACGCCGTGACGTCGCCGAGGGGCTGGAGGCCGGGCAGCGGTGCAGCTCTGACCGACTGGCCGAGTGGCCGGTCACCGCATTGGGGTTCCTGGAAGTCTCGCTGGGCAATTATGCGGCCGCAGTGGAGACCTTGCGGCCCCTGCTGCGGGTTCTCGCGAGCAGACCTGAGTCCACCGAGATCATCGGTGCGTCATTTCTGCCCGACATCGTCGAGTCGCTGATCCACCTGGACCGGCTCGACGAGGCACTGCCGTGCATCGAACTTCTCGAACGCAACGGCGCCCGGCTGGATCGGGCGTGGATGTTGGCTGTCGCGGCCCGGTGCCGGGCGATGCTGTTGGCCGCGCACGGCGACCTCGACGCGGCTACCGGGGCCGCCCGCCGTGCGGCGACCGAACATGACCGTCTGGCAATGCCTTTCGAGCGGGCACGCACCCAATTGCTGCTCGGCCGGCTCCAGCGTCGGCAACTGCACAAGGACGCCGCGTCGACCACGCTGCACGAGGCACTCGACGTCTTCGAAAGGCTCAACACGCCGCTGTGGGCCAACCGCGCCCGCGCCGAACTCGACCGCGTCAACGTGCACCCGACACGAACCTCCGAGCTGACCCCGTCCGAACACCGGGTCGCCGAGCTGGCGGCCTCCGGGCTGACCAACCGCGCGGTGGCGGCGGCGCTGTTCATCAGCCCGAAAACGGTCGAGGCCAATCTTGCTCGCATCTACCGCAAGCTCGCCATCCACTCACGGGCCGAACTCGGCCACCGGATGGCCCGGCCTGACGGGTAGGGAAACACCCGATTCCTGCGGCGCCGCAACGCCCTAGCGTCGAGGCGGTGGGTACCCCAGGGCCGCGCCAACCGTGCTATCTCGCCGAGTGGTACCAGGCCGCTCTCACCGACGACCAACTCGATCGCGCGGCGGCCAAGCTCGACGAATGTGCGGCGTCGATGTCCGCCGACGGTACCGCCGTTCGGCTGCTCATGACCCTGGCAGTACCCAGCGACGAGGTCGTGTTCGGTGTCTTCGCCGCCGCGTCGGCACAGCTGGTGGCCCAGGCCTGTCACCGGGCCGGATTGCCACCGCAGCGGCTCACCGTCGCCTCCCGCCTCACCGGTCCTCGTAGGGAAACACCCGATTCCTCGCCGACGCGCGGCCCATAACGTCGACGCAATCGGACCGCACGCCAACTGGCGGATCCACCGGAAGGAGAACGACCATGGCACGCACGCTTGCGAAGCATTCCAAGCTGGTACCGCTGTCGGTGCTGGTGCTGGCCCTCGGTGGGATCGGCGGGCCGGCCATCGCGGTCGCCGATCCGCTCCCGTACGGGCCCGACACCTGTCTTCAAGGGTTCGTGTGGCGGGAGGCCGGGCCGGGCGACACGGTCTGCGTCACCCCGGACGTACGCAGCAGCACCGCTGCGCAGAATCAGGCCGCCGCCCAGAACAAGGAACCCAACGGCGGAGCCTACGGCGCGGACACCTGCAAGCAGGGCTTCGTCTGGCGGGAGGCCATCGGGGGCGACACGGTGTGCGTGACACCGGCTGTCCGCAGTGCGGCGGCGGCAGACAACGCCGCCGCGGCGACCCGCAAAGCGGCCAATGCGCCCCAACCGTCGCCGGCATCGGCACCGCCGCCGTGCCTCGGGGCCAACCCCGCACCCGGGTTGATCCCGCCGGGCCTTGGCCCGTTCTGCTGATCTGCCGGCCCACTTCCCCTCGCGAGAAGACAGTCCGGTACTGCAAAACACGCTCAAACGGGTACCGGACTGTCTTCTCGCCGGGAAAAAGAGGGGGAACCTACTCGACTGCGATGTCGCGGAGTTCGCGCTTGAGGATCTTGCCGGTCGGGTTGCGGGGCAGTTCGTCGAGGAAGACCACCTCACGCGGCACCTTGTAGCGGGCCAGGTGCTCCTTCACATAGGTCTTGATGGCGTCCTCGTCGACACTGGCGCCCTCGGCCTTGACCACGAAGGCACGCAACCGCGCGCCCCACTCCTTGTCGTCGACACCGAGCGCGGTCGCCTCGATGACCTCGGGATGCCCGCTGATCAGGTCCTCGACCTCGGCGGGGAACACGTTCTCGCCACCGGAGACGATCATCTCGTCGTCGCGGCCGCTGACGTAGAGCAGGCCGTGCTCGTCGAAGTAGCCGACATCGCCGGAGGACAGCAACCCGTCGATGATCTGCTTGCCGCCACCTCCGGTGTAGCCCTCGAACGGGAAGGTATTGCCCACGAAGATCCGCCCCACCTGACCGCGCGGCACTTCGTTGCCGTTGTCGTCGATGATCCGCACCCGCACGCCCTTGACCACCGGCCCGACCGTGGCGGGGTTGATCGACAGGTCCTTCGGCCGGGCGATGCTGGCGAACGCGATCTCGGTTGAGCCGTACAGGTTGTAGATCACCGGACCGAGGTCTTTCATTGCGCGCGTGGCCAATTCGGCACCCAGTTGTGAGCCGGAGACGAACACGATCCGCAGCGAGGACAGGTTCGGCTTGGGTTGGGTCTCCTCGAGCGTGTCCAGCAGTCGCGACAACATCACCGGCACCACCACCATGGCGGTCACCTTGTGTTTTTCGATGTCGGCCAGCACGGTGGCCGGCTTGAAGCGGCGGCGCAGCACCAGCGTCGAACCCAGCATCATCGCGATGGTGCCGTGCAGGAATCCGAGCGCGTGGAACATCGGCGCAGGCAACGAGGTCACTTCGCCGGCGCGGAACGGCACATGTGACAACACACCGCCGACCGGCGCCAGAGACGGCGGGGTGCCACGGTTGGCCCCCTTCGGCGTGCCGGTGGTGCCGCTGGTCAGGATGATGATCGACGAATGCTTGGTCACTTTCGGCGCCGGGTCGCTGTTGCTGCGCGCGAGGAGTTCGGCCAGGGTTTCGTCGGTGCTGCCCGACGGGGCATCGGTGTCCGGGTTGGTTCCCAACGCGCGTAGCTTGCCCAGTTCGGGCTCGGCCTGCGCGACCGCGGCGGTGTACTCGTCGTCGTAGATGATCACCTTCGCGCCTTCGCGCGCCGCGACCTCTTTGATCTGCGGACCGGAGAATTCGCTGTTGAGCAGGATGATGCGGCCGCCTGTTCGGGCGACGCCGTAGACCGAAATCAGGAACCAGCGGTGGTTGCGGGCCAGGATGGCGACGCCGTCACCGCCCCTGACCCCCATCGCCCGCAACCCGTTGGCGAGTTTGTGGGCAGCGACGTCGAGTTCGCCGAACGTCAGCTCGCCCTCGTCGTCGATGACCGCGGTGCGGTGCGGATGGCGACGGGCATTGAGCGCGGGAATCATGCCAAGTTCACCCCACCGCCGGATATCGGCCAGCATCGCGGCCATATGCTGCGGCGCCTCGAGTTTGAGCGCGCCGGCTTCGAACATCTTGCGGGCGTAGTGCAGTTCGGCAGCACCGCGGTCGGCATACAGCTTGGCTTTCGCCGCCAGTTGCGCCGGCAGGTCAGACAGACTTGGCATGACGCAACCATATGTGACGGCCATCGCACCCGGGGAGATAACTACGATGAGGTGATGGCCGGTGCATTGTCGCTGGAGTGGGACGGCTCGGAGGTGTCCGTCACCAACCCGGACAAGGTGGTTTTCCCTGAGTACGACGGCCGTGCCGGCCTCACCAAGCTGGACCTGATCAACTATTACCGCGCGGTTGCCGACGGCGCATTACGCGGGGTCTACGACCGCCCCATGATCCTCAAGCGGTTCGTCAAGGGGATCGCCACCGAGGCCATCTTCCAGAAGCGGGCGCCCGAGAAGCGGCCCGATTACGTCGACGTCGCCGAACTGAAGTACCGGTCCGGAACCTCGGCGAAAGAAGCGGTCATCCGCAGCGCCGTGGGGCTGGCGTGGGCGGTGAACCTGGGTTGTGTCGATTTCAACCCGCATCCGGTGCGGGCCGACGACCTCGACCGTCCCGACGAGTTGCGGGTTGACCTGGACCCCATGCCCGGCGTCGACTGGGCGCAGATTCTCGACGTGGCGCTGGTGGCCCGCGAGGTGCTGGAGGATCACGGCCTGACCGCCTGGCCCAAGACCTCGGGCTCCCGTGGCTTCCATATCTATGCCCGCATCCACCGGCAGTGGCCGTTCAAGCAGGTCCGGCTGGCTGCCGAAACGGTGGCCCGTGCGGTCGAACACCGGGCGCCGGACCTGGCGACGGCCCGCTGGTGGAAGGAAGAGAGGGGCGCTCGGGTCTTCGTCGACTTCAACCAGAACGCCAAGGACCGCACCGTCGCCTCGGCCTACTCGGTGCGGGCGACGCCCGATGCGCGGGTGTCCACCCCGTTGCGATGGGATGAAGTGGGAAGTTGTCGTCCGGAGCAGTTCACCGTCGCCACGGTGCCCGGCCGGCTGGCGGAGTTCGGTGATCCGTGGGTGGGCATGGACGATGCACCCGGAGGCCTGGAATCGCTGCTGGAGCTGGCCGCCGAACTCGGCCCCGCGGAGAAAGCGCCCAAGGGCAGTTCCCGGGACGGGCGCAGGCAATCGTCGATGCCGTTGATCGAGGTCGCCCGCACCAAGACCCGCGACGAGGCGATGGCGGCGCTCGACGTCTGGCGCGAACGGTATCCCGCGGTGGCACAGCGACTCGAACCGGTCGATGTCCTGGTTGACGGGATGCGCGGACCGAGTTCGATCTGGTATCGCGTCCGGATCAATCTGGAGCATGTGCCGGAACCGGATCGGCCCGCACAGGAAGAACTGATCGCCGACTACAACCCCTGGGAGCACTACTCCGGCGGGCAGTGGCGTCGCGGCTAGCCGGACCGTTCTGTCACCAGCAGGGCAAGGAGCCCCGGAAACTGCCGGTCGATTTCGGCCCGCCGCAGCAATACTCCTTTGCGGTTGCCGTAATCGGTCAGCTGGATGAGCCCGCTTTCGTTGAGAACTCGAAAATGGTGGGTGGCAGTGGACTTCGTCACGCGTAACGCAAACGACGAGCAGGTGCGTTCGAGGTCGGAACTCGCCTCCGCGAGCTCGGCGACAACGCGCCTGCGGTGAGGGTCGGCCAACGCCGCGAGCACCACGCCCAACGTCATATCGGATTCCACTGCCGCGCAACCTATCCCCACAAAGGTACGATTTGCGTCGTACCTGTCATGTGGTTAATCTTGTGTACGAATGTCATCGTACCTTCCGGTGACGTCGACGCGCGGGAATGGAGAGGCCCATGGGCGGACACAACAATGGAACGATCGCCGTCACCGGCGCCACCGGGGCGTTGGGTAGCCGAATCGCAGCCGCCCTCGCCGGCCACGGGACGCCCCAGTTACTCGTAGCGCGCAATCCAACTGGCCTTCCGGAACTCACCGGAGCGCAACGTCGCGGCCCAGCCGAGTATGCCGATACCGCGGCCATGCGCCGAGCACTCGAAGGCGCATCGACCCTGATCTTGATTTCGGGGCATCCGACGGGCAGGCGCCTGGAAGAACATGCGTCCGCAGTCGAGGCGGGTCTTGCCGCCGGCGTGGAACGGGTCCTCTACGTCTCGCTGCTCGGCGCGGGACCCGTGGCGACCTACCGCAACGCCCGCGATCATTGGCTGACCGAGCAGTTCATCGCCGGGACAGGTGCGCGCCACACGATCTTCCGTGCCGGCTTCTACGCTGCGACGCCCGCTGCCCTCGCTGATGAGAATCTCCTGATCAGCGGACCGGGCGGAACCGGACAAGCTGCGTTCGTCACCCATGGCGACATCGCCGCCGTCGTCGCCGCCGTGGCGGTGGATTCGAGCACCGAACACGACGGCAAGATTCTCGAGATCACCGGACCGGAACTGCTCACGCTGGAACAGGCAGTGGCCAGGATCGCCGGTGCCACAGGGCGGCCGTACCGTTATCACGCCGAGACGCTCGAAGAGGCATTCAGCCGTCGTTGGAAGCTCGGGATCAGCGGGAACCAGATCGAGGCGTGGATCTCGTGGTATCAGGCCATCGCCCGCGGCGATGTCTCGGCAATCACGGACGTCGTCGCCAGGATCACCGGCAACCCCGCAAACCCCATCGAACGCTCCGACTGGTGGCCGGAACCGGGTACTGCATACTGAGGTTCGTCAAACTACCGGCGCGGCGCCCACTCCAGCATCGTGAACTCGGGGGTGACCACGGTGAACACGCCGTCAACCCGGTCCCCGATCGCCGTGGTGTCGCCGGCGCAGATCCGGCCCGGGAGAACCGGTCCGGCATCGAGTTGGACCAGGGCGACCGTATAGGGCACGGCGTCTGCGAGTGCTGGATGAAGCGAACGGTGATAAGTGGTGTGGCTCCATACCGTTCCGACAGGGTCTACCGCCCGCCACGCACCTCCTGGTTCCCAGCATTCGGGGCACCGTTCACTGGCCGGGAACCGCACGTAGGCACATTTCTCACACCGCTGCAGTTCGAGACGCTCCTGTCGGAGAGCACCCCAAAATTGTTGTTCCAGTGCATCGTTGGTCGATGCGACGATGTGGGTTCTCATGAGGTCACCGCCAGTAGAGTCGCTGCTGCCTTGAGGAAGTCGTGTGACGAACAATCGAGTGCGTATATCGGGCTGGAGATCTGGCGGTCACCGCACTCACCGCGGAGCTGGCGCACTGCTTCACACAGGTGCAGCCAGCCCCACAGGTAGCTCTCCGAGAGTTGACCTCCGTTGGTGTTGACCGGCAACCGCCCACCCGGGCGGGTGTGGCCTTCCTGCAGAAAGGGCCCGGCGTCACCCTGATCGCAGAATCCGTAGGCTTCGAGCATCTGCAGAACCCAGACCGAGGTGGCGTCCTGCACGTACAGGGCATCGATGTCCTGCGGGCCGATGCCGGTGTTGCTCCACAGATCGCGCGCAGTGTCAGACAGCCAGGGGCGCATCAGATTATCCGGGTTCTGGTAGCCACGCAATGCCGTCCGCTCCGCCATTCCCGCGACGTGGACGGGTTGCTTCGCGCAGTCGACTGCCCGGTCCGCCCGGGTGAGGACGAGCGCCGCGCCACCGTCGGAAACCATGGTCAGATCGGGGCGCCGTAGTGGTTCGGCTATGTATGGCGCTGACAGATAGTCGTCGATGGTCATCCGATTGCGGAAAACACTCAGCGGATTCAGTTGTGCCCACTCGCGTTGTGCGACAGAGACCCAGCCCAGCTGTTCCTCGGTGGTTCCGTATAGATGTTGATGACGGCGGAACGCAAGTGCGGCGGGCCCGGCCACGTGAACCAGGCCCGCGGCGGCGGCGAATTCCGCTCCCCCACCGACGGTGTTGCCGAAGTTGACGCGTTGTGACCGTTGGTTGGTTCCGTAGGCCAGCACGACGGTGTTGGCGAGGCCTGCGGCGATCGCCATGACCCCGAGATGCAGTGAAAAGTTTCCGGTTCCGTAGTCGAGGGTGGCGCTGTAGGCCGGGTTCAGCCCGAGCAGCTGCCCGACCTGTTCGTCGATGCCGGACCTTCCGGTCAGGTTCCGGCAGGTGATGAGTCCGTCGACATCATCTTTCGCCAGGCCGGCATCATCGAGCGCGAGCGCAATCGCCTCGGCGGCGATATCGTTCGCGCTGCGCCCGGGAAGCTCGCCTTGCCGCGTGGAGCCCACGCCGACAATCGCCGTGGTCATCGCGACATTCATCGTCCCGGTTGAGGCAGTCAACGGTCCGCCTTTCGTAAAGTGGTGATCATTGGACGTCGGACACTGTGAGCCGCTCAGCGCGGCGCACCGCGCCGAACGAAGTAGCTTGCGGTGTCGGTCCATCCCAGGAGGGCGCCGCCGTCCACGTCGACGGCTTGTCCGTGAACCATCGACGCCGCGTCAGAGGCGAGGAACAGCACGACGCCGGCCTGGTCGTCGGGCACCGAGATCCGCCCCGCTGGTATCTCGTTGCGTCGTTGCGCCAAAGCTGTGCTGTCCGAGACACTTTCCATCATGGGCGTCAGCACCGGGCCGGGGCAGACCGCGTTGACGTTGATGCCGTCCGGCGCAGCTTCATAGGCCAGATGCCGAGTGAATGCCACAAGCCCGGCCTTGCTCGCGGTGTAGCTCGCCCCGGAGTTGAAACTGATCCGTTTCGCGGCGACCGAGGCGATGTTGACGATCTTGCCGTAACGCTGCCTACGCATCTGCGGCAGGACGGCTTTGGCGCACAGGAACGGGCCGGTCAGATTGACGTCGAGCACGCGCCGCCAGGCACTCTCATCGATGTCCTCGATGATCTCGGTCGTGGTGATCGCCGCGTTGTTGACCAGAATGTCGACGCTTCCGCGCAAGGAAGTCGCAAATTCGGTCAGCGAGTGGACCTGTCGGCTGTCAGAGACATCGGTGGCGAATCCTCTGACGTCGGCGCCCGTCGCGGCGAGCTGTTGCGCGGACCGCTCGGCGGCTCGGCCATCGAGGTCCGCGATGACGACGGTGGCCCCTTGCGCGGCGAACGCCCCGGCGATGGCATTGCCGATTCCACCGGCGGCCCCGGTGACGATCGCCGTCCTACCGCCGAAACTGGCTGCGCTCATCGGGCTTGGGCGGCGAACTCGTCATCGAGTTCGCGTAGGTCTATGCCCTTGGTTTCACGGATCACGAACGAGCCGATGATCACCAGCACACCGAGCAGCATGATCCACGCGTTGAACATCCAGCCGAGGTCCGACGAGTTCAGCCACGTATTGAGATACGGTGCAGTGCCACCGAATATCGCCACCGACAGCGAAACCACGAACCCAACGGTGGTCGCACGCACCGCAGTCGGCGCCTGCTCCGCCACGACCGCGGAGTACATCGCACCCACGCAGGCCCATACGATCTGGCCGAGCAGGCTCGCGACAAAGAGCGTCCACGGCGCATCGGTCACCATCGTGGCGATCGGGAACGCCAGCGCAATCATCAGCACACCTTGCGCGAAGACCATGGGTTTACGGCCGATCCGGTCCGACAGGTGGCCCATCAACGGCAGGAGGATGACTATCAGCCCCTGCGCGATGAGGCTCACGGTGAATGCCGAGGTCTCGTCCATACCGTGCTGCGAGATCGCGTTGGTCGGGGCGAAAGAGATCCACGCGTAGAACGAAATGTTGACACCGACCGAGACCATGATGATCCGTGCAGCGGTGGCGATCAGCTGCCGCGGCCGCATCTTCCGCGCGACCGCGGTGCCCGCTTTCTCAGCTTCCCCGACAGTCTCGACGAAGACATCGGTCTCCACTGCCGACCGACGCAGCCAGAGCGCGAAGAAACCGAGCAGACCGCCGAACGCGAAACCGATGCGCCAACCGAACGAGTTCATGTCAGCGTCGCTGAGCAGCGCGCTGAGCACCGCGGCGGTCGCGGTCGCAGTCATCAGGCCGATCGTGGACGACACGAATGGCACGCAGGCCCACAGGCCACGACGTTCCGGCGGTGCGAGTTCGGCCGTGTAGGTATAGGCGACGCCGGCCTCACCCCCGTGAGCAAGACCTTGGACCAGCCGCAAGACCAGCAGACAGGCAGAGGCCACGACCCCCACATGACCGTATGTCGGCATCACCGCCATCGCGACGCTCGACACCGCCAGCAGGCACATGGTCACGACGAGAATCATCTTGCGGCCCAAACGATCAGAGAGCCGGCCGAAGATCAGTCCGCCGATCGGCCGGGCCACGAAACCGACTGCGAACACCGCCAGGGTCGCGAGAAGCCCCGAGGTCGGATCGTCCGAATTGAAGGCATTGGCCGCGAGATACACCGAGAAGATCCCGTAGAGATTCCAGTCGAACCACTCCAGGGCGTTACCCACCCCGGCGGCGACCAGCGATCTTCGCCTGTCACGAAAAGTCGACAGTCCCGTCGCTGCGTCGCGAGTGGGGGTGTCGGGCGCACTGACCATGCTTACTCCACAGTGTCGTTGGAATGCGGGATTGAGAGTTGAGGATGCCGTGATCAGCGTCACGCGAATCTCTCACTGTCGACACTATTGCCGATCGATGACTACTTCCGCAAGCCTTCTGCGGACTTCTAGCAAGAAGTGTCGACTCTTAATCGCCTCGGCGGACAAACCGGCCGTCGGCGAACAACGCCATCAGCCCGGCGAGCGCATTCGCCGCCATCGTCCGATTCAATGCCGCGGCCAGCCCAGCGTCGCGTTCATGCAGGGCCTGGACCAGGCGTTCATGATCCGCCAGCGACCGTTCGATCTGCCAGCCGCGGTCCATGCCAAGGTGTCTCAGGTGCAGAACCCTCAGGCCAAGGGTGTCGATGGTCTGCTTCAACGTCTCGTTGGCGGCGATCACGCAGGACTGCTCCTGGAAGAGCACGACCTGCCAGAAGTACCCGTCGTGGTCACCGCGACGGCCGGCTTCGGCCATCGCCTGAAGCCGTCGATCGAGTTGGCCGATGGCGGACTCGTCGGCCTGCGCGACGATGTCCCGCGCCACCAATGCGTAGAGTTCCCCGCGTAATTCGTAGATCTCACGCACCGTCTGCGGCGAGAACGTGGTCGCGCGAGGCCGGCGCCGCGGCGGCACTTCGACCATCCCCTGCTTCTCGAGCAACATGAGGGCCTCACGTACCGGCGTGCGACTGGTCCCGAAGCGCTTGGCCAATTCGAACGAGTTGAGGTCGCCACCAGGGCTCACCCGCTCCTCGATGATGTCGCGTGCCACCTCGACCGCGATCTTGCCGACCAGGGAGTCCTCTCGGCCCTCGACCCCGAGAAGCCGTGTGAGCAGATCGTCGACCACGTCAGAGGTCGAGCCGTTCGAAGACGGGTCAGCAAGGTCGGCCGAGGTCATGGCTTCACCGTAGCCGCGGAACCGGCCGCAGCCCGAAACATCACCGGACCTTGCGGTACGGCACCACTCCTCGCCGTAGCCATCTGCATCGACATAAAGTGTCGCCACTTTGACGATGCTTTCCCACTAACTTCCCAATAGATCCTTGCCATATCGCTTCATCTGATGCCATAGTGTCGACACTTAGATGGAAGGATTGCGAATGATGACGGAATGTCATTCCGCCTCACAAGCTTCAGCCGGCCCCTTGGCGGGGATCCGAGTACTCGACCTAACGACGTTCCTCTCCGGCCCTTCGGCCACCCAGATGCTCGGGGACCTCGGGGCGGAGGTGATCAAGGTCGAGCCGCCTGCGGGCGATTCGAGCCGGTCGATCCCTCCCCACTTCGTCGGCGACGACAGCGCGTACTACCTGGCCAACAACCGCAACAAGCGCAGTATCGTCGTCGATCTCAAGCATCCCGACGGACTGCAGACCGTCACCCGACTCGCGCTGAAAAGCGATGTCCTGCTGGAGAATTTCCGCCCCGGCGTCTGCGCCCGGCTCGGCCTCGACAGTCGGCGGCTCACGCAGGACAACCCCCGCCTGGTGTGGGCGTCGATCAGCGGCTTCGGGCAGGTCGGGCCACTACGCGAGCGACCCGCCTACGACATGATCGTGCAGGCCATGAGTGGGGTCATGAGCCTCACCGGCCACCCGGACGGCCCCGCGGCCAGGCTCGGCATCCCCGCGGGTGACGTCGTCGCCGGGATGTACGCGGTGGTCGGCGTGCTGGCAGCCCTGGTCGCCCGGTCCGTGACGGGTCGCGGCGAGGTCATCGACGTATCTATGCTCGATTCCCAGTTCAGTCAGCTGTCCTACCAGGCCGTATACACCCTTCTCAGCGGCAGCTCCCCGGCCCCGCAAGGCGCAGGCCACGACTCCATTCCCACCTACCGGTCTTTCACCGGCAGCGACGGCCGGGAGTTCGTCGTCACGGCGAATACCCAACCGATGTGGGAGCGATTGGCCGCAGTGACCGGGTTGGGCTGGATGTCGCAGGACCGCCGTTTTTCCGATCAAGCCGGCAGGCTTCGACACAAGGCCTTGCTGTGGGACGCACTCGAGGAGGCCTTCACCCACCGGCCCGCGGGCGAATGGGTGGACCTGCTGGTCGAGTCGAACGTCCCCGCCGCGCTGGTACTCGACGTCGGCGCGGCCCTCGACCTCGCCAAATCCGGTGAGCGGGACATGATCCTCGATCTCAGCGACGGTCACGGCCACGCCGTGCAGTCGGTTGCCACCCCGATCCGGTTCCCGGACCGGCCACTTCAAACCCACCGCTATCCGCCCAGGCTCGGGCAGGACAGTCGGGAGGTGCTCCGCGAGGTCCTGGGCCTCGAGGAGCACACCATCGACGGGCTCATCGAATCCGCAGCCGTCGCCACCTCAGAACCGTTGAATTCCAGCGAGTTACACCAACAAGAGGAGAGAGTATGAAACTCGACAACAAGATCGCCGTCATCACCGGCGGGGGATCCGGCATGGGACGAGCCGGGGCGCTCCTGTTCGCCAGGGAAGGTGCCAGCGTCGTGGTTGCCGACCTCGACGACATCGCGGCGAAGCAGGTGGCCGCAGAGGTTGTCGACAAGGGTGGCCAGGCGGTCGCCGTGGCCGCTGATGTCTCCACGTTGGAGGGCAACGAGACCATCGTGTCAGCGGCGCTGGATACCTACGGTGGCATCGACATCTTCTGGGCGAACGCCGGTGTGGCCGCCCCCATGAGCCCCGTCACCGAACAGTCGGTCGACTTCTTCGACACCTTGATGGCCGTCAATGCCAAAGGCCCCTGGCTCGGGGCACGGGCAGCCATGCCGCACCTGCAGAAGCGCCCGGTCGCCTCCTTCGTCATCACCTCGTCTCTGTCAGGGTTCCGGGCCCGCCCGAACAACAGCGCCTACTCGGCGTCGAAAGGCGCTGCCATCCAACTCACCCGGGCGTTGTCGGTCGAGTTCGCGCCGCAGGTCCGGGTCAACACAGTCGCTCCGGTCTCCACCGAAACGCCGATGCTGAAAACGTTCATGGCCGAACAGGACGACATCGAAGCCACCATCGCGGGACAGCGTGCCGGTGTGCCGCTCGGCCGCCTCGCCCAGCCCGAGGACATCGCCAAGGCGGCGCTGTTCCTTGCTTCCGGCGACTCCGAGTTCATCACCGGCATCGTCGTTCCGGTCGATGGCGGCATCTCGGCACGCTCCTGAAATCTTCTCCCTGACGAATCCACACCGAAAGCAGACGTATATGCACCGCGAGTATTACGGCTCCATCATCGGCGGCAAGGAGCTCCCCGCCGCCCGCACCGACACCATGGACAGCTTCGACCCGGCGACCGGCAAGCGCCTGGCGCGCATCCAGCGCGCCGGCGCCGACATCGTCGCCGAGGCAGTCGAGAGCGCCGAGCAAGCCCTGCCGGCCTGGCGTGACGCCGACGGCGCCGACCGCGGCCGGGCCATGCGCCGACTGGCCGACATCGTGCTGGAGAACCTCGATCTGCTCGCCTACCTGGAGTCGATCGACAACGGGAAGCCGTTGCGCGAAGCCGAGGGCGATGTTCGGCTCACCGCCGGTTACTACGAGTACTACGGCGGGATCGCCGACAAGATTCACGGCGAGACGGTTCCGCTCGGGCCTGGGTTCCATTCCTATACGCGAGTGGAACCGTTCGGTGTCACCGCACACATCGTGCCCTGGAACGCGGCCCTGCAGCAGACGGCCCGCGGCGTCGCTCCCGCGATCGCCGGCGGCAACGTCGCAGTCGTCAAGCCGGCCGAGGACACGTCGATGGCGGTGGTCGAATTCGCGCGGCTGGCGGTAGAAGCCGGTGTGCCGCCCGGGGTGATCAACGTGGTCACGGGCCTCGGCGCCGAGGCCGGTGCGGCTCTGGTCGAGCACCCCAGGGTCCGGCGCATCGCGTTCACCGGTTCGGTTCCCACCGGCCAATCGGTGTTGCGCGCCTCGGCCACCCATCTGAGTCCGGTCACACTCGAGCTCGGCGGGAAGTCGCCGAACATCGTCTTCGCCGACGCCGATCTCGATGCCGCGGCGGCAGGCTCGCTGGCGGCGATCAACTTCAATGCCGGGCAGGTGTGTATGGCGGGAAGCCGACTGCTGGTGCACCGCAGTGTGCATGACGAGTTCGTGAGCCGTCTGGTGGCCGGAGACCGGGCCGTGACGTTGGGCCGCGGCGTCGACAACCCGGGCATGGGCCCGATCACCACCGAGAAGCAGTACCGAAAGATCCTCGATTACTTGGACATTGGCAGGTCTGAAGGCGCCGAGGCGGTCGTGGGCGGCGGGGCAGCGGTCGTCGACGGTCTGGAGGATGGACGATTCGTCCAACCCACCGTCTTCGTCAACGTGCGCAACGATATGCGGATCGCGCAGGAAGAGATCTTCGGGCCGGTGCTCTCGGTCATCCCGTTCGACCACGACGACGAAGCAGTCGCGATCGCCAACGACACCCCGTACGGCCTCACCGCGGGGTTGTGGACGCGGGACCTGTCGCGCGCCCACTGGGTGGCCGCACAGATCGATGCCGGCCAAGTGTCGATCAACAACTATTTCGCGGGTGGCATCCGAACCCCGTTCGGTGGCTACAAGGCCAGTGGGTTCGGCCGCGAGAAGGGTCCCGACGCGGTCTACCACTACCTGCAGACCAAAACCGTCAGCATCCAGATCTAGGGGCGGTCATGACTGAGACGAACACCCGTCACGAAGATCTCCTGGCCGGTCACGTCGGAGGATGGACTGCCGAGTTGGAGGACGAGCGGTCGGCCAGACCGCTGTTCTTCGAGCGTTTTGCGGCCATGGTTGCGGTGCCTGCTGAACGCGGTGCGCTCAGCCCGGCCGAGCGGGCACTGATCGGCGTCGGAGTCCTCGGCAATGTCGCGAACACCAACTGGCCCCGGTTGGACGCCCACGCACAGTTGGCGCTGCGCGTGGGCGCCAGCTGGGATCAGGTCCGCGATGTGCTGCAACTGGTCAGCATCATGAGTATCCACGCGATGACCGCAGGGGTTCCGGCGTTGGTCAGGGTGCTTGAGGAACGAGGCATCGCACCTGTGCGCGAACTCGACGAGCGACGTCGGGAGCTCAAGGAGGATTTCATGCGGCGTCGCGGTTACTGGCACCAGACCTGGGACGACGTGCTCATGATGGATCCCGATATGTTCGAGGCCTACACCGCGTTCTCCACCGCGGCCGCCGACGAGGGCAGCCTCGACACCCGTCTGCGGGAACTCATCTACATCGCCATCGACTGCGTGCCGACACATCTGTATGTGCCCGGTGTGGAGATCCATTCGAGAAAGGCGCTTGACGCCGGCGCCACCCCGGAACAGATCCTCACCGCCATCGAGATCGCTGCCTTACTCGGAGCGGATCCTTACCTTGAGGCGGTGAAGGGCGCGCAACGACTCCCACAGCGGACAGCCTGACCATCCACATCCGGATCATGTGTCCAGCGGATTTACTCGGCGGTAACCCGCGGATCGCGCCGAATTCGCCCAGATCATGCCGTACTGGCCAGTACAAACCAGGGTTCTTAGCAAAGTATTAACGCCAGCACCCTGCTGCCTTAGATTGGCCGCCTAGCTTGGTGATCAGGTCGGAGGAACAACCTTCGACGGGTAGTTCGGAAAACCCAGCGACGAGAGGATGTTCATGACGATCACGAGCACCAACTCGGCTTCGGATCACGCGTTCCGGTACGGCAACCCGGCAGTGCTCTGCGACGGCGCATCGCTGCGCGCGCATTGCCGCCAGTTGGCGACAGTGGTGACGGTCAAAGGTGACATCGACGGCGTCAACTTTGAGCGCATCGCCGAGTACGTCAACCGATTCGTCCTTGCCGAGAAGCCTTTCGTCCTGGATATGAGCGGTGTGAGCAGCTTTGGTCCACAGTGCGTTTCACTGTTCTACGAGGTCGACGCGCTGTGCGGTGCGATCGGTGTCGACTGGGCGGTGATCGCGAGCCAGCCCGTGATCGCCGAACTCCGTCCCGAAGACGCGGGTGTCCCGCTCACCGGTTCGGTGGCCGAGGCCCTGCATCACTTCGCCGAAGGCAACATGGCCCGGCGCCGGTTGCTCCCCATCCTGACCAAGACCGCCTAACAGAAAGTAGATCCACATGTTGATTGACGTTCGGTGGTTGACCATCCTGCTCGGCCGGCGCCGCCGCGCCCTGTCCACACCGTTGGTTGCACACTGACACCACACCTCAAGACGCTGAACGCGGGCATTGCCGGATAAACCGGCAGTGCCCGCGTTCTTTGTTGGCACCGCCTTTGTTGGCACCGCCGTGGCGACTACGCGATCGCCCCTGAGTCCTTGAGCTCGGAGATGCGGTCCCAGTCGATTCCCAGCTCCATCAACACCAGCTCGGTGTGCTCGGATGCCTGTGGCGCGCGGGTGGTTTCGAGGGGCTCATGGTTGAACTGGACCGGACCACGCACCACCTTGAACGGCTTTCCCCCGTCGCCGGACTCCACCTCCACGATCATGTCGTTGGCGATGGCCTGATCGTCACCGGCCAGGTCGACGAGGCTCTGGAACGGCGCCCACTGGCCCTTCATCGTCTTGAGGTGTTCGCGCCAGTATTCGAACGGCTTGCTGCGGATCGACCCGGAGATGAGTTCGGCGGCCGCCTCGGCGTTTTGGATGAGCGGCAGCACCTCGGAGAAGCGTGGATCGTCGGCCAGCTCCCCGAGCCCGAGGTGCTCGAAGGCATCGCGGATGTAGCCGGTGGGGCTGACGATGCACAGGTTGATGGTGCCGCCGTCGGAGGTCAGATAGTTGCCGAGGAACGGATTCACCGTCGGCCCAATGGAATCAGGCATCACCGAGCGCATCGTCTCGCCGGTTTCCATGCCCTGGGTGACGCTCGCACCGGCGGCCCACCATGCCGTGCTCATCAACGAAACATCGATCTCCAGGGCCTCACCGGTGCGTTCACGGTGGAACAGTGCCGCGGAGATCCCCCCGGCGATGTTCATCCCGCCGATCGAGTCACCGAACGCCGGGATACCTTGCGACAGTGCGCCGCCCAGCTCTTCGGGGGTCAGCGCGTGCCCCACCCCGCTACGGGTCCAGAACGCGGTGCCGTCGAACCCGCCGACCAACCGCTCCGGTCCTTTGTCGCCGTACGCGCTGCCGCGTGCATAGATGATGTCCGGGTTCACCGCCCGGATGTGCTCGACGTCGAACTTGTTCTTCTGTCGGGCCTGCGGCATGTAATTGGTGAGGAAGATATCGGCGGTCTTGGCGATTTCGTAGAGGATCTCCTGGCCACCCGGCTGTGACACGTCGATGCCGACGCTGCGCTTACCGCGGTTGGGGTGCTCGATCAGCGGGTGCCGGTTCGGGTCGAGTTCGAAGCCACCCATGTTGATGAAGCCGCGTTGGGTGTCCCCGCGCACCGGATGCTCCACCTTGATCACATCGGCGCCCCAGTCGGCGAGGATGGCGCCCGCCGCGGGTACGAACGTGAACTGCGCGACCTCCAGAACCCGCACACCTTGCATCACCTTGATCAACGCGGCTCCTCACCGTTGCACTTACGGTAAGTGTAGCGGGACGCCGCCAACCCCCGCCGAAATGGCATTCCAGCAGAAGAAGTGCGAGAACGGGCCTGCTGGAATGCCATTTCGGCGAACTCGAGCGGGATCAGGGTTACCGTCGAATAGGACCCCGATGGTTGGAGGTCGGCGATGACCGTTACCGGCGAAGTCAACGAACGCCAGGCCAGGCAGGTTGCCGAGGAGGCCAGGGAGGCCCAGTGGCGCCAGCCCAGTTTCGGCAAGGAACTGTTCCTCGGCAGATTGCGGCTGGACCTGGTCCATCCGCATCCTCGCGGCCCGGCGGAGGCCACGCAGCATGGCGAGGCGTTCCTGGCCAGGCTGCGCGAGTTCTGCGAGTCGCAGATCGACGCCGCGGTGATCGAACGCGACGCGCAGATCCCCGACCGGGTGATTCTCGGGTTGAAGGAGCTCGGCGCGTTCGGCATGAAGATTCCCACCGAATACGACGGCCTCGGCCTGTCCCAGGTGTACTACAACAAAGCGCTCACCCTGGTCGGCTCGGTACACCCCGCACTGGGCGCATTGCTGTCCGCACACCAGTCGATCGGCGTGCCTCAGCCGGTGTCGATGTTCGGGACAGCGGAGCAGAAGCGCACCTGGTTGCCGCGGTGCGCCCAGGAGATCAGCGCATTCCTGCTCACCGAGCCGGATGTCGGCAGCGATCCCGCCCGTCTGCATGCCACGGCCACCCCGGACGGCGATGACTACGTGCTCAACGGCGTGAAGCTGTGGACCACCAACGGTGTCATCGCCGATCTGCTGGTGGTGATGGCCCAGGTGCCCAAAAGCGACGGGCACCGGGGCGGCATCACGGCGTTTGTCGTCGAGGCGAGCACGCCCGGCATCGTCGTGACGAACCGCAACGCGTTCATGGGTTTACGTGGGATCGAGAACGGTCTCACCCGGCTGACCGACGTCCGGGTACCCGCCGCCAATCGCATCGGCAAGGAAGGTGAGGGCCTCAAGATCGCGCTGTCCACGCTGAATGTGGGACGGCTGTCGCTGCCTGCGGTCTGTACCGGTTCGGCGAAGTGGTGTGTGAAGATCGCCCGGGAATGGTCGAAGGAGCGGGTGCAGTGGGGCCGGCCGGTCGGTGAACACGACGCGGTGGCGGGCAAGGTGGCGTTCATCGCCGCCACCGCCTACGGGCTCGAGGCAATGGTCGAACTCGCCGGTGAGCTGGCCGACGCCGGCCGCACCGACATCCGGATCGAGGCCGCGCTCGCCAAACTGTACGGCTCGGAAATGACCTGGCTGATCGCCGATGAGCTGGTACAGATACGGGGCGGCCGCGGCTTCGAGACCGCCGAGTCGTTGGTCGCCCGTGGCGAGCGTGGCGTGCCCGCCGAGCAGGTCCTGCGAGACATGCGGATCAACCGGATCTTCGAAGGATCCACTGAGATCATGCATCTCATGCTTGCCCGCGAGGCGGTGGACGCCCACCTGTCCGTGGCGGGCGACATCATCGACCCCGAGGCCGACCTGTTGCACAAAGCCCGGGCAGCCGCGCAGGCCGGCAAGTTCTACGCCCGCTGGCTGCCGACCCTGGTCAGCGGAAAAGGCCAGTTACCCACGTCATTCACCGAATTCGGGCCGTTGGCCGAGCATCTGCGTTACGTCGAGCGGGCCAGCCGCAAGCTTGCCCGCAGCACCTTCTACGGGATGTCACGGTGGCAGGGCAGGTTGGAGCACAAACAGCGGTTCCTCGGGCGCATCGTTGATATCGGCGCGGAACTGTTCGCGATGACCGCCGCCTGCGTCCGGGCCCGGCGCGACGGGTCACCAGACACCGCAACCGAACTCGCCGACGCGTTCTGCCGCCAGGCCCGGGTCCGCGCCGACCAACTGTTCCACCAACTCTGGGACAACAGCGACGACTCCGACCGCACCCTGGCCCGCGGCGTGCTCGCCGGTCGCTACACGTGGCTGGAGGACGGCATCATCGACCCGTCGATCGACGGGCCGTGGATCGCACAGGAAGGTGGCGATGTGTTGGCCGACGTGCACCGGGCCATCCGCTGAGTCGTCCGGGCCGATCGACAGCTGAATATCGGACAGATCGCCGCGAAATCCGACGGCGTCGTCCTTGTTCTACGCCGTGAATCGTCGAGCGTCGGGCTCGGCGCCGATCCCCCACATCGCCAGCCGCACTTGATATTCAACGGATTCATCCGGCACAAACGGGACTAGACTCAATGGTTTATGAGAACCCCGTCGAACGCAGACCGGGGCGAATGGGGACACCGGCCACATTCGATGGACACGCGTGATCGCCAGATCAGCCGCAGACAGGCGCGCCAGATGAGTCGACGATTCTCCGGGGTCGGAGTCTGCATCGCCGCGGCTCGTCTACGCGAGATCGCCGCCGGAGCACCCGCCGCCGACACGGAGCTGGCGAATGTCGAATTTGCCGTTCTCGCGAGCGAACTGAGACACGACGAGCAGGTTGCGGCGGTGAAGCGATACAAGCGCCAGTGCGTGAGATGGCTCGTGGTCGCCGTCGTCTGTCTGGCCATGCTCGGCTCGCTGATCTGCATCACCTGGCTCCAGCTCAGCCTGGCCATGCATACGGCGCCCTTCTGAGTCCGCGAGACAGGTCAGGAGAAATCCACGCTGAAGTACTGCGTTTCCTGGAACTCGTGCAGACCCTCACGGGCGCCTTCACGCCCCAGGCCGCTCTGCTTCATTCCGCCGAACGGCGCCGACGGGTCGGACACCACGCCGCGGTTGATGCCCACCATGCCTGCGTCCAACGACTCACCGAGTCGCAGTGCATCCTGCAGGCGGCCCGCGTAAACATAAGCGGCCAGGCCATATTCGGTGCCATTCGCCCAGCGCAGTAAGTCGTCCTCGTTTTCCCACACCACCACGGGGGCAACCGGCCCGAAGATTTCCTCGGTGAGGATCGTCGCGTCGGGTGCTACCCCGGTCAGCAGCGTCGGCGCGACGTACCAACCTCCGGCCGGTGCCTGCGCCTGCGCGGCGATCACCGCACCCTCGTCGACCGCGGCCGTGATCGCAGCGGCCACCCGCTCGGCGGCGCGAGCGTTCACCAGCGGCCCGACCTGTGATCCCTCCTCGGATGCCGGCCCGACACGCAACGCCGCCACCTCGGCACCGAAGCCGGCGACAAACTCGTCCACCACCGAAGCGTGCACGTAGAACCGGTTCGCGGCGGTGCACGCCTGCCCGCCGCCGCGGAACTTGGCCACCATCGCACCTTGTACGGCAGCGGCGATGTCGGCGTCGGCGGTGACCACGAACGGTGCGTTGCCGCCAAGTTCCATGCTGGCGTTGACGATCCGGTCGGCGGCCTGCTTGAGCAGCACCCGCCCGATCCCGGTGGATCCGGTGAACGACACCTTGCGCACGCGCTCATCGCCCAGCCACTGCGACACCACCGCTGCGGCGTCGGTCGTCGGCACCACGTTGACCACACCGTCGGGCACGCCGGCGTCAGCGAGTATCCGGGCGATCGCCAACGCGGTCAACGGCGTCTCGGCGGCCGGTTTCAGCACGACGGAGCACCCCGCGGCGAGTGCGGGCGCGATCTTGCGGGTAGCCATGGCGGCCGGGAAGTTCCACGGTGTCACCAACGCGGCGACACCGACGGGTTTGTGCGTCACCAGCGTGCGGGTACCGCCGGCCGGGCTGACGCCGTAGCCACCGTCGGTGCGTACCGCTTCCTCGCTGAACCAGCGGAAGAACTCGGCGGCGTACACCACCTCGGCACGCGCGTCGGTCTGTGGTTTACCGTTTTCGGCGCAGATCAGCGCGACCAGCCGGTCGGCGCCTGCGATCATCAGATCGTAGGCACGGCGCAGGATCTCGCTGCGCTTGCGGGGCGCCATGGCCGCCCAGGCCGGGAATGCCCGGTGTGCAGCGTCCACCGCCGACTGCGCGTCGGTCGAGGTGCCGTCGGCCACCTCGGCGATCACCGTCAGCGTGGCCGGGTCGTGCACGTCGAATGTCGCTGCCGCCCCGTAGGCCTGGCCGTCCATGAGAATGCCGTGCTTGGGGTCGAGTTCGGCGATCAGATTCTGGGTGTTCATCGCAGTCCTAGGGGTAGAGCCCACGCAGTTGCGCGGCTTGGGCGACACGTTGGACCGCCAGGCAGGTGGCGGCGGTGCGCAGCGGCAGGTTCAGCGCAGCGGCATGCGCGGAAACCTCGTCCCACGCGGTGAGCATGCGTTCGGCAAGTCGCGACTCGACCTCGTCGGCGCGCCACCAGTAGGCCTGATTGGCCTGGACCCATTCGAAATACGACACGATGACACCACCGGCGTTGGCCAGGATGTCGGGCACCACGAGGCGTCCGGCGTCGTTGAGCACCAGATCGGCTTCCGGCGTGGTCGGGCCGTTGGCGCCCTCGACCACCACCCTGGCGCGGATGCGGGGCGCGTTACCGGCGTGAATGACGCCTTCGACCGCCGCGGGAACCAGCAGGTCGACATCGCTCTCCAACACATCGTCATGGGACATTTCGACACCGCCGGTGAACTTGACCACCGATCCCGTGTCATCCACGTGCTGTTCCAGTGCGGCGATATCCAGGCCGCGGGCATCACCGACGGCACCGTACTGATCGGACACCGCGATGACGCGTACGCCCTCGTCGTGCAGGAAACGGGCGGCGTGCCGGCCCACCTTGCCGAAACCCTGTACCGCAGCGGTTGATCCGTCGGCAGTGATACCGACCGAACGCATCGCGGCGAGTGCCACATGTACCACGCCCCGTGAGGTCGCGGTGGCCCGGCCGAGTGAACCCCCGAGAGAAACGGGTTTACCCGTGGTGACGCCCAGCACGGTGTGGCCCTTCTGCACCGAGTAGGTGTCCATCATCCAGGCCATGGTGTTCTCGTCGGTGCCGATGTCGGGGGCCGGGATGTCGTGACCGGGCCCGATCATGGGGCTGATCTCGCTGGTGTAGCGCCGGGTGACGCGTTCCAGCTCGGCGGTGCTGTACTGACGGGGGTCGATGCGGACACCGCCCTTGGCGCCCCCGTAGGGCACATCGAGCAGGGCGCACTTCCAGGTCATCCACATGGCCAGCGCGCGGACTTCGTCGAGGGTGACGTCGGGCGAGTAACGGAGTCCGCCCTTGGCCGGACCACGGGACAGGTTGTGCTGCACACGATGTCCGATGAACAGCTCGATGTCACCGTTGTCGCGGCGCAGCGGAATGCTGACCGTGAGTTCGCGACGCGGGGTGGCCAGCACGTTGTACACGCCGTCGTCGTAGCCCAGGATCGTGGCGGCCTCGCGCAACTGTGAACGCGCGTCGTCGAGCGGGCCCGGGGTCACCCCGGCCTCAGAGACCTCGGAGGTGATGCTCATTCGATCTCCTGGAAAACGGCGGCCAGGATGTCCAGGCCCTCGGCGAGTAGGTGGTCGGGCATCGTCAGCGGCGGCAGGAAACGCAATACGTTTCCGTACGTACCGCAGGTCAGCACCACGAGCCCGTGGGCGTGCGCGGCGGCGGCGATGCGTTTGGTCACGTCGGCATCCGGTTCCACGGTGCCCGGCTTGACCAGTTCGACGGCGATCATCGCGCCCCGGCCCCGCACCTCGCCGATGCGCGGATCGCCTGCGGCCATCGCAGTGAGCCGGCCGGTCATGGTGTCGCCGATGTGGCGGGCACGGGCGACGAGTTGGTCGCGCTCGATGGTTTCGATGACCGCGATCGCGGCCGCACACGCCAACGGGTTTCCACCGTAGGTGCCGCCGAGCCCGCCGACGTGTGGCGAGTCCATGATCTCGGCGCGGCCCGTGACCGCCGACAGCGGCAGGCCACCGGCGATGCCCTTGGCCGTGACGATGAGATCGGGCACCACGTCGTCGTGTTCGCACGCGAACATCGCCCCGGTGCGGGCAAATCCGGTCTGCACCTCGTCGGCGACGAACACGGCGCCTGCCTCGGTGCACCAGTTCTGCAGCGCGCGCAGGAAGCCCGGCGCAGGGACTATGAAGCCGCCCTCGCCGTGGATCGGCTCGATCACCACCGCGGCGACGTTGTCGGAGCCGACCTGCTTGTCGATGAGGTCGACGGCTCGACGCGCCGCCTCGGCTCCGTCAATCTCGCCGTCGTGCAACGGGAACGACGTCGGGACCCGGTACACCTCGCCGGCGAACGGTCCGAACCCGTGCTTGTAGGGCCGGTTCTTGGCAGTCATCGCCATCGTCAGGTTGGTACGGCCGTGGTAAGCGTGGTCGAAGACCACGACAGCCTGCCTGCGCGTATGAGCCCGGGCGATCTTGACGGCGTTCTCCACTGCTTCGGCACCGGAGTTGAACAGCACCGTGCGCTTGTCGTGGTCTCCCGGTGTGAGCCGATTGAGTTCTTCTGCCACCCGGAGGTAGCCCTCGTAGGGCGTGACCATGAAACAGGTGTGGGTGAACGCGGAAACCTGCTGCGTCACCGCATCGACCACGGCAGGTGCACTGTTGCCGACGGTGGTCACCGCGATTCCCGAACCGAAATCGATGAGCTGGTTGCCGTCCACGTCGGCCAGGACGCCACCGCCCGCGGCCACCACGTAGACCGGCAGGGTGGTGCCCACCCCACGGGCGACCGCGGTCTCCTTGCGCGACTGCAGTTGCTTCGACAGCGGGCCGGGGATGGTGGTGACCAGCCGACGTTCCTGCGTGATCTCCAGCCCGGCCAGTTCGGTCGTGGTCACGTGATCCTCCTCCTGCGGTGCGGTGTCGCTGGTTCACGCTAGGGGTGTGGCGGACACCACTGAAGGTCTGTTTTGCACAATCACCGAAGCTGAGACTGTGCAAAACTGTCCTGGTGGTGACTGTCGGTTCCGTCCTCGCCGCGCCCGGACTCGGGCTGCGCAGCCTGCACATCTGCCGCGCCGAGGCCGATGTCCGGTGGGTCGCCACCAGTGAGCTGGCCGACCCGGCGCCGTTCCTTGAGGGCGGCGAGATCCTGCTGACCACCGGTATCGAAACCCGGCAGTGGCGCCACGAGTGGGACGAGTACGTGCACCGACTGGCGGAGGCGCACGTCGCCGCGGTGGGAATGGGTGCAGGCCTGACCCATGCGAAGACACCCGCGGGCCTGGTCAACGCGTGCCGCAAGCACGGGGTCAACGTGTTCGAGGTGCCCCGGCGCACTGCGTTCGTCGCCATCAGCCGCCATACCGCTCAACTGCTCGAGGAGCAGGAGTCCACCGACGCGCGGGAAGCGCTGAAGGTGCAGCGACGGCTGATCGCGGCGGCGGCGAAGCCCGATCCGACGGTCGCCGTGGTGTCGACGTTGGCGCAGGCCGTCAACGGCGCGGCGTGTCTGATGTCACCGGACGGTCGGGTGACCGTGGGGCCGGTCGGGCCGCGCCGTGCAGATTTTCCGCTCGACGAGGTCGCCGTGGACGTCGTCCGGTTACAGGCACACGGGCGCCGGTCCGCCTCGGTGCAGTCACGCCCGACCGCGTCGGTATCGGTACACCCCATCGGATTACGCGGCAGGCCATCGACCTACCTGGCGGTGCTGGGGCCGACGCGACTGTCCGACGGGCAGCGTCACGCCGTTACCACCGCGGTGGCGGTCCTGGGCCTGGTCGACGAACAGGACCGTAGCCGGGCCAGGACTCGTCGTCATCTGCGGGCACGTGCGATCGAGCTACTCATCGGAAACGATGCCGAGACAGCACAACTGGTGCTTGACGTGGACCTGCCGACTTCGGTGCTACCGCCACGGTTCCGGATTCTGCGGGCGGCCGGGGAGGAATCCCAGGTGGACGACGCCCTGACCGGGCTCGAGCATCGCGGCGTCCTGGCCGGGAACCTGTCCGGTGAGCTGTGTGCCGTACTGGAACTCAGGCGGGCCCAGGGCGTCGGCGCCGCGTTGGCCGATGCCGGGCTGCTGGTGGGCGTCGGCGATGTGGTGCCTGCTGGTGACGGCGCAGGCGGGCATCGCACCGCCGGGCTGGCCCTGGACCAGGCCACCACGACGTCGGGTCCGGTGTTCTGGGACCGGGTCATCGGCGACGGGCCGCTGGGCCTGATCGACCCGCAACGGGCGAGCGCGTTCGCCGAATCATGGTTGCGCAACCTCGATTCCGAGCAGCTGGACACGCTGCACTGCTTCCTGCGGCATCACGGCTCCAGGCTCAAGGTCGCCGAAGAACTCGGCCTGCACCGTAATACCGTGCGCAACCGGCTGGACTCGATCGAGGCGGTGCTGCCAGGGCAACTCGATGATCCGCAGACCCGGGTCAGCGCCTGGATCGCGCTGCAGTCACTGCGCGCCCGGTGACCTCAGCCTTTGAAGTAGACGATCTGATGACTGCTCGCCAACAACGTGCTGTGGCGGCCCCACAGGTGGGCGGTCTGGTCGAAATAGCCGCGTGAGAAGCGTTGCGCCCGCGCTGTTGCCAGGACAAAATCGTCGCCTTGGGCAGCCAGTTCGGCGTCGTCGGCGTGGAAGTACACGGTGATCGACACCGTGCCGGCGGGCACGAACTGCCCTCGCCGAAGAAACACCCGCGGATAGAAGATGTCCCCCATGGCGGTCAGGGCCGGGAAATCCATCGGCCGCGGCGGGTCGTTGCGCACCCACAGCGTCGTCGTCGAGGACTCGTCGGGGCCGCCATCGGTGTCCGGCATCGCGCCGTCGACGAACCGCAGGTCGTAATTGTCGAACCACACCACGCCGAACGGCGAATCGGATCGCTCGATCTCCTCGGGCGGCAGCGCCGGCGGAGGCCCGATCTCGGTATCCGCCCAGGTGTCACGCCGCAGTCCGAACACCGCCGTGGCCGTGGTGGTGACCGCACCGTCCTGGCTCAACTCGACGATCCAGTGCTGATTGGAGCGGTTGGTCTTCACTGCCCTCGTCGCGATCTCGAATTCCCCGTCGACGATCGGGGCCAGATAGTTCACCGTGAGCGCGATGGGTTGTCCGTGACAGTCCGGTTGCTGCGCAATGGCACGCACGATGGTGGCCGCGGTGATGCCACCGAAAGGACCGACCATGTTCGCCCACTCGGGCAGCGTCCGGCCCCGCAGGCGTCCGTCTCCGGCCGGTTCGAGGTCGAGTGCCTTGTCGAAGAAATTCACCAGGTCAGCGTACGCAAGCCTACGAGTAGTTCGGCCGGCCCAGTCCCAGGGCGTGCTGGGCGATCATGTTGCGGAACACCTCGAGCGTGCCGCCGTAGATGCCGGTCGGCCCTGCCAGCCGGAAGATGTACTCGACACCATCGGTCAGTGCACCGGCCGAACCGAGAATGTCCATCAGATCCGGTGACACGTCGCGCATGGTCTGCGCGATGGCGACCCGTCCGAACATTTCGGGTGTGCTCATCGCCGCTTCCATTCGCGCGACGCCACGTCCCAGTCTGTAGCGCACCGCATCCTCGTCGCCCGCCGCCGTGGCAACCCGGTCCGCCGCCTCGGCCATCAACGTGATGTGCTCGGTCATCGTGGCGATCTTCTGCAGCCCGGCGTCGTCCCGCTCGACGGTGCCGTGTTCGACGTCGAGCGCGCCGCGCAGCACCGCCCATCCCCCGTTGATCTCACCCACGCGGTACCGGTCGCTGACCCGGACATCGCTGTAATAGGTGATATTGGTGCGGTCGCCGTCGACGGTGCGGATGCCCTGGATCTCCACTCCGGCTGAGCCCAGCGGCACCAGGAACATCGTCAGACTCTTGTGTTTGGGGGCGGCGGGGTCGGTGTTGGTGACCAGGAAGACATACTGGGCGTTGTGGGCGTTTGACGTGAACATCTTGGACCCGTTGATAACCCAGCTCGATCCATCCGCCTCCCGCACGGCGCGGGTCTTGCACGTCGCGACATCCGACCCACCCTCGGGTTCGGTGTAACCCAGGCACAGCCGCAACCGACCGGCCAGCACACCAGGCAGTATCTCCTCGATCAGCTCGGTGGAGCCGAACTGCTCAACTGTGTGTGCCACCATCGCCGTGGTGCCCCAGTGAAACCACGGGGTGTGGGCCCGGCCGATCTCCAGTTCCCAGATGCGCCTGCGCAGCGGGCTGAATCCGCCGTCCGCCTCCGTGCGGTAGTCGTCGGCCAGATACCCCGCCTCGCCGAGTGCGAGATGCACGGTCTCGTCGAAGTTTTCACCGGTCTCCCGGTCACGCCGTAGCACCTCGTCAGTCACCACACCGGCGAGAAAGGCACGCAGCCCGGCACGAAACGCCTCGTCGTCTGCCGACAACTCGACGCGGGAGAAATCCATGTCAACACCGTGACATTTTCGACTTGATATGTAAAGCATGGCGCCGGCGGGACCGGGGCCTGGGACGCATGTTATGTTAATGACAATCATTTTCAATAAGGAGGTGCCCATGCCCGACCTGGTCAATCCCGGTGGGATCGCGCGCTCACCCGCCCTGCCGAAGGCTTCGGTCGAGCAGGTCGACGCGCTCAAGGCCGTGGTGCGGACAACGCTCGGACTGACGATCGACACGACGGTGCTGGTACAGCAGCTGGCCTGCGCCGAGCCGGACTGTCCACCGGTGGAAACCGTCATCGCGGTCCTCTCCAGCCGCAGAACCACCTGGAAACTCGCCAGACCCACTGCCGACATCGCTGTCGCGGACCTGCGACGCGTCATCACCGAGCACCCGGAAGGACATGACCATGCCGACCACCACTGACGAGCGGGTACCCGTCACCGTCATCACCGGGTTCCTCGGATCGGGCAAGACCACACTGGTCAACCGAATCCTCACCGAGCAGCACGGCAGGCGGATCGCCGTGATCGAGAACGAGTTCGGCGAAGTCGGAATCGATGACGCCCTCGTGCTCGATGCCGAGGAAGAGATCTTCGAGATGAACAACGGCTGCATCTGCTGCACCGTGCGCGGCGATCTCATCCGCATTCTCGGTGCGTTGATGCGGCGCCGGGACCGCTTCGACCACATCCTCATCGAGACCACCGGGCTCGCCGATCCCGCACCCGTCGCACAAACCTTCTTTGTCGACGATGAGATCCGGGGCCGGCTGCGACTCGACGCGATCGTGACATTGGTCGACGCCGCCCACGTGCTCGACCACCTCGATGAGGTCAAACCCGCCGAGGTCGAGAACGAGGCCGTCGAGCAGGTGGCCTTCGCCGACCGGATGATCCTGAACAAGGTCGATCTGGTGAGCGCCGATCACCTTGCGGCCGTGGAGTCTCGGCTACGCGGAATCAACGGTGGCGCCGACATCGTGCACGCGCAGAACGCCAAGGTGGACCTGGACCGGATCCTCGACGTCGGGGCGTTTGATCTGCAGCGCGTGCTCACTGACGATCCGGCGTTCCTGGAGGAAGGCGATCACCAACACGACCAGACCGTGACGTCGGTGGGTATCCGGATCGACGGCGAGGTCGATGTCGAAAAGCTCAACGCGTGGCTCGGAGAGCTGTTGTCCACCAAGGGAGTTGACATCTTCCGGAGCAAAGGCATTCTCGCTCTGGCCGACCAGGGACGGCAGTACGTCTTCCAGGGCGTGCACATGCTGTTCGACGGCACGGAGGGAAGGCCGTGGCGCGACGGGGAATCCCGCACCAACCGGCTGGTCTTCATCGGCCGCAACCTGGATCGTGACGAGCTCGAATCGGGTTTTCAGGCCTGTCTGGTGGCGTCGTGAGTCCGGCGGTGCTCGCGGGTGACACCTGGCGCATCAGCGTCGATGACGCGGTATCGGCGCTCGCCGCGTCGCCACAAGGACCGATCGCGGTTGCCGGCGCGGAAGGTTCGGTGACGATTCTGGCGCCAGACGGGATTGTCGAGTCCCGGCGCGACATCTCGCTCGGCTGCCTGACGGTGGCGTGGTCGCGGTCCGGTGACCGCCTCGCGGTCGGATCGGTGCACGGCGTGGACATTCTCGATACCTCCGGTGCCGTCATCGGAGGACGTCACGGCGGCTGGTGCTCGTCGGTGGCCTGGAGCCCGGACGGTTCGCGCCTGGCCGCCGGGGTGGGCCGCAGCACCGTTGTCCTCGACGAAGATGGCACAGAACTGTTCAGCGCCGAGCGGTCGAGCACCGTGACCGGTGTCGCGTGGATCGGCCGTCGGGTCGCAGGCGCGGCCTACGGCGGCGTACACATCCACCCGGTTGCCCGCGGCTCCGCGCCCGACGTGCTGCCCTTCACGGGTTCGCTGCTGACGCTTGCGATCAGCCCCGATCGGCGTTGGGTTGCCAGCGGCAACCAGGATGCGACCCTCCATATCTGGCGGACCGGACGACGCGGTGACGAGCTCGCCATGTCCGGATACCCGACGAAGATCACCGCGCTGGGCTACTCGCCCGATTCGGCGCTCCTGGCGTCCGGAGGTGGCGACGACGTCACGGTCTGGGATTTCACGGGCCGAGGTCCGCGCGGCAGTACACCGCGGATACTGCGTGGTCACGACGCCACGGTTACGGCACTCGTGTGGTCGACCGACGGCACGATGGTCACCGCGGCATCCGACGACGGCCGGGCCGCGGTGTGGTCGATACGCTCAGCGGTGCCCGGCTTCCCGTTGCGGCCCGTGGATTCGTTGAGCCGGGAATCCCCTGCGACCGCCGTGGGCTGGGACGCCGCGGGTCGACTGCTCGCCGGTTGGGCTGACGCGACCGTGGCGGCACACGTGGTGGGCGGGGGCTGAGATGGCGGAGCGCGCCGCCGGTTTCACAGCTGTGGTCTGCAACGCCTGCACGACCACAGAGCCCGGCCTGTCGGTGCTCGACGCGCTGCGCGCTGCGGTCCGGCGTTGCGCCCACGGCATGCTGATTTCCTCCGGGTGTCTACTGGACCAGGTCAGCTGCGCCGGGCGCACCGATGGCGTGATGGTGCTGGTGCAGCCGTGCGCCGCCGATCGCACGCCCGCGGGCTCCGCAGTGTTGTTCGGGCCGATCGACCACGCTGAAGCAGCCGCACACCTGCACGAATGGCTGATACGCCGGCAGTGGGCGGTTCCCCTGCCCGGGCGGTGGCCAGCCACCGGCAATATGGGTAAACTCCGGGTCGCCGTGGTGAACGGGAAGCCGGTCTGACGCCGGCGCGGCCCTCGCCACTGTAGCCGTTGAGCACGACACCCCTCGCGTAACAGCGAAAACTGTTGCGGGCCACTGGGAAACCGGGAAGGCCTGGGTGCCCGTGTGATGACGCGGAAGCCAGGAGACCGGCCACGGCACGCTATGTCCACGAGGGTTTGGAGTAAGCATGACGCACGATGCTGCCTTGATGCAGCCCTGGACTCGTCGTCGGTTCTTCGGAGCCGTCGCGGGGATCGGCGGGGCGTTCGCGCTGAGTGCGTGCGCACCGACCGAGCGACAATCCTCGGTGTTCACCGCGCTGTACGAGGGAGCCGGCTCGTCGGAGGTCATCGACCCGGGCGTCGGAACCATGTTCATCGACGAGGCCCGCGTCAAACACCTCTACGACGGACTGTTCGAAGTCGATTCGACCATGACACCCGTCCCGCGGCTGGCCGAGGCCGCCGAACCCGACAAGGACGGCACCCGGTGGCGGATCACCCTGCGGGAAGCCGACTGGCATGACGGCAGCCCACTGACCGCTGACGACGTGCTGTACACCCTCGCACGCATCCTCGGCCCGCAGGACGGCGCATCGCCATTTGTCGCGGCATCCACCCTGGGACAGATCGACTTGCGCGCCTCGCGCGCGGTCGACCCGCGCACTGTCGAAATCGCGCTCTCCACTGCGTCGTTTGATCTTCCGACGTTACTTGCCTCGTACGGCACGCGAATCGTGAAGGACGGCACACAGGATTTCTCCCGTCCGGTGGGGACCGCGGCGTATCGCTTCCAAGCCTTCACCCCGGGACGCGAGTTCGTCGCCACCCGCCATGACCGCTACTGGGGCGAGCCCCCTACCATCGAAGAGCTACGCATCCTCAGCGCCGGCGCCGAGGCCAGGCTGTCGGCTCTGCGTGGCGCACAGGCCGATTTCGTCGACAATCTCTCACCTGGTGCCCTGCGAACGCTCGAGGGCAGCAACGACATCACCGTGCACAGCGCCCCCAACTCCGGGATCCTGTACTTCGCCATGAAGACCGATCAGGCACCGTTCGACAACCCCGACGTGCGCCGCGCGATGATGCATCTGGTCGACCGGGAGCAACTGGTGACGGTGGCACTGGAGGGTGCGGGCGAGGTCTCCGACGACGTCTTCGGGCGCGGATACCGCTACTACGCAGACGATCTCGAACCACACCGGCACGATCCGGGCCGGGTACGCGACCTGCTGCGCCGAGCCGGCCACTCCGATCTGAACTTCGAGCTGTTCGTCGCACCGGTGTCACACGGCTTCGTCGAGGCCGCCGAACTGTTCCGGAAACAAGCCGCCGCCGCCGGCGTCACGGTGCGGGTCAGCATCGGTTCCAAGGACACCTACTACACCGAGGCACTTCACCGTGGCGATATGACGATGGGCCAGTCCGGACCACTGCCGATCCCCTACCACTTCGGATCCCGGCTACTGAGCGATGCGCCGAAGAGCTTCACCCGTTGGGCCGACGCTGAATTCGACGATCTGTATCGCCGGGCACAGACCGCTCCCACCGAGGAGCAGCGCGTCCGTATCTATCACACGATGCACGAGATCCTGCATGACCGTGGCGGTTTCATATTCTGGGCGACCACACCCTGGCACACAGCGCATCGGTCCAACTGGCGGAACACACCGACCGGTGTGCCGAATTCCCTGGAATGGGCACGTTTCGACAATATCTCGACGAACGAGGAGTGAGCATGACGTTATCGCTGGAGGCGGCGCAGCACTGGCTGGAACGCTGGGACCGGCAGCAGGAGTACTACATGCCGGATCGGGAGGAACGCTTCGATGTGGTCATCGACATCGTCGAGGAAGTCGTTCGGCGTCCCGATCCGCTCGTGGTCGACCTCGGGATCGGTCCGGGGTCGCTGGCGCACCGGTTGGTTGAACGCATCCCAGCCGCCCGGGTGGTGGGGATCGACGCCGACCCCCTGCTGATGAAGCTCGGGACCGCGGGCCGTCCCGATGCGCGGATTCGCACGGTGCTGGGCGACCTGCGCGAACCCGGCTGGTTCGACTCACTCGGTCTGGACCGGGCACCGGACGCCTATGTCAGTTCCACGGCGTTGCACTGGATCAACCGGTCCCCCTTGCGTGATCTGTTGCACCGCTGTGGCGCCACCATCGCACCGGGTGGGGTGTTCGTCGATGCCGACCACCTGTACGAGGGCCCCGACGGGGCGACTCTCGACGAGGTCGCACGGGCACTGACCACGCGGCGCGCGGCCCGGCGGGCAAGCCGCGGCGAGGAGGACTGGAGCCAGTGGTGGTCGGCGGTGGAGGCCGCCCCGGAACTGGCCGACCTGGTCCGCGAGCGGGCGGGCGGATTCGCCCACGTCATCGATGACCGGCCCACAGTCCACGACTATCTGAACTTCCTGCGATCCGGCGGCTTCCGGGAGTCAGGCATCCTGTGGCAGATGGGAGATGACCGGGTCATCGCCGGCCTCGCCTAGACCATGAGCTGGTGGCCTGGGTGGTGTCGATTCGCGGCGCGACGGTTGTTCATCGGTCTCGTGCAGATTGCGATTCTGCTGGGGCTGATCTTCATGCTGTCCCTACTCATGCCCGGAGACGCCGCCGACGTCCAGAGCAGCGACCTGACCAGCGCTGCACAACGGGACCAGACCAGGGCGGTGCTGGGTCTGGACGTCGCGCCACTGGAACGCTTCTTGACCTGGAGTGGGCATGCGCTGACCGGCGATCTCGGAACGTCCTATGCCCGTGGGGTGCCGGTGCACTCGGTGATCACCGAACCGTTCCTGATCTCGGCTGCCCTGGCGTTGCTCACCACGATGCTGCTGATCCCTGTCGGATTCGGTGCAGGCTTTCTTGCCGGTCTACGGCCCGGTTCCCTGCGGGACCGGGCGATCACCACGGTCAGCATCGGCTTGGATTCCATTCCCGACTTCATTCTGGCCGTCGTGTTGATCACCTACGTGGCGATCGGATTACGCTGGTTCCCTGCGACTTTCGTCGGCGTCGATCTCCAGCAGGCCATGACGCACCCGGCACATCTGGTGCTACCGCTGACTGTGATGGTGGCCCGGGTCGGCGCACCACTGGTCCGGTTGGTGCGCGCCGGCGTGATCGATACGATGGCCGCGCCGTACATCATCCAGGCACAACGCCATGGTGTGCCGCGCGGGTCGCTGCTACTGCGCCACGTGGCCCCCAACGCTCTGGCACCCGCCATGCAGGACCTCGGCCGCACCGGTGACGGCCTCCTGTCTGGCGTACTCGTGGTGGAGGCGATCTTCGTAATGCCCGGCGTGGCAACGACCCTGCTCGATGCGATCGGCAATCGTGACCAGCCGGTCATCCTGGCTGTCCTGCTCGTCACCGGCGTGGCTGCGATCGTGATCAACAGCCTCATCGACCTCGCCGGTACCCGCATGGTGCCCACGGGGGCCCGCGCGTGAGGCGGCTGACCTCGGTGATGGCCGCCACGATGGTGGCCGTACCGCTGACGGCCGCGGTCGTCGGGCCGATCATCGCCGGCTACGCACCGGCGACGCCGCAGGCGCCTTTCGGGCCGTCGACCTGGTCGCCGTTCGGCACCGATCGGTTGGGGCGTGATGTACTCGCCGCCGCACTGAGCGGTGGCCGACCGCTGGTGGTCACCGCTGTCCTCACCGTGGCCGCCGCCTACGCCGTCGGATTCTCGATAGGCATGGCCGCGGCCGCCACCCGACGGTCCTGGATTGAAGATCTGATCATGCGACCGGTCGATGTATTGCTTTGCCTGCCCGGACTTTTGATCGTGATGGTGGCGGCACTGAGATCGGACGGTTCCGGAGTGGCGATTGCCGCGGCGGTCGGCTTCATCCTGGTGGCTCCGATCGCGCGGTTCGTCCGGATGGCAGCGCGCGGCGTCGTGCACAGCCCGGTCATGGAAGCGCTACAGATGCAGGGGGCGGGCCCGCACGAACGCTACGCGGGCTACGCGCTGCGTCATCTGGCCCGACCGGTCGCCGGTGATCTCGGAGTCCGCTTCGTCGCAGCCGTTTATGTGTTGGCGTCGGCGAACTTCCTCGGCATCGGGTTTGACACCACATCAGCCGATTGGGCCGTGTCGGTGGCCGCGAACAAGGACGGACTGTCCACCGCGCCGTGGTCGGTCTATCTGCCCGCCGCGCTCGTGGTGTCCCTGATTCTCGGGCTGAACCTGTGGTGCGACGCCATCTTGTCCGATCCGACGCGAAAAGCCCTGCGCAGGATGCCGCATGGCTGAACCGAAACTCATCATTCGTGACCTGCGGGTCACCGTCGGACCGCACTGCCTGGTCGACGGCGTGAACATCGAGCTGCCGGGTGGCACGATCACCACTCTCGTCGGCCCGTCCGGGGCGGGCAAGAGCACCATTGCCGGAGCGGTCGCCGGTGCGTTGCCACCCACGCACCGGGTAGACGGCATCGTGGCGGCGCAGGATTCGATCGGATATCTCCCCCAGGATGCCGCCGAAACCCTCAATCCGGCCCGGCGCATCGGCACGGCGCTCGGCGAACTCGCCGCCCTGCACGTGGCAGCGCCCCGCCGTGGGCGACGCCGCTGGAAGCGCCGGCAGGTCGCTGATCTCCTGCGCCAGGCGGCCTTTCCGCCGGAGCCGGCCTACCACCGGCGCTATCCGTTCGAGTTCTCCGGCGGGCAGCGGGTGCGGCTGGCGCTGGCGGCCGTGTTGGCGACCCGACCGGGGATTCTGGTGCTCGACGAACCCACCGCCGGTCTCGACCTGCTGAGTCGGGACACATTGATCGGGTTGCTCGACGAATTACGCCGTGCCGGCCGAACCATCCTGCTGGTCACGCACGACCCGACTGTCGCAGCTGAACTGTCTGATCAGGTGCTCGGAATTCGGGACGGCCGTGTCATGCCCCATGTACCCGCTGAAGCTGTTGCGCCGCTGCGTGTTCCGGATGACCGCGGGCCGACCGTCCTGCAGGCGACCGGCCTGCGGGTACGCCGTGGACAAGCCGATCTGGTCGGCGGCGCGACATTCAGCGTCGGCGCCGGTGAGCTCGTCGGCGTGATCGGCGAGTCCGGTGCCGGTAAGACCACGCTGGGCCGGGCGGTCGCAGGCCTTGACCGGCTCGCCGCGGGCACTGTCAGCATCGACGGTGAACCGTGTAGGCCACTGCGTTCGCGCAGCCGCAGTAAATTGGCTGCAGTGCAGTACATCTGGCAGGAGGCCCGCGCGTCATTCGACCGCACCCGCCCGGTGATCGATCAGGTCGCGTTGACCGCGGTGCGGTTGCGGGGCCTAGCCCGTCATGACGCCAGGGACGAAGCACTGCAGTTGCTGCAGACGTTGGCCCTCACCGCCGGGCAGGCAGGCCGGCTCCCCGACGACCTGTCCGGCGGCCAGCTGCGCAGGGCAGCCGTGGCGCGAGCGCTGATGGCCCGTCCTGCGGTGCTGATCTGCGACGAGCCGACCACGGGGTTGGATCCGACAAGCGCGGAAGCTGTTCTCGGTCATCTCGACGACTACCGCCGGAGCCGACGGGCCGCAGTGTTGGTGTGCAGCCACGACCTACGGGCATTACTGCCCCGCGTCGACCGCCTCCTCGTCCTGGATCACGGTGTTCTGGTCGACGACATCAGCTGCTCAGATTTGGCCCTTGGTGGTGGCTCACCGCAATTGCGCAGGCTGCTCGGCGCGGAAGGCCTGGGCGCTCCCGCGGTCATCTCCTGAAACTTGCGGGTGTGCCGGTCCGGGTACGCGACACCTCGGCGACCGTTACCGTCGATACCATGTCGAAGGCCCCGACCATGGCACCGGACGACCCGCCTGTCGAGCACGTCGTCGAGCTCTTACGGGAACGCCTCTACGGTGCGATCTCCTGCCTTGCCACGCTGGCGGTGCTGGCCCGCTACACCACCGAGAACACGAGTGCCTGGGTGCGGGTGCTCGATGTTCTCGTGGCGGCGGGCGGGCTGTGGGCCGCCAGCCTGCTCGCCGCGTTCGTGGCCCGTCTCAGTGTCGAGGGCCGGGCGCCGCGCGGCGCGGCGGCGTTGAGCATGGTGCGCTCATCGGGGCAGATACTCCAGGCGGCCATGGTGCCGATCGTCATCCTGATCATCGGCGCCGTCGGTTGGCTGGACACCCCCACTGCCGTCTGGCTCGCCATGTGGTTCCTGGTCATCGAGATGGCGCTGATCGTCTTCCTGGCGGTGCGTCGCACAGCCCTGCCGTGGTGGCAGCAGGCGCTGGCCGTCCTGGTGTTGACGGGGATGGGGGCCGCGGTGGTGGCGATCAAGATGATCGCCCACTAGCCACCCGACGGGCACCCGTCCGGCGCCCGCGCGGCGCCCGCGCCGAGAGCAACGTACTGGCGGCGAAACCCGTTGGGAATGCGCCAATACGTTGCTCTGGGCGGTTAGCTCACCGGCAGCGACGCGGTGTCCTCGTCGTCGTCGAGTTGCGGCCTCGCTGGTTGTGGCCTGCGGCGATGGTTGTCCCCGCGTGGGTAGACGACTTGCGGCCACCAGAACCAGCGGCCCAGCAGCGTCGCGATCGACGGCATCAGCAGGGACCGCACGATCAACGTGTCCAGCAGCAGACCGATCGCGATCGTGGAGCCCATCTGGGCCAGCACCACCAGCTGGCTGCCCATCATCGCAGCCATGGTTGCCGCGAACACCAGACCCGCCGAGGTCACCACTCCGCCGGTGCCTGCCATGGACCGGATGATGCCGGTCTTGAGGCCGGCGTGGATCTCGTCCTTGAACCGGGATACCAGCAGCAGGTTGTAGTCCGATCCGACGGCCAGCAGGATGATCACCGACATCAGCATGACCAGCCAATGCACATGAATGCCGAACAGATCCTGCCAGAGCAACACCGAGATACCGAAGGACGCGGCGATCGAGCTGGCCGCGGTACCGACGATGACCAGGGCCGCCACCGCACTGCGGGTGAGAATGAGCATGATCATGAAGATCAGGGTCAAGGCCGACACCACTGCGATCATCAGGTCGTAGCGCGCGCCGTCACTCATGTCTTTGTAGGTGGCCGCGACACCGCCGAGATAGATCTTGGCATCCGACAGCGAGGACATCTTCAGGCCCTCCTGTGCCGCTTTGCGTTCCGCGTCCACCCGGGCGATGCCTTCCGGCGTCGCGGGATCGGTCTGGTGGGTGATGAACATGCGCGCGGACTTGCCGTCCGGTGACAGGAACATCTTCAGGCCCCGTTCGAAGTCGGGGTTCTGGAATGCCTCCGGCGGAAGATAGAACATGTCGTCGTTCTTGGCATCGTCGAAGCTCTGCCCCATTGCCAGCGCGGTGTCGTTCATCGCCTGCATCTGATCGATGAGGGCCTTCTGTGAGTTGTACGACGCCAGCGACAGGTCCCTGCTGGTCTTCATCGACGCGATCGTCTGCGGCAGCAGCGCGGTCAATTTCGGCGCGAGGTCCGCCAGATCGTCGGTATTGACCTGCACCGCTGACGTCTTGTCGGTCAGTTCGTCGATGGTGTCGAGGGAATCGAAGACCGACCTCGCCGCGGCGCACATCGGTATATCGAAACAGTGCGGTTCCCAGTAGAAATAGTTGCGCAACGGCCGGAACTGGTCATCGAAGTTCGCGATGTTGTCCCGCAACTTCTTGGTGACTTCGAGCAGTTCCCGCGACTTGGCCGCCGAGTCCTGGGTGAGCTTGGTTTGCCGGAGGGACAGCTGGTACTGCTCCTCGAGAATGGAAATCGAGACATTCGTCGCATCAACCATCTTGAGCTGGTCGGCCAATTGCTGCCGCTGGAACGGCAGGTTCAGGTTACTGGTCTGTCCCTGGATGGCCGTCTGGAACGGAATCGAACTGTGCTGGATGGGAATACCCAGTGGACGGGTGATGCTCTGCACCATGGCAATACCCTCGGTGCGCAGCACATTCTTCGCGACCCGGTCGAGCACCAGCATGTCGGCGGGGTTGCGCATGTCGTGTTCGGCCTCGACCATCAGGATGTCCGGATTCATCCGGGCCTGGGTGAAATGCCGGTCGGCGGAAGCGAACCCGATGTTGGCCGGGGCGTCGCTGGGCATATACCAGCGATCATTGTACGCCGGCTTGTATCCCGGAACTGCAATGAGGCCGATCAGCACCACGAACAGACTGACCACGAAAACGGGAGCGGGCCACCGGACAACGGAGGTACCGACCTTTCGCCAGAACCGCCCGGTTGGAGGCTTTTTCGCCTCGTACAAGCCAACCTTACTGCCGAGGAACAGCACGGCCGGTCCCATGGTGACCGATGACGCCACGACCACCAACATGCCGATCGCAACGGGCGCACCCATGGTACTGAAGTACGGCAGCCGGGCGAAGCTCAGGCAATAGGTCGCTCCGGCGATCGTCAAACCCGAACCGATGATGACCGGGGAGACAGACTTGAAGGTGGTGTAGTAGGCGGTTTCCGGATCCTCCCCCGCACCCCGGGCCTCGCGGTAGCGCCCGAACAGAAAGATCCCGTAATCGGTGGCGGCCGCGATCGCCAGCATCGTGAGGATGTTCCCGGCGAACGTGGTCAGGCCGAACACGTCGTGCATTGCCAGCACCGATACGAGACCACGTGACGACAGCAGCCCGATACCGGTCAGCACAAGCTGGACGAGCGTGGTGCGGATCGACCGGTAGACGATCAACAGCATGACCGCGATGGCGATCAATGTGTACACGGTGATCTGAGCGAGACTGGCGTCACCGATGGCGTAGATATCAGCGGTGAGCGCGGCCGGGCCTGCGACGTAAGCCTTCACGCCCGGCGGGGCCTGGGTGTCCTTGATGGCGTCGCGGACGACTTGCACGCCTTCGCTGGCGAGCGTTTCACCCTGCTGGCCGGCCAGGTTGATCATCACATAGGAGGATTTGCCGTCGGCGCTCTGCGCGCCTGCCGCGGTGAGCGTATCGCCCCAGAAGTTCTGGATGTGCTGGACGTGCTCGGGATCCTGTTCCAGCTTGTGGATGATCTCGTCGTAGTACTTGTGCGCATCCGGCCCGAGGGCTTCCTGGCCCTCGACGACGACCATCACCGTGCTGTTGGAATTGAATTCCTTGAAGTTGGCGCCCATCCGCTTCATCGCGATCATCGAAGGCGCATCCTCGGGAGCCATCGGAGCCGAATGCAGCTCGCCCACGACCTCCAACTGCGGTGCGATGACGTTCACGACTACCGCGAATGCGATCCAGACGAGGATGACCGGTATGGCCAGTATGCGCAGGCCGTGGGCAAAGACTGGGCGTTTGGTGTGGGTCATGCGGACTTCACCAGGCAGTACGTCTGGGCATTGACACCATCGGCTGATTTCTCCTCACGGACAATCCCATTCACGGTTACGCGGCACCCGATCTCACCGGTGTCATCGACTCGCGCCATCAGATTGGCGCTGACCGTCGGCAATGTCGTCGACAACGTGACCGACCACGGCAGCGGGGTACTGACCTGATGAACCTTGGCGTCAGGATCGAAGTAGCTGATCTGGGCCCTCGATCCGGGTGGGCCGTATACCTCGTAGATCAGGACCTTGGGATTGAACTGCACGATCTCGACACCGGCGCCGGCATTGGCGTTGAGGTCCTCGGAACCGAACATCTTGTGCAAACGGGAAACCGCCAAGCTCGAAATGGCCAACACCACTATCAAAACCAACGGAATCCACGCCTGCTTGACCAGTCCGCCAATTGGATTGGCCCTCACGCGACTACCTCCCCCGATCCTCGGACATCTCCGAGGATTACCCGCGCGCCCATGACCGGGCACGCATATGACCAATTACTTCGAATACCTATGCACAGCGCTGAGAAACGTTACACACGTCCGTAACTGCATCGGGCACGTCCCTTATTCCTGTGAAATAGCTGTGGTTTTCCTGAAAATATGGCCGCGCAGCCTGTTTCACGAAGGAGTCGGGCCGATTACCCATCGGCAACCTAGATGATCTAGACTAATACATAGAGATTCTATGCACCTTCGGGGAGGTTGCCATGCGATTCGAGCACGACCACCAGGCCGACGCCGACCGCTTCATCGCGGAGGTACGGCCGTGCCTCGACCAGATCCACCGCGGCGCCCGCCGACTGACCACCAGCAGCTACGACGCCGAAGACCTGGTGCAAGAGACACTTCTCAAGGCCTACACCGGCTTTCACACCTTCAAACCAGGCTCGAACAGTCGAGCCTGGTTGTTCCGCATCATGTACAACACCTGGGCGGCGGGCTATCGCACCCGGCAGCGACGCCCGAACGAGCAACTGTGCGAAGGGTTCAGCGACTGGCAGCTGGCCGCGGCACAGAACCACGCCTCGACCGGCCTGCGGTCCGCCGAGGTCGAGGCGTTGGACGCCATGCGCGACGACGAGATCGCCGATGCCCTCAACGCCATACCCATGAGTTACCGGATGACGGTGTACTTCGCCGACGTCGAGGGCTACCAGTACCGCGAGATCGCCGTCCTCATGGACACACCCATCGGCACCGTGATGTCCCGGCTGGCCCGTGGCCGCAGGCGGCTTCGGGAATTACTCGCCGATGTGGGCAGGGACCGCGGTGTCGTGCGGAGTACGACGTCCGTCCCGGCCTAACAGCCGGTCGAGGTCACCGGCCGCGATCGATCCGGTCGCCAACGCCAGGTCCCGGACCTCTCCGCGTCCCGCCAGCACGGCCGCGGCCACCTCGCTGGCGCGCGTGTAACCCAGAAACGGGATCAGCGCGGTGACGACGCCGGCACTGCCTGCCGTGGTCCGGCGCAGGTGGTCGCGGTCGACGTCGATGCCTGCCACGCATTGGATGCGCAGGGCATCGAACGCCTGCCGCATCCAACTGATCGCCTGCAGCAGGCTGTGGCAGATGACCGGCTCGAACGCGTTGAGCTGCAACTGGCCCGCCTCGGCGGCGAAGGTGACCGTGACGTCGGTTCCGATCACCGCGAAGGCCACCTGATTGACCATTTCCGGGATGACCGGATTGACCTTGCCCGGCATGATGCTCGATCCGGCCTGTCTTGCCGGAAGCTGTAATTCACCCAGCCCCGCCTGCGGACCGGAGCTCAGCAGGCGCAGGTCATTGCAGATCTTGGACACCTTCACCGCGGTGCGCTTGAGCACACCGGAAAGCTGCAGGAAGGCTCCGGTATCCGAGGTTGCCTCCACCAGGTCCGTCGCGGTGACCACCGGTAGTCCGGTGATCTCCCGTAGATGACCGGCCACGGCTTGCGGATAGCCGGGGGCGCTGGTGATGCCGGTTCCGATCGCCGTTGCGCCCAAGTTGATCTCGCAGAGCAGTGAGCGGGCGTCGGCCATCCGCGCTTGCTCTTCGCCCAGTGTCGATCGCCAGGCGCCGAATTCCTGGCCGACTGTCATCGGAACGGCGTCCTGCAACTGCGTGCGCCCGATTTTCGCGACATCGGCGAACTCGTCGGCCTTGACGCCGAACGCATCGGCGAGTGCCCCCACCGCTGTCGACAGGCTGCCGAGCGCCGTCACCAATGCCAGTCTGACCGCCGTCGGATAGACATCGTTGGTGGATTGCCCACGGTTGACGTGGTCGTTGGGGTGCAGGTGGTGGTAGCTCCCCAGGGGGTGCCCGAGCAGTTCCAACGCACGGTTGGCGATGACCTCGTTGGCGTTCATATTTGTCGAGGTGCCGGCACCGCCCTGCATCACGTCGACCACGAACTCGGCGTCCAGGTGGCCGTCGATGACGTCCTGGCAGGCCCGGTCGATCACCGCCGCCCGTTCGGCGTCGAGCACACCGAGGTCGCGGTTCGCCCGTGCGGCTGCCTGTTTCACTGCGCCCAGAGCCGCGATCAGCGACCGATGGCTTCCGACCGTGATGCCACTGACCTGAAAGTTCTCCAGTGCGCGGGAGGTGTGCACGCCCCAGTACGCGCCGGCGGGGACGTCGCGCGCACCCAACAGATCCCGCTCCTGCCGCGCGTCAGGTTCCATCGGTGCCTCCTCGGGCGAAGACGTCGATGGCGGTCCAGGCCAGTGCGATGGCACCGTCGCGGATCGCCTGTTCGGCCTGTTTCCCGACGCAGTGGTCGGCGAATTCACGCTGGTGGTTGAGGGCGGGAAGAGAATCGATCCCGATATAGGGGTGAATCGCCGGCACCACCTGCGAGACATTTCCCATATCGGTCGACGCGCGGTTCATCCGGCTTGCCTGCTCGGCGGCGGCGAAGCTGCGTCCCAGCGCCTCGGCATTGCGGCGGTATGCCGCCAAAGCCCTTTCGTCGGTCCGGAATTCGGCGTAGGGCTTACTTTCCGGACGTACCGACAGCTCACAGTCGCTGGCCAGCGCTCCCGCTTCGAAACATCGCCACACCCGCGGTTCCAACTGGGCGAGTTCATCGAGCGATCCGGCCCGGACGTACCATCTGCCCCGGGTTCGTTCGGGTATCGCGTTCGGTGCCTCCCCACCATCGGTCACCACGCCGTGCACCCGCACGGAGGCGGGCAGCTGCTGACGAAGAAGGCCGAGTGCCACCTGGGCGATGGTGAAGGCGTCGGCGGCATTACGGCCGTGCTCGGGGTACGCCGCGGCGTGGGCGGCCTTTCCGGTGAAGGTGACCTCGGAGTGGGACACCGCGAACGGTCGCGCCTCGGCGACATCGACAGGCGCGGGATGGACCATCATCGCCAGGTCGAGGCCATGGAACGCGCCCCGATCCAGCATCTCGATCTTGCCGCCGCCCCCTTCTTCGGCCGGCGTGCCGAACACCTCGACCGTCAGGCCTGCTTCGTCGGCCACCTCCGCCAATGCCAGCGCGGCGCCGACCGATGTCGCGGCAATCAGGTTGTGCCCGCAGGCATGTCCGAGGCCCGGCAGGGCGTCGTATTCCGCACACAGCCCGACGCGCACCTCCCCGTCACCGAACCGGGCGTGAAATGCGGTGTCCAAGCCCAGGTACGGCGTGGTGACCTCGAAGCCGCCTTCGGCCAGACGTGCGCTCACCCACTCCACGGCCTGGTGTTCTGACCAGGCCGTCTCAGGATTGGCGTGCAATTTCTCAGACAGCGCGACGAGAGACGGAAAGGAATCCCCCACTATGGCTTTCACGCGTTCTTTGAGCTCATTCGTCACCCGGCACTCCGTAGGACGGAGCGAGGTCGGGCCGCTGTGCCCGCAGGGTGTAATCCTGCGCCTGCGGCTGCCACACCTGCCAGATCTCCTCCAGCCGGGTGATCGGGTCGTCGTGCCAATCCACCCGCAGGTCGGTGAGCGGCCAATCGGCATCGGCGACGACGATCAGGCCACAGGAGTGGACCGGCCCCTCCTCACCGCCGGCCTCCTCCCCCGCCCTGAGCCCGGCCAGCAGCCGGTCCGCGAGGTGTTGTCCCGGGTCGGCCTCGAACGCCTCGATCATCGACCGCGGCACCTTCGCGGAGCTCAACAGGTTGCCTGCCGCCACTGCATCGACACCGGTGGCGACGATGTGCGTGCCCAATGTCTGTGCCCCGGAATGGGATGCGACAGCGCCTGTGGCGTCGACGACGGTGAGCTGCCGGTATTCGGGATACGACGCGTGGCCCACCACATGGTCCATCGCACCCTGCGCCGCCGCCCCGTGGGCGAGTCGATCCAACAGCTTGGGGCCGAGTGTGGGGTCGGTGACGTTCTGGGTGCAGGCCACCCCCACACCGGATCGCGCCCACACGCAACGGGCCGCGACGGCCGGGCTCGAGGACGTGACCACCGCACCGAACATCCCGGTGTGTGCGCATCGGCCTGCCAGCGAGAACGTCACGGAATCACCGCCGTAGCAGTCACTTCGACCACCCATTCGGGCCGCGCCAGTGAGTCCACGACCAGCCCGGTCGATGCGTAGAACACGCCCTTGAGCCGCTCGCCGAGCACCCGGTAGACGTCCTCGCGGTAGCGCACGTCGGTCAGATAGACATCACAAGAGACGATGTTCTCCAGCGACGCACCCGCCTCGCCGAGCAGTAGTTCGATGTTGTCGACCGTCTTGTGCGCCTGTCCGGCCGGGTCGCCCACCGCCACGCATTCGCGGGTCTCAAGATCCTGGGCCACCTGCCCGCGCAGATACACCGTGTTGCCGGCCACCACGGCCTGACACAGGTCGTTGGACAGGTTCTGCTCCGGATAGGTGTCGGCCGTGTTGAACGGTCGGATGCGGCGATGTCCGCCCACCACAATGGTTTCTGTCATCGATTTCTCCCGTCGATCGTCTTGATTCCGGCGGACTGACACATGAGTTCGGTCGCCGGTTCGAAGTCGTAGTTGTTGTAGACCGCAAGCAGATGCGAGAACGGCGGCGACTGCGCGAACAGCTGGAAAGTGAGCCGGTGGTTGGCGTAGTCGGAGTTGAGCAGGTCACGCCCGTAGGCGAGCAGCTTGCGCCGTTCCTCGGCTTCCACATCACCGATCGCAAAGTACTTGGACAACCAGCCTGCGGCCTCCTCATTGCCGAAGGTGGCCGCGCTCGGGGTCAGGCTGATCTGGCACCCGGCGAGGTCCCGCACCAGATGGACGATCCGCGGCAGGTTGGTGCATGCGAACACCCGACCCGAGTACATGGTCGCCTGGTGCGGCATGAGCAGTCCGCTCGGGCTTGGCTCGGCGAGTTCGATTGCCGCGGTGAGGAACGCGTTGATTCCCTCCCGGTAGGCCGCCACCTCGGCGATCTTCTCTCGGACACCCTGGTGCATCTTGACCCCGGTCTGCCGTGCGCTGGCGTGGGCGAAGCCCAGCAACAGATCAGCCCAGCGGAGGTGTCGCTGCACGAACGGGAAGATGCTGTACCGGTGCAACGTGGCGCGGATGAAGCTGGCTGCCTCGGTGTGCCGGTAGAAGAACACGTTCTCCCAGGGGATTTCCACGTCGTCGAAGACGATCATGGTGTCGATCTCGTCGACCCGGTTGGTCAACGGGTAGTCCTCGGCCGATCGCCCGCCCCGGAATCCGGACCGGCAGATGTGCTTGATGTCGGGGTGCCCCATGTCCGCCAGGAAGCCCACGGCGTACTCGGAGTGGGTCTGGCTGTTCCATTCGCCGATCGTCGGCTTGACGAACGCTTGGTTGGAGTACGCAGCGGCGGTCTCGAACTTGGCTCCGCGCACCATGATTCCGCGGTCATTCTCGCTGATGACGCGCAGCAGTACGTCGGGATCCTGGTCCTGCGGCCACCTGGACCGGTCACCTTTGGGGTCGGTGTTGGCCGACACATGGAACGGATCGGCCAGCGTGGCATTGCGGACGTGCCTGACGATGTTCTCGGAGAACGCCGGGTTGATCTTGTCCAGGACGTCCTGACCGTCAGCCAGCGACCACATCTCCCCGACGGTCTCGTCGCCTACCCGCGTGACCACACCGCCGGCGTGGTCGAGGATGGTGTCGACGCCGCGGCGCTTGTCGTGCCAGTCCTGCTTGGTCATCGGCGGCTTGGAACCGATCGCGCACACCTCGCCACTCTGCTCGTCGACGTAGGTCATGGTGTCCCTGGTCAACTCGTCATGACCGAGGTCGTAGATGCGGGCGCGGATGTCGACGATCGGCTGGAACGCCGGATGGGTGGCCACGTCGTCGACGCGCTCTCCGTCGATCCAGACGTTGCGTCCGTCGCGGATCGACTCCCGGTAGTCCTCTCCGGTTCTGATCATTACTGTTCCTTCTTTTTCGAGAGCGCCGCTCAGGCGCCGGTGGTGGGGCCGGTGGCCGGTTGGGCGCCGCGGGCGGCGCGGATGCGGTAGGCGAGCAGGATCACCCCGAAAGCAACGAGGCTCAGCAGGAATTGGGAACGGGTCTCCTCGATCACGGCCATGAGCGTGAGAACGACGACCATCCAGGCGATGGAGAACCACGACAGGTACGGGAAGCACCACATCTTCATGCGCAGTGCGCCGGGATCGGTGGCTTCCAGCCGACGGCGCAGCCGGATCTCGGCGCCGACGAGGATGATGTAGTAGATCAGCTGGATCGCACCCGACGAGTTGATCAGGAAGATGAAGACCTGTTCGGGGAAGAAGTAGTTCGCCACCACCGCGGCATAACCCATCGACGTGCCGGCCAGGATCGCCCGCACCGGCACTCCGCGGCTGTTGACTTTGACCAGAGCCTTTGGTGCGTCACCTTTCTCGGCGAGCGCGAACAGCATCCGTGAGGTGATGTAGAGGCACGAGTTCAGTGAGCTGAGCACCGCGGTAAGCACGATGGCTTCCATCACCACCGACATTCCGGGGATCCCGATGTGTTCGAGGACCACGGCGAACGGGCTGCGGATGCTCTCGCCGGTGAACGGGGTGTCCCACGGAATGGCGGCGACGATCAGCAGGATCGAGAGCACGTAGAAGGCGAACACCCGGGCCATCACCTGCTTGGTCGCCCTTGCGGCGAACTCGACCGGCTTCTTGGACTCGGCGGCGGCGATCGTGGCGATCTCGGCGCCACCCATCGAGAACAGCACCGTCACGCTGCCCACGAGCGCCGCCACGACGCCGTACGGGAACATGCCGCCGTGGGAGAACAGGTTGGTCAGACCGGGGCTTTCCGGCTTGCCCACCATGCCGAGGAGGAATAGGCCGGTGACACAGATGAAGAAGATGATCGCGATGACCTTGATCGAGGCGAACCAGAACTCGGCCTCGCCGTAGGCCTTGACCGAGAGGAGGTTGATCGCGGTGAGCACCAACACCAGGCCGAGGCAGAGCAACCACGCGGGCACTCCGGGCAGGTAGTTGACCAGGATGCCCGCCCCGGCCACCGCCTCGATCGCCGCGACGACCACCCAGAAATACCAGTAGAGCCAGCCGACGCTGAACCCCGCCCAATTGCCAAGGCCTTCGCGGGAGAAGTTCGCCACGGAGCCGGAAGACGGGCGGGCCACTGCCATTTCGCCGATCGCGCGGATGACGAGGATCATCAGTACCCCGGACAGCGCATAGCTGAGTACCGCGGCCGGTCCGGTCCGGTTGATCACCGCGCCACTGCCGACGAACAGGCCGGCACCGATGATGCCGCCCAGCGCGATCATCACGATGTGACGGTTGTCCAGGCTGCGCCGCAGCCCGCTCTCGGGGGTGACGCCGCCTTCGGGCACCGTGTCCGGCGCCGTTGACTGTGGCGCCGCTCCACCGTGCTGGTTCATGAGAACTCCTGCCGTCAGGATCAGTTGTCCTGTCGACTATGACGGCGATCACCTACCCTGAACAGTCGAACTATTTGAAGTCAACGATCGGTTTTCTTGATGTCTGATGCCACGCTCCGTCAACTCGAATACTTCATCGCCGCGGTCGAGGAGGGCTCGGTGACCTCGGCGGCGCAGCGCCTGCATCTGTCGCAGTCGGCGCTGTCAATGGCACTGGGCGAGTTGGAACGGGCGCTCGGCGTGCAGGTACTGGTGCGGCATCGCCGGGGCGTGCGACCGACGAGGATCGGCGAGCAGGTACTGGTCGACGCGCGCCGGCTGCTGGTCGACCTCGCCGACCTGCAGACCTCGGCGCGGGAGAGCCAGCACGGGCTCACCGGCCGCCTCATGGTGGGGTGTTACAGCACGTTGTCGCCGATGGTGTTGCCACCGGTTCTCAGTGAGTACGTGGTGCGCTTCCCCGGGGTTGATCTGACCTTCACCGAGGGTCCGCACGACAGACTTATCGACAACCTGCGCAACGGCACCCTGGACCTCGCCCTGCTCTACGACTACGGCTCGGACCTGTCCGCGCACCGCGACGACCTGAACACCGAGGTGATCGTCGCGGCGCCACCGTATGTCCTACTGGCCGAAGACCATCCGCTGGGCGAGCACGACCGCGTGTCCCTGCGGCAATTGGTCGATCACCCGATGATCCTGTTCAGCCTGCCGCCCGGTGGCGACTACTTCCTGTCCCTGTTCAAAGCTGAGGGGCTGGAGCCACGAGTGCGTTATCGCGCAACGAATTTCGAGCTGGTGCGCTCACTCGTGGCCCGGCGTCTCGGCTATTCGATTCTGAGCCAGCACACCCGCATCTCGGTCAGCTACGAAGGCCGGGGATTCATCACCCGGCCGTTGCACGGCAACCACCCGGGGCTCGCCATCAACGCGGTGACCCTCGCCGGAGCGAAGCTCACCCGACCGGCGGCCGCGTTCATCGAGACCTGCCGGTCGGTGAACTGATCTCAGCCGCTCCCAGAACAACGAAATGGTGGCCCGCCGACGCTCCGAGCAGCCATTGCGTTGATCTCGGCAACGTCAACGTTGGTCATCCGGTGCCCACCGCGACAACCAGGCCGCGGCCACCAGGCTCGCACCGGTGGCCGCGAAGACCAGCCCCGCACCACCGACCACCGACATGCCGGCGACCGCGAGCGGTATCCCCGTCTGCCCGGCCCGGTTTCCGACCAGCCGTAGCGAGGCCGCCACACCGCGGTCCTGGCGTGGGGTCACCAGCGTCATCCACGACATCGTCAACGGTTGCACCGTGCCGGCGGCCAGCCCGTACAGCGCCATACACCCCACGAGCGCGAAGGCGGGCAGCGGAAGCACAAGCGCGATCAGCGAAGCCGCCGCGACCGCCCCGGCGACGATGAGCACCCGCCGTCGCCCGAACCGGCCGGTCATCGAACCCAGGGTCAGCCGAGATGCCATCGTCGCGACTCCCCGGGTCACCAACAGCGCCGTCAGCCACACCGGTGCCAGCTCACGCTCCCTGGCCAACAGCGGGAGGTACGCGAGGACGATGTCGAGCGAGGACAGCACCACACTGCTCGTGACCAGGGCTGACTTCACCCCGTTGGTACGCAGCAGACGCGACGCCACCGGCCACATTGCGGCCGGCTTGGTATCGGTGACCTGCGTCTGCACAGTCGACGGAATCGCCAGTGAGAGTGCGAGTCCCGCGACGGCGATCCCGAGGGTGGTCCACGCGATGGTGCCGAACGCCGGGGACGCCGCGTTCGCCGACGGTAGCAGCAGGAGCCCCGGTCCGGCCATCTGGCCCGTGGAGGTGGCGAAGGTGTAGAGGCCGAACGCGAAGTCCAGCCGCCCCGGCGGAGCGTCCCGCATGACCCATGCCTGCTCGGCGACCACCGAGCACAGCACCCCGAGGCCGAGCAGGATCGTCGCGGCCAACAAGCCCGCGAGCGTGGCGCCGACGAACACCGCAACCAGACCCGCACCGACGAATGCGAGCGCTCCGAGCACCATGCTGGCGCGTTCACCGACGCGGTCGACGAAGCGCCCCGCGGGCACCGCGAGCAGCAGCGGCGGCACCGCGAACGCCGCGGTCGCGACACCCAGCCAGGCCGGCCCGTGCCCGAGATCGAGAATTGCGTAGGAAATCGCCGGACGCAACGCGTACGAGATGATCTGAACGAAGATCGCGTGAACGAGCAGCAGGGCCAGCGCCGGACGCCCCGGCCGGCCCGTCACGACCGCGGAAAGACGCGTCCGTCGAACAACTTTCGGGCGGTCCGCACGATTGCGGTGCGGCGCACCACGATGTCGGGGCCGGTGCCGTCCAGTTCGACCTCGACCTCCAATGCTCCCGTAGGGTGCTCGATCCGCATCCGCGGGCCGTCGGGCGCGACGGCCATGCCGGAGGCGACGCTTCCCGGCAGGACAGCGGCCACGGCGACGCTCGCGGCGCCGAGCACGCCGATCGACGTGTGGACGCGATGGGGGATGAACGTGCGCGTCGCGATCACCCCACCGGCCTTCGGCGGCGAGACGATCGTCAGCTTCGGCACCGTGAGAGCGGTGACGTCACCGAGGTTCATCAGCTTCCCCGCGTCCCGCCGCACCCGCTCGAGCACCTCCCGCAGGCGTTGATCGCCTTCGAGTTCGGCAGGCGTCTCATCACCCCGTACGCCGAGATCGCCCGCCCGCAGCACGACGGTCGGCATCCCGTTGTCGACGCAGGTGACGGGCACGTCGGCGATCACGTCCTGCGCTGAACCCGTCGGCAGGAGCGCACCACAACTCGAACCGGCGGTGTCCTCGAAGTCCAGCACGATCGCGGCGGCGGTGCCGGGCACCCCGTCGATCGCGGTGTCGCCGTCGTACTCGACTGTCCTGCCGGGGGTTTGCACGTGGGCCGTGGCGCCGCCGCCGGTGTTCGTCATCCGGATCGGCACCGCCGTTCCGCCGTCTTCGGCGGCGATCAGTCCGCGTTCGATCGCGAACGGACCCACCCCGGCGAGCAGGTTGCCGCAGTTCTGCCGGTCCGAGACAGCCGCCTGGTCGACGCTCACCTGAAGAAAGTGGTAGTCGACGCCCTCGTCGGTCCTTCGTACCACCGCGACCTTGCTCGTCAACGGGTGTGCGCCGCCGATCCCGTCGATCTGCCGCGGATCCGGTGAGCCCATGATGCGCAACAACAACTCATCACGCTCGCGGTCGTCCTGCGGTAGATCCTCGGCCAGGAAGTATGCGCCTTTCGAGGTTCCGCCGCGCATGACCATGCACGGGATACCCTGGCCGGTCATGCGACGGGAACGCTTTGCTGGGCGTGTACCTCGCGCATCGCATGGATGACGCTGTCGAGATGCTCGGCCATGGCCTGCTCGGCGGCAGCCGGATCTCGTCGCGCAATCGCCTGGATGATCGCGAGATGCTCGCCGAGCGAGACGCTGGGCCGCCCCGGCTTCATCGCCAGGGCAAACTGCTGGCGTACGCTCTGTCCGCGCAACCGCTCGATGAGCGACAGCGCGGTCCGCTGACCGCTGATCTGGTGGATACGGGCATGCAGCTCACGGTTTTTCGCCGAGTAGCCGCCGAGATCGCCACTGGCTACGGCACGCTCCATAGCCACGCCGATCTCGTTGAGCTCGGCGATCTCGTCGTCGTTGACGGCCGCCGCAGCCTTGCCCGCACACAGGCTCTCCAACGCCCGCCGCACTTCGGCGATCTCTATTGCCTCCTCGAACGAGATCACCCGCACCCGCGCACCGCGGTTCTGTTCCCGCTCGACGAGTCCTTCCACCGTCAGCTCGCCCAGGGCGGTGCGAACTGCCGCGCGGGATGCGCCGAACTGCTCGCAGAGTTCTGCCTCGACCAATCGCTGGTTGGGCACCAGGTCACCCTTGAGAATGAGTGCCCGTATCTGCTCCGCGACCTCCACCGCCGCTCCTTCCCTCGAATCCACTTCGCGCTCAGCCGGTGTAACCGAAGATCTTCCTCCACGCATCAGCATCGGGCTCCAGGTTCTTCAGCGATTCGTCGATGGTCGCGCGGTGCAGGAAGCCCGAGCTCGCGGCGGGCAACTCGATGTCGCCGATCGTCGGGTTCGGCATATTCTGGTGCACCGGGTAGTCGCCGATGGAGGCGGCCAGCTTCTGACCGGAGGCCGACAGCAGCCAGTTGATGAATACAGTTGCAGCAGCGGACCGTTCGGTACCCGCGGCTTGGCCCAGATAGAACGGGTAGGCGGCGGCGCCCTCTTCCGGGGTGGCGATGGTGATCGGCGCGCCCTCAAGCGTGGACGCATAGGCGGTCGCAATGGGCACCGGTCCGGCTGAGATCTCACCGCGGGCCAGCGAATCGGTCAGCGACGCCGACGAGTCGAAGATCCGTGGCTTGTTCGCCGCGTACCCCTTGAGGTAACCATCTCCGAGCGAACCCATCTGGAAGCGCGTCAGTGCCGTCGTCGAACCTCCGGCACCCACCTGCACGATCCCCAGTTTCCCGGACCATTTGCTGTCGAGCAGGTCCTGCCAGTTCTTCGGCGCGTCCTGCTCGTCGACCGCCATGTTGTTGTAGCCGAAGCTGTAGACACGATCGTAGCTGTTGAAGTACAACCCGTTGTCGTATGTCGCGTCCGGGTCGAGCGCGCCGGCGATGTCCTTGTTGATCGTCGTCGGCTGGAACGCGCCCGCGTCGGCGATGCCCACGATCAGATCCTCACCCGAGATGCGGATGACGTCGGCGCCGAGCTTTCCGGCCGCCTGCTCGCTGAGGATGCGCTCGCTGAGCCGGTTGGGCGCCAGCCGCACGATCTCGACACCGATGCCGGTGGCCTCGGTGAACGCGTCGGCAGCCTCCCTCTCCGACTGCTCGCTGCCGCCGGTGTAGAACACCAGGTTGCCCTCCTGCTGGGCCTTTCCGAGCTCGTCGGCGGTCGCGATCAGTTCACCATCGATGACGAGGTCACCGTTTTCGTTCGTCTGCGCCGAATCGCCGCCACCGCCGGAACATCCGGCCAGGGCGAGTCCGAGCACCGCGACTCCTGCTACCGCCAGTCGCCTGAATCTCTTGTGCACAATGCTTCTCCTTTGTGGTCAGTGGGCGTTCTTGGTGTTGGCACCGAATCGCCGCGCCAGATAGGCCAGCGCGAAGATGACGACGCAGTACACCAGGCTGGTGGCGGCGCTCCGCTGCAGGACGCCGTTCTCGAAATCGTCGAAGATGACGATTGACAGCAACCTGGTGTCGGTCGTGAACAGGAACAGCGGCACCGTCAGTTCCCGCATCGAAAGCATGAGCAGCAGCAGGAAAGTTGAGGTCAGTGGCACCCGCAGCAGTGGCGCGGTGATTTTGAAAACAGCCCGGGTCCGGTTGGCGCCGTGCATGACTGCGCTGTCTTCCAGGTCCTGGTGGATCTGCAGGATCGACGACGATGCGCCCTGGTAGCCCTGTGGCATCTGGGCCGCGACGAAGGCGATCACCATGACCAGCAGGGTCCCGTAGATCGGCACAGGCAGCATCAGCCAGGTCCACAGCAGCCCCAGGCCGAGCACGATTGCCGGCACCGCCAGCGGCAGCATGCTGAGGTAGCCCAGGCCCGCGCGCCCCGGCAGGGTAGTGCGGTTGACCACATAGGACACGACGAAGGCCAGCACCGTGCCGATCAGGGCGGCCGCGATCGCCACGACCACCGAGTTGCCGGTCGCCCGCATCACCAGATCGCTTGTCACTGCTTCCCGGAGGGCATCCAGGCCCATGCGCCCGTTGGTGAAGGCACTGAGAATGCTGTTTACATAGGGTGATTCGTGCAGCGTGACGAAGATCAGGGCCAGCAGCGGCAGCACGGTCGACAGGATGAAGTAGCCGATGCCAAGCAGTAACGCCGGGGTACGGAACCGGCCGAGGTCGAACTTGCCGAGCTTCATCCCTTTACCCGCCACCGTCGTGAACGAACGGCGCGCGACCACCCGACGCTGCACGGCCGTGACGAGCAGGACGATGACGACGAGGGTGATCGCCACCGCGGCGGCTTCGTTGCCCCGCGCAGGCGCGGAGTTCATCAACCGGAAGATGTAGGTGGGCAAGGTGTCAAGCTGACCGCCGCTGGTGATCTGTGCGACGGGGAAGTTCTCGACGGTGAGCACGAACGTGAGAATTGCCGCGCCGAGGATGGCCGGGGTGGCCAGCGGCAGCGTCACCTTGCGCAGTACGGTGGCCGGCTTGGCGCCGTGGGTACGCGCGGCCTCTTCCAGATCGGGGTTCATCAAGCTGAACGCCGAGTGGGTGAGGAGGAAGGCATAGGGTGCGTAGTAGAGCGCCAGCACGAAGACGAGCCCGCCGAGATTGTAAATGTCAAAAACGGCAGGAAGATTCAGGTCGCGGGCAAATACATTGAGGAGCCCGGCGTTCGGCCCGCCGAGAAGTGACCAGGCGAGCGCGCCGACGTAGGACGGCAGGAACATCGGCACCAGGCCGACGAAGTACAGGAACCGTGCGCCCCGCACGTTGGTGCGGGCGGTGACGAACGCCAGGAAACCACCGATGGCCAGTGCCAGCACCGACGCGCCGATGCCGATCAGCAGCGAGTTCAGCGCGGCCTGCCGGGCGCCGGGGCCGAACACGGCCGCGAAGTTGTCGAATGTCAGTCCGGACAGGTCGATGTTGCCGGGACGCGGTGTGGTCGTGGTGAATGCGGAGAGCACCACGAGCGCGACCGGCAACACGATGAGGATCGCCAGGACCGCGTACAGCCCGATGGTCAGCAGCGACGGTCGCCGAAACTTCTTGGTGTCGGGTATGTCCGGAGCTTCCGGCGCCGGCGCTTCCATCAGCTGCGTGGTCATGACGCGGAGGCCTTCACTGCTGCCGGTGCCGTCGCCTGGCCGACATCCTGGGGCAGCACCTGCACGGCGTCCGCCGGTATGCCGACCCGCACGGTGTCGCCGGTTGCGGCCGCGAGCTGTCGGTGCTTGCTGCCGATGATCTCGATTTCCGCGTTGTCCGCGAGCGCCACCCGATAGGTCGCGCTGGCGCCGAGGAACTCCTTCATGAGCAGTCGGCCCTCGAGCACGTTCATGCCTGCGGCAATGTCGTCGCCGACAGCGATGTCCTCGCCGCGAATGCAGGCTTTGAGGTCTGCGGCATCGTCATACGGTGCGACCGAGAGTGTTACACCGGTATCGCTGATGCGCACGCCGGTCGAATCGATGGGCTCTACCGGCAGAATGTTGCCCACGCCGAGGAAGTCGGCGATGGCAGCGCTGAGCGGTTTGGCATAGATCTCGTTCGGCCTGCCGATCTGCACGATGCGGCCGTGCTGCATCATCGCAATGCGGTCTGCCAGGGCCAGTGCTTCTTCCTGATCATGAGTGACATAGACGGAGGTGAGGCCGAGTCGGGTCTGCAACTCCCGCAGGTCACCACGCAGTCGGTGGCGCAGGCGCGCATCAAGATTGGACAGCGGCTCGTCGAGCAGCATCACCGATGGTTGCATCACGAGGCTGCGGGCCAGGGCCACGCGTTGCATCTGGCCGCCGGAGAGCAGGCTGGCACCGCGGTCGCCGAATCCGTCCAGCCCGACGAGCTCCAGCGTCTCCCCGACCCGACGGGTCAGGTCGGCCTTGCCGACGCGCTGCATGGTGAGCGGGAATGCGACGTTCTCGAACACGGTCATGTGCGGCCAGATGGCGTAGGACTGGAAGACCATGCCGATGTTTCGCTTGTGCGGCGGTCGTTCGACGCCACGCTCGGCGTCGAACAACACCTCGCCTCCGACACTGATACGGCCTGCGCTCGGCCGCTCCAGCCCCGCGACACACCGCATCGTGCTGGTCTTTCCGCAACCTGACTCCCCCAGCAGCACAAGCGATTCACCGTCGCCGACGCTGAGATCAAGGTCGCGCACCGCCACCGCATCGCCGTAACGCAGCACGAGCCCCTCGACGCGGATGTCCATGTCAGTTCCCTTCGTCCTCGGCGCGGAAGCCGTACAGGTCGTATGAGATATGCCCGTCGAGATACTTGGCGCGTGAGGCCGCCTCCTTGGCTTCACGGGCGTGCGCGAGTTCCACCGCACGCTCAGCTTCGTCGGCGGGCACCACCACGACCCCGTCGGCGTCGAGGATCACGACGTCACCGGTACGGATGCCCGCGCCGCCGACCTCGACGGCCGCGTCGACCTCGCCGCGGGTGTCCTTGGTGGCACCGCGGATACGGATCCAGCGCGTCCAGATGGGAACACCCATCGACCGGAGCTCCTCCACGTCGCGCACGCCCGCGTCGACGAGGATCGCGGCCACACCGCGTTCGCGGAGCTGTGTGACCAGCAGATCCCCGATGAGCGCCACCGGTTTCGGGTCGGGCATGGTGAGCACCGCGATCTCACCCGGCTGGATCCGGGCCACCAACTCGTGCACTCCCCGGTTGTCGTCCTGCGCGCACCGCACCGTGCGGGCCGGCCCGGCGGCACGGCTGCCGGGCAGCAGCTGGATGAAGTCGGCATCGACCAGACCCTGCCTGCCGCGGGCCTCGTAGACGGTCGCGACCCCGGACCGGCGCAACTCGGCCAGCAAGTCGGCGGCGATGGCCAGCTCGGTCACAGCGCCTCCACCACGTTCGGCACGAGCCGCTGAAATGCCTCAGCCTGCCTGATCTGCTTGCGACCGGTCACCTTTCGGGCGTGGTTCCCGCGATGATCGGCCCGTTCGGCGTAGTACTGCTGCAGGTAGGACTGGGCTCGCATCGCTGACATCGCCTTGACTTTGAGCTCGAAGACATCGCTGATGTCGACGAAGACACTCGGCGTGAATCCGCACAGCTCCGGCTGGTGCGGTTCAAAAACCAGGAACTCACTGGGCGGAGCGGTACGGAAGCCCGCTTCGACGACCGCACCCGCGGTCAGGAGCCTGGCCTTCGACACCGCTACGTTGGCGACCGGATGGTCGGGGTTGAACGGGTCCTTGTCAGGATGGGTGAGGACGACGTGCGGTTTGAAGTCGCGCATCAATTCGGCGAGCCGCTCGATCGCCTCCGGACCGACCTCCAGCGGATAGTCGCCGAGGTCGAAGCATTCGAAGCTCGCGCCGACGGCGTCGGCCGCCTCGGTCGCCTCGGCATGCCGGTGACGTTTGACATTGTCGACGGTCTGACCAGGCTCCTTCCACAACTCACCGGACTCGCCGCGCTCACCGTAGGACAACGCGACGACGCGGGCTTCACCTCCGGCCGCAGTGTGTTTGGCGATCGCTCCGGCGGCGCGCCAGACGAAATCAGCGCTGTGTGCGCCAACCACGAGAAGTCGTTTGGCTTCCACAGGGTCTCCCATAGTCGTGCTATCCCTTTCGATTACGCGTTCGTGCCGTCCAGGCTGGACAGCCAGGACCGGGCAGCCTGCATGGTCCAGGCGGGTTGGTCAATGCTCTCGAGGTAGTCGCGGGCATCGGTTACTTCGTGGATGCGGCGCGCGGCGTGGGCGCGGGAACCGTCGATCAGCCGGTCGATGAGGGCACAGGCGTCGCCCGAGAGCTCGTCGGCGATCTGGTCACGCAGCCACCGCTCGCAGCCGGCAGCTTCTGCGGCACCGACACTTTCGAGCACCACCGCCGCCAGGCCTTTCATGAAGACGCTGCGAATCAGCTTGCGGGAGGCGGCATCTCCCGGCTCGCCGCCGATCGCCTCGACAGGAGCGCCGGTGGGGGCGAACAGCTCGACGAACGCCTCGGCGTGGGCGCCACTGACCATCAGCGGAGTGCGGGCGCCCGCACGCGGCACCGGGGCGAGTACCGCGACGTCGACGAAGCGCACGCCCGTCAACCCGGCAGCTTCGGCCAGCGTGGCCTTGAGTTCAGGGCCGCCGGTGTTGAAATCGGCAAGCAAGGTTCCAGCCGCGGCGTGGGCGAGCACGTCCCCGGTGACTTTCCGCGCCGCGCCCGCCCCCACGAGGGTGATGACGAGGTCGACGCCGGCCACTGCGTCGGCGAGGCCGTCGTACTGCGCGATGCCGGGCTCGTCGAGTCGCGTGAACGGGTCGTAGCCGGCGACGTCGAATCCGGCGTCTCGGAGGCCGCGCGCATACAGCGCGCCCGCCTCACCCAGTCCGACGACGGCGACCTTCGACATGTGGCTTCTCCCGGAATCCCTCGGTGATGTGACTCAAGCCACCGTACGGGATTGTTAACAATTTCGTCAACGACTTTGCTGACAATATTGTTAGCGCTGGTGAGGCACCGTCCGGCGCCGCGCTGGCGATTGCAGGCGCGGCGCCGACATCTACGCCGACATCAACGATGTGGCGGCAGAACCACCGGGAGATCGACCATTTCGTTGATCTGGGTGAACGGAATCCCGGTCGATATATCCGCGCCTGACCCCGGCATCGACAAGGAGTGCGCGCAGGCTGCGGCGCGCACGATGCAGCCTGGACATCACCGTGCCCACCGGCACATCCAGGATCTCGGCGATCTCCCTGTACCGGAAACCTTCCACGTCGGCGTAGTAGACCACCATGCGCTGCGGCTCCGGCAACGCGCCCAACGCCTCCCTGACCTCCTCGTCTCCCATGGCCTCAAGCGCGGCGACCTCGGCCGACGGCAACGCCCCCGCCGAATGCCGCCCCACCGCTGCCAATTGCGCATCGCTGAAGGAGTCGGACAGCACCTCATCCGGTCGTCGCTGTGCAACGTGGTAGGAGTTGATCCATGTGTTGGTCATGATTCTGAACAACCAGGCCCGGATGTTGGAGCCGTCGCGGAATGTGTGAAAGCTGTTGTACGCCTTGAGCACCGTTTCCTGAACGAGGTCCTCCGCATCGGCGGGACGGCGACTGTAGCGGCGGGCGGCGCCATAGAGTTGGTCCAGCTGCGGCAGTACATCACGGTTGAACCGCGCGGTCAGACCGTCAGCATCCGACGCCGCGGCCGGACCGCCGGAAGAATCCCGAGCAACTGTCATACCTGGAGCATGACTCCTCAAGTGGACTTGAGGTCAAGGGCTCCGTTCGACGACGGCCGCGGGTAGCCACCCAGGCCCTGGGGCATCACGATCAAGCGCGTGAGCAGGTAATGCACGATAGCGGCCACTCCGAAAGCGGGTAGTGATGCCGTCGTGTAGCGGAACACAGCCGCCGGTTCGTAGTCGACCGGGTTCAACAGTAACGCGTAGGCGAGCGCACCGGCGCCGATGGCGACGAAAGCCGCGACGTTGACGCCCTTCCAATAGCTGTAAGGCGATTCACCGACAGGCTGGTACAGCGCTCGGACGCTGATCTGGCGCCGGCGCAGGATGAAGAAGTCGACAATCTGCACGGCGCACATCGGGGCCAGCAGGATCGCACCCCACGACACGAAGCGACCGTAATTCTCGTACACCGCGGCCGGGAAGAAGACCAGAACCGCCGCAGGCCCGAGAATGACGACGCCGAGCAGAGGCCATGCAGTCTTGCGAAGCAGCGCGCCGCCGCCGCCTTTCAGGGCGACCATCGATGCGTACCCCTGCGACAGGATCGCGGTCACGTTCGCCAGGCACACCACGATCAGGGCGATGATGCCCAGCACGACACCGGCAAGCGGAATAAACCACTGGGTGGGATCTTCGACCTGTAGCGAGAGCGCCGCGAGCACACCCACGGCTGCGGCGACCGCCGACGCCGCGAAGACGCCGATCCAGTTGGGCCAGAAGGCGGCTCGGGACGTTTTGGTGAGGCGCGCCAGATTCCCGAGATTCGGCCACCACGCGAATCCGCCCGCCAGGTTCAACTCGATGGCAAGCATGAAACTCAAGTGCGGGTCGTCACTGATGCCACCGAGTGGCGCCAGCGCGGTCAACTCCGACCACGAGTAGCGCGAGAACACGATGACGATCACGCCGACGACGATGAGGATGAGCACGGGCGCGATCGCGCGGCAGAACGCTTCGACCGAGACAGGCCCCCGCGACAGGATCAGCCAAGATACGACAATCGCGATAAGAGCCATGATGCTTGCCGCAACACCGGTTTCGGGCAGTGCGATGCCGAAGACGTTGTTGACGACCGTCACGAGCCCGTGCCCGAACATGATCGCCAATACCGCAGACCAGGCCGCCGCCAGCAGTGTCGAAACCGCGACCATCACGATCCGGGCCCCACGTTCCCCGAAGGTGCTGCGGATGCCCACGAACTGTTCGATCCCGTACTTCACCGATGGCAGGCACGGCGCCAGGGCGACCAACAGCACGCTGATGCCGTAGCCGATGATCATCGCCGCAATCGCCTGCTTCACGCCGACGTAGTAGGCAACGGCCGCGCCCTGGAGAAACGCCCAGGTGGCGACCGCCAGCCCGGCGTTGACCGCTGAGTGCTGCCAGAAGTTCCAGATCCGCTCGCCTCGCAACAGCGGCAGGTCGGTGATCGTGGGGTCGAATCGACCGTGCGGTGCTTGTGTGGGCGACCCGAGTTGCCCGGTGTCGGCCATCAGTACGCCCACCAAAGCAGTACGACAGTGGCGAACGCGAGCGCAATCACGCACATCGCGATGTCGCTGATCGGCAGATCGTCCACCAAATGCTCAGCGCTGTCCGATGATTCGAGGAGTGCGATGCGGCGTTGAAGCTGATCGTCGAGCTCTTGTTCGTGCACCCGGGTGTGCCTCATTCCTGATTGGCGGGCCAGATTAAAGCAGTGTGTGGCGGGGGTCACGAATTGTCAAGGAGGTCTTTGCGACCCGGAATTAATAGTTGACTGGCGGGCCAATTATTGTAAGCTGCTAAACCATGGTGACTCAGGACACAGCCGCCCCCCTGGCACAAGCCCTTCCCCCGGCGGCAAGCGTGGTGGTCGTCGGCGCCGGTTACGCAGGGCTGTCTGCAGCGCTGTCGCTGCAGGACCAAGGCATCGACGTCCTGGTCCTGGAGGGGTCCGACCGCGTCGGCGGCCGCGTGCTGTCCGAGGAGTTGGACGGCGGCCTGATCATCGACCACGGCGGTCAATGGGTCGGTCCGACCCAGCGCCACCTCATCGCCGCCGCAGCACGCTTCGGCTGCCCCACCTTCCCCACCTACGACACCGGCGACTACCTGGAACTGTGGCAGGACGGAGTATGCCGCCCATTCCGCGGTTCCGGACCGGTTGACGGCTTCGGAGTCACCGCATACGAGGACGCGATCGAGCAGATCGACACCCTCGCGCGGACGATCGACCTCGACAGTCCCACCGCCACCAAGCATCTCGAGGACTGGGACAGCCAAACCGTACATTCGTTCTTCGCATCCATCACGGCCGACGACGATGTGCGGACACGGCTGGCGCTGTCGGTGCAGGGTGTCTGGACGGTCGAACCGCGCGACATCTCACTGTTCCACTTCTTGTTCTACGTGGCCTCCGCCGGCGGCTACGAGCAGCTGATGGAGACCGCGGGCTGCGCTCAGGACCGGCGTTTCGTGCGCGGTGCGCAATCGGTGGCGCTGGCCATCGCCGAACATCTCGGCGACCGGGTGCACGTCAACGCGCCTGTGCGCCAGGTCGACCAGACAGGCGCCGGCGTGCAGATCCGGACCGACCGGGGCACGGTGTCGGCACACCGCGTCGTCGTCGCGGCCGCCCCCGGGGCAGCGGTGCGGATCAGCTTCAACCCGCCACTGCCCGCATCGCGCAACCGGTGGATGACACGGAACCCGATGGGCGACGTCGCGAAGGTCCACGCCGTGTACGACACTCCGTTCTGGCGTGACCAGGGGCTGTCCGGACAAGGCACCGTCTATGGCGATCCATCCGTGGGCGTGGTGTTCGACAACTCACCGGCCGGCGCCGAATGCGGCGTGCTGGTCGCATTCGTCTACGCCGACCGACTCCGCCATTGGGCTGCCCGACCGGCCGATGAGCGGCGCGCAGAGGTGTTGTCCACACTCCAAAAGCTGTTCGGCCCGCGTGCGGGCGACCCCGACCAGTACACCGAGAAAATCTGGACCGAAGACCCCTGGGCATTCGGCGGCTACGCCGCGAACCCTGCCCCCGGTGTGTGGTTCGAGCACGGCGCCACCGGATGGCGCAATCCCTGCGGCCGGATCCACTGGGCAGGCACCGAAACCGCTTCGGTCTGGAACGGCTACATCGACGGCGCCATCTCCTCCGGACAACGGGCCGCCGACGAGATCGCCACCGCGCTGCGCGGGCACTGAGATGAGGAATACCAGCAGATGGGACTGACACAGCCACCCGCCGCCCGAGTCACGCGGTCCGGCCTCGAGATGTTCTCCGACCCGGCCTCCGTCGCGGTGCTCGGGGCATCCGCGGACCCGGCCAAGTGGGGTTACTGGTTGGCCTCCGGCGCCCTGCGCGGAAGGCACCGACGCGACGTACACCTCATCAACAGCCGCGCCCCCGAAGTCCTCGGCGAACGATGTGTACCACGCATATCCGATCTGGCGGAAACCCCTGAACTCGTGGCCCTGTGCGTGCCAGCCGCTCACGTCCCGGCCGTAGTCGATGAGGCCTTGCAGTGCGGGGTGCGCGGATTCCTCGGGATCAGTTCGGGAGTGGCCGACGAAGCAGCCCTCTCTCGCAAGATCACCGCGCACGGCGCGCGGCTGGTCGGTACCAACAGCCTCGGGATCTACGACGCGAGCACCGAGCTGCAACTGTTGTGGGGCACCATGAGACCGGGCCCGCTGGCGATCGTGTCCCAGAGTGGGCAGCTCGGATCCGAGCTGGCGGAACTCGGTGGCCGGCACGGTCTTGGGGTATCCCGGTTCGTCTCGATCGGCAATCAGTCCGATGTCACCGCGACAGAACTGCTCAGGGACCTGGCCCATCACGAGAAGACCCGTGTGGTCGCGCTCTATCTCGAGAGCTTTACCGACGGTGAATGCCTGTTCGAAACGCTCAGCGTCCTCAGATCATCGGGTAAACCCACCATCCTGCTCACCGTGGGCGCGAGCGTCGCCAGCACCCGGCTCGCACGTTCACACACCGGATCGCTGACGTCACCGAGCGACGTCGTCGACGCCGCATGCCGTAAGGCAGGAGCCATCCGGGCCGGCACCCCTGGCGAGGTCATCGACATCGCCCGCATGTGCCTGGCGTCGCCCACCCCGCGCGGTCGTCGCGTGGCCATTGTCGGTGACAGTGGCGGCCAGAGCGGCATCGCCGCCGACGTGGCGACCGCACAAGGCCTCGATGTCGTGCCGTTCTCCGAGGTGCTCACCCGCGAACTGGCAGAACAACTTCCGGCCGGTGCGGCCACCAGTAACCCGGTCGACCTGGCGGGCGCCGGCGAACAGAACCTCAACGCATACGCGGAGATCGCGACGGCACTCATCGACTCCACCGAGGTGGACGCGGTGATACTGACAGGCTATTTCGGCTGTTATGGCCGCGACATCGAATCATTGAGTGACACTGAGAACGCTGTCATCCGACGGATGGGTCGGCTTGCCCACACAGCCGGCTCACCGGTCGCGATACACACCATGGGCGCTGATACCACTGCTGTACAGGAGATGCTGCGCAGCGGCGTGCCCTCCTACGACCGCATCGAATCGGCCGTGCTCAGCCTGTCGGCGATCGCAGGTGCCAACGCGCACCGCCGTGACGCGCCCGCCATATCCGCCGGAGCAAGCACCCTGCCCGTCCGCCCCGGTTACTGGGCAGCCCGCGCACTGCTGTCGGAGGCCGGGGTGAGGTTTCCCAGCGGCCACCTGGTCCGCGGTTCCGACGAGGCCCGGCAGGCCGCTCGCCAGCTGAGCATGCCGGTCGTGCTCAAGGCGGGCTGGATCGATCACAAGAGTGAAGTCGGCGGCGTGGTAACGGATCTCACCACACCGACGCAAGTGGCTGTCGCATTCGATGACATGCGCGCGCAGCTGGGAGACGGTGACTACGTCGTCGAAGCGCAGGACACCCGCCCCTCGGCCGTCGAAATATTGGTCGGCGCGCGCCGGGACCCGGGCATCGGTCCCATCGTGGTCGTCGGCGCCGGCGGCACCGAAGCCGAACTGCACCGCGACGTCTGCCTCGAAATCGCGCCGGTGTCACCGTCCTTGGCACGGAGCATGATCGAACGACTGCGGTGTGCGCCATTGCTGCACGGCTGGCGCGGACGGCCTGCGGCGAACCTGGACGCACTCGCCGACCTGGTGGCAGCCGTATCGCAGGTGATCGCCGGGAGGCCCGACATCGACGAGATCGAACTGAACCCGGTGCGGGTCACCGCAGACGGCCCACTCGCGGTCGATGCGTTGGCCACTGCACGTCGAGATGCCACTGCTGCCAACACCATTTCCACGTAGAGGAGACCGGTATGAAACTTCTGGACACCACAACCGAATTCGCCGAACGGGTGGCACTCGTCACCGGCGGTGGTTCGGGCATCGGACAAGCCATCGCACTGCGGTGGGTGGCCGCGGGTGGCACCGTCGCCGTATTGGGCCGACGCCAGGACACCCTGGACGAGACAGCCCAGCGCGTGGCCGACCTGGGTGGAACCGCCGAGACCATCGTCTGCGACGTGCGCGATCCGGACAATGTCACGCAGGTCGTCGACAATGTCGTCGAACGGTTCGGTCGCATCGACGCGCTGGTGAACAATGCGGCGGGAAACTTCATCGCCCGGGCTGAGGAGCTGTCGCCGAACGGGTGGAAGGCCGTCACCGACATCGTGCTCAACGGAACCTTCTACTGCACTCTCGCAGCCGGTCGGCACATGCTCGCCGCCGGCCGCGGCACTATCGTCAATGTGGTCGCCAGTTATGCCTGGCACGGTCATCCGGGCACTGTGCACAGCGCAGCCGCCAAGGGTGGCGTGGTCGCGATGACCCGCACGCTGGCAGTCGAATGGGCCAGTCGTGGAGTGCGATTGAACTGCATTGCCCCCGGACCCACCGAGACCGCAGGGGCAGGTGCCGCATTGTGGGGTACCCCCGATGCCCGACACCACGTGCTCGCCAGCGTCCCCGCGGGCCGCTTCGCCACGCCCGACGAGATCGCCGAATCGGCGGCGTTTCTGCTCAGCGACCGAGCGGGCTACGTCACCGGCGACGTCATGGTGGCCGACGGCGGCCAATGGCTGGGAAAACCGATTTACACCGGTACCCGCAGCACCGACTGACCCGACAACCAACACAGGAGACCTTTATGCCCATCGATACCACCAACATTCCGGCTTGGCCGCTCAGTGACGAGCAGCGTCAGATCATCTCGCTGTGCCGCGAATTCGCTGCGAAGGAGATCCGGCCCCGCGGCCGCGAGGTCGATGAGGCCGACGTCGTCACACCGGTCGACATCTTCGAGAAGGCCGCCGCGGTGGGGATCACCGATTTCATGATCGCCGAGGAGTACGGCGGCGGGGGTTTCACCGACGTGTTCACGCAGTGCCTGGTACAGGAAGAGCTGTGCTGGGGTGATCCAGGGATCGGAAACCTGGTCTGCTCGAACGGATTTTTCTCCGATCCGATCATGGTGCTGGGCACCGAGGAGCAGAAGAAGACCTGGCTCGCGCCCCTCACCGGGCCGAAGAGCCCGATGACCGCGCTGGCGACCACCGAACCCGAATCCGGCTCCGACGCCGCGTCCATCTCCACCACCGCCACACGCGTCGACGGGGGCTACCGACTGTCCGGCCAGAAGGCGTGGATCTCCAACGCCGGAGCGGCCGAATTCTATGTGGTTTTCGCCAAGACGGATCCGACCAAACGCTCAGCCGGGGTCTCGGCGTTCCTGCTCAACAAGGACACCGAGGGAATGGCGTTCGGCGCACCGATGAAGAAGATGGGACAGCGCGCAATCGTATGCCGGGAAATGTTTTTCGATGACGCCTTCGTTCCCGAGGAGAACCGGCTCGGCGATGAAGGTCAGGGTTTCTACGGGCTGATGGGCACGTTCGACATCTCCCGGGTGGTCCTGGGCGCGGCCGCGGTCGGCGCGGCACGCGCAGCCTACGAATACGCCCTCGACTATGCGCGCACCCGAAAGCAGTTCGGTGTCCCCATCATCGAGCACCAGGCCGTCGCCTTCCGGCTGGCCGAAATGGCGACCCGCATCGAATCGGCGAGACTGCTCGTTCTGCACGCTGCGCGGGTCATCGACAGTGGATCGCCTGCACGCGGTATCGCGGCGATGGCCAAGCTCACCGCCTCGGAGACGGCGATGTTCGTCACCCATGGCGCGGTGCAGACCCTCGGCGGCTGGGGGTATTCGCGCGAATATCCGGTGGAGCAGTGGATGCGCGACGCCAAACTCGAAGAGATCGAGGAAGGCACCTCCGACATCATGAAGTTGGTCATCGCTCGCAACCTCTGATCCTGCGTTGTTAATCGGCTGCGCAGTTATCAGGCTTGTATGATCGCCTCGCAACGACCACCAGCACTGCGATCCGAAGGGACCACCGATGCCGCGTCCCAGCGTGGAGGCCGAGCGACGACAACAGATCCTCACCGCCGCATGCGAAGTCATTGCCACAGTGGGCGTTCCAGACCTGCGGCTCTCAGATGTGGCGAAGACCGCCGGTGTCAGTTCTGGCACCGTGCACTACTACTTCGACACCAAAAAAGACGTCATCAACGCCGCCTTTGAGTTCAACCTCACCGAGTCGCTGAACCGTCGGCAGGCGCTCCTGTCCTCGACAAAGAGCGGCCTGGCCATTCTCAACGATCTCGTCGAGTCCTACCTGCCCAAAGACGACCAGTCCCGCCGGGCCTGGAAAGTCTGGCTGGCCCTGTGGGCCGAGGCGACGCGCGACGCGCACCTGCGGTCGGTCAACGAAAAGCTGTACGGCCAGTGGCGCGACGTCGTATCGGAGGTGATCCGCACCGCGCAGCGCGAAGGCAGTGCCCGCCCGGGCAACCCGGTGGTCCTGGCCAACATGTTGATCAGCATGCTCGACGGCCTCGCCGTCCAGGTTCTGCTGGAATCCGGGGCCGTCACTCTGGCCTCTGTCCGCAAGACCATCAAGGAGTTCATCCGCGACGTCATCGCACGGTAGCAGCCATCCCACTTTAGGGTCATCAACTATGAACCGCCTCGATCGCTTCTTCGAGATCTCAGCGCGTGGCTCCACCATCCCCGCCGAGATCCGCGGCGGTCTCGTCACCTTCATCGCGATGGCCTACATCATCGTGCTGAATCCGGTCATCCTGTCCAGCACTCCGGACGTCGTCGGCAACAAACTTGAGTTCGCGCAGGTATCGGCGACCACCTCGCTGGCCGCGGGCGTGATGACCATTCTGTTCGGCGTCGTCGCACGGCTGCCGTTCGCGTTCGCCGCCGGCCTTGGCATCAACTCCTTCCTGGCCACGACCGTCGTCGGATCGGTCACCTGGCCCGAGGCGATGGGGCTGGTGGTGATCAACGGGCTGATCATCGTGGTGCTGGCGGCAACCGGACTCCGCAGGCTGGTCTTCGACGCGGTGCCGATCCAGCTCAAACTCGCCATCACTGCGGGCATCGGGTTGTTCATCCTGTTCATCGGTGTGGTCGACGCCGGCTTCGTCGGCTCCACCGGACTGCCCTCGCCTCCGGTCGGGCTGGGTACCGGTGGCGTCGGCTCGATCAACACGGTGCCCACGGTGATCTTCGTGTTCACCCTGCTGGTCACCGGCATCCTGGTGGCCCGCCGGGTGCGGGGTGGCATTCTCATCGGGCTCGTCGCCGGCACAGTGGTTGCCGTAGTCGTCGAAGCGATCTGGCACCTCGGATCGGCGACCGAGAATCCTGGCGGCTGGAGCCTGTCGGTTCCGTCGTTGTCGGGTTCTCCGTTCGCGCTGCCGGATCTGTCGCTGGTCGGCGCGGTCAGCCTGGACTTCAGCCGCATCGGCGCGCTCGCCGCGATCATGCTGGTATTCACGCTGGTGTTCGCGAACTTCTTCGACGCCATGGGCACCATGACGGGCCTGTCCCGCGAGGCCGGCCTGTCCGACGCACAGGGCGCGTTCCCGCGTCTGCGTTCGGCGCTGATCGTCGAGGGCGCGGGCGCCGTCGTCGGCGGCTCGTCGTCGGCGTCGTCGAACACCGTGTTCATCGAATCGGGCGCCGGTATCGAGGAGGGCGCCCGCACCGGGTTCGCGAACCTGATCACCGGTGTCCTGTTCCTCGCCGCCATGTTCGTCTCCCCGCTCGCCTCGATCGTGCCGACCGAGGTGGCCGCCGCGGCACTGGTGATCGTCGGCTCGATGATGGTCTCCCACCTGCGCCACATCGACATCTCGGAGTTCTCGGTGGCGCTGCCCGTCGTACTCACCGTGGCCACGATGGCGTTCAGTTACTCGATCGCCAACGGCATCGGCGTCGGCTTCGTCGCCTGGGTGGTGCTGCGCTCGGCAGCAGGCAAGGCACGCGAGATCAGTCCGCTGCTGTGGATCGTCGCGGCCGGGTTTGTGTTGTACTTCGCCCGTGGCTGGATTGAGTCCCTCATCGGCATGTGACGGCCGGTAACCTTCACAGACATGACGGGGAATCGATGAGCCGCTTGCGCGAAGCGAGACAGCAGTGAGCGCGGGTCTGTTCGGCCTGCTTGACGACGTCGCCGCGCTCGCCCGACTCGCCGCCGCCTCCGTCGACGACATCGGGGCCGCCGCCGGACGTGCCACCGCCAAAGCCGCAGGTGTCGTCATCGACGACACCGCGGTGACGCCGCAGTATGTGCACGGTATCGCCGCGCAACGCGAACTGCCGATCATCAAGCGGATCGCCATCGGCTCCCTGCGCAACAAGATCGTGTTCATCCTGCCGGCCGCGCTGCTGCTCAGCCAGTTCGCGCCCGGGCTGCTGACACCGATCCTCATGCTCGGGGCGACTTATCTCTGCTTCGAGGGCGCCGAGAAGGTGTGGGGCTGGATCCGCGGGCACGATCACCACGCGGCGCCGACCGCTGCCGCGGGCGGGGACGCCGAGAAGTTCATGGTGACCGGCGCCATTCGCACCGACTTCATCCTGTCGGCCGAGATCATGGTGATCGCGCTCAACGAAGTGGCTGATCAGACCTTCTGGCCCCGCCTCATCATTCTGGTCGTGGTGGCCCTGGTGATCACCGCCGCGGTATACGGCGTGGTGGCCGGCATCGTGAAGATGGACGATATCGGCCTGCACCTGGCACAACGCTCATCAAAGTTCGCCCAGAAGATCGGTCGCGGCCTGGTCGCCGGGATGCCCAAACTGCTGAACGCGCTCTCCATCATCGGCACGGTGGCGATGCTCTGGGTGGGCGGCCACATCCTGCTCGTCGGCACCGACACGCTCGGGTGGCATCCGCCATATGGCCTGGTCCACCACGTCGAGGAACTCGTCCACCACGCGGTGCCCGGCGTCGGTGGCGTGCTGGCCTGGCTGGTCAACACGGCGGCGTCCGCAGTGATCGGCCTGGTGGTGGGCGCGGTGGTCGTGGCGATCGTGCACGTGCTGCCGTTCGGGAAGAAGGACAAGCACGCCGCCGACGCTTAAGGCTCGATCAACCCACCTTTGTGCTCGGCTTGGCCTGGACCGGGAAATTGACCGAATTGGCGATGAAGCACATCTTGTGCGCTTCCTCGTGCAGGCTCGTGGCGTCATCCACCCGGTTCGGGCTGGTGATGGTCACCTCGGGGCGCAGCGTGACTTCCTCGAAACTACCGCTGCCCGTTGCTGTTTCACCCATCGTCCCCACAGGCCTGTCGGTGTAAGCGGTGACGATGATTCCGTCGCGGGCGCACAGCGCGAGGTACCACAGCATGTGGCACTGAGACAGGCTGGCGACAAGAAGCTCTTCCGGGTTCCACGCGTCCGCGCTACCCCGAAACGCAGGATCGGCCGTGCCGGAGATCGTCGGTTTGCCCGGTCCGATGCCGTCGATGTCGTGGTTGCGCCCGTAGTCGCGGTAGCCGCTTGTCCCGGAACCGGTGTTGCCGGTCCACGTCACGTGTACCTCGTAGGTGTGGCTCTTGGTCATCGGTCACCAAGATACCGGCGCCGGCAGTATCAGCACCTCCCGCAAAGGTTGGATTGGGTACCTTTGCATTGGCACAGACCTGCCTGAGTAAGCTTGACGCAGATCACACCCGGCACGCGAGTTGAAGGAGACAGTGTGGACGAGGTCCTGGCGCGTGCCGGCATCTTTCAGGGGGTACAGCCCAGCGCGGTCGCTGCACTTGCCCAGCAGCTCGAACCGGTGTCTTTCGCGCGCGGTCGCACCGTGTTCGTCGAGGGTGAACCGGGCGACACGCTGTTCATCATCATCTCCGGCAAGGTGAAGATCGGCCGCCGGACCGCGGATGGCCGCGAAAACCTGGTCACGCTGATGGGGCCCTCCGACATGTTCGGTGAGCTCGCCATCTTCGACCCGGGCCCGCGTACCTCCACCGTGACCGCACTGACTGATGTGCAGGCCGTGATGATGGACCGCGCCGCGCTGCATTCCTGGATCGCCGAGCAACCCGGGATTGCCGAGCAACTGCTGCGGGTGTTGGCGCGTCGACTTCGCCGCACCAACAACAACCTGTCGGATCTCATCTTCACCGATGTGCCCGGCCGTGTCGCCAAGCAACTGCTCTACCTCGCCCAGCGGTTCGGCAGCCGCGAAGGCAGCTCTCTGCGCGTCGACCACGAGCTGACCCAGGAAGAGATCGCCCAACTCGTCGGCTCGTCGCGTGAGACGGTCAACAAGGCGCTGGCTGATTTCGCGCAGCGTGGCTGGATCCGCGTGCAGGGCAAGAGCATCCTGATCGACAACTCCGAGCGGTTGGCCCGGCGCGCCAAATCGTAGTTACCAGCTGTGATCTTGGTCCCCTAAGCCCGCCGTAGCTTCTCCTGCTGACGGTCAAAGTGTCACCATAGAAAACATGGGCGTAACACGAGTGGGGCCGCTGTGATGGCCTCACTGACGTCTACCGCAAGTCGTTGGAAGATCGCTCAGCTGACCAGTAGACATCCACTTGTCCGATTTACCGATCGGGTGGAGGCGTTGGCGCTGTGCGTCGTCTTGGCCCTCGCGCTCGTTACCGCTGCACTTGCGATCCACGTGGCGACAGACGTGTATTCCACACGGGCACAGGAAATCTCCCACCAAGTCCAGACGTTCCGCCAGATCGACGCCGTTGCGGTCACCGACAGCACGACGAATGCGAGCAGACCACCGGCCGGCATCACAGTCACCGCTCAGTGGATGAATGGATCGGTCTCGTTCAAGCAGGTCGTGCACACCAACCACCGACTGGAAGCGGGCGACCACTTCACGATGTGGGTCACGCCTGAGGGCAAACCCACCGCCGCCCCGCGCACCAACTCCGACGCTGTCGGAGACGCCGCAGTGGCGGTCCTCGGCGTCTGTGCGCTGTCCGTCGCGTTGTGCAGCCTCATCCTGGCCGCCGTGCGCGCCGTACTGGATCGCGTGCGTCGACGAGCGTGGGATGTGGAACTGGTGATGCTCACCGCGAACAACGGTGGCACGGAATACCGTCGAAGCTGAGTCGGGCACGAACTCAACCGAGTCGATATGCCTGAATTGCTGCATCAAAAACGTGACCACAACTGAATCGAACGTCCTCGCCGTCATCCGCCCAGACTCTGAGCGGTGAGCTCGGAGCCGGCCTGAACTACAACGTTCGGCAACTACGGATTCGTTGGTTGTACCTGCGTGCTCGAGCGCCATGGCCCTATCTCACGGCGCTGGGCGAGCTGGCACTACCCGCGCCTTTTCAAGCTCGACGCGGCTGTGCTCACCGCATCGGTGACGTCCTTGACCATTGGGCTGTCGAGCTTCCAGCACTGCCAGTACAGCGGTACATCCAGGTGGTGCGAGGTAATGGGCACAAACGACTCGTCGACGAGTTCTTCGGGGTACATGCCCCAGCCCAACCCGGCCCGCACCGCCGCACCGAACCCTTCCGCGGTGGGGATGCAGTGAACGGGCCTGGCGATATCTCGCCGAAAGACTTTGCGTACCAGACGGTCCTGTAGCGCGTCATCTCGGTTCCACGCCAGCGACGGAGCCATGGCGGCGGCCTCTGCGGTGAAACCGTCCGGTAAATACCGTTCCACGTAGGCCGGGCTGGCCACCGGTACATACCGCATCACGCCGAGTGACTGCACCCGGCAGCCCGGCACCGGCGTGCGCTCGGTGGTCACCGCCCCCATGACTGCGCCTTCGCGCAAGAGCCGGGCCGAATAGTCCTGATCCTCGATCCGGATATCGAACATCACTTCCGACAGTTGCTCGAACACCGCGGTGAACCAGGTCGCCATCGAATCGGCGTTGACGGCCAACGCCAGTCGCGGTGACGCCGTCGCCCCACCACCCATCTCCGCGAGCGCCTCCGCCTCCAACATCGCGGTCTGGGCCGCCAAACGCAGCAACGGAACCCCTGCCGCCGTTGCCTTACATGGCTTTTCCCGCACGACGAGCACCTGACCCACCCGGGTCTCCAGTGCCTTGATCCGTTGACTGATCGCCGAAGGCGTGACATGCAGATGCTCGGCGGCCGCATCGAAACTGCCACGCTCGATCACCGCCGCCAACGCGGCAAGCTGCTGACCATCGATCTGCATGTCAGCAATGGTAACTATTTCGATGCATGATTAGCGACTCTTATGCGCGGTCCCGGAGTTTCAGTTTGCATCACTCGTGCGAACAAACGCGACTGTGGCTTGTGCTGCCGGCTAAGGCCTGAACAGTTCGTCTGCTGCTGCCAACTTGAATTGCGGTGATTCCACCTGCAGTTCGATGAGGTTCTTGAGTGTCTCGCGGCCTGCTCTACCAAGATCTGGATTGATCTCCAGTCGCTTGAGTGCATTCCGCTTCCACTGATCGATCCTCCATCCCGGCCACTCGGGCGGAATAACGAAATCGCCGGGTTCCACCAGAACGGGGATGTTGTCCGCTATGCATTGGGCAGCGCGGCGGACGTCGTCTGGGTGCAGGCCGGTGTAATAGCCGCTGTCAACTGAGAAGACGGCTTTCACCTTCGCAGAACGCCCGGCCGCATCGCTGACAAGCGCACTGACGTTCATCTGGAACATGTCGCCTGGTGAGGATGTCAATGTGAGCGAGCGTCCATCACCGGATATCGCACATCCAAGCGTGAACGTGCGGGGTCCGAGGTCAACGGCGAGGCTCGTCGTGCCTGTCGTAAGCGGTTTGTCCTCGACAGCCCAATCGATCTGTGGCCCTGGTCCACCGAATCCCACGGCGACGACACCGAAGGTGACGCTGGTCGTTGTTTTCCAACTGCCGAAGCGCAAGACGTTCCCGCACATGTCAGTCTGCGTGCGGTTTACGTGGCCGCCATCATCGATGACGGTCGCCTGTGGCTCCGATTGCGTCAGCTCCGCGCCCCATGGCATCCACTCGATGCGAAGCGCGCCGCCGGCGTCAGTGGTCACTCTCACGGATATGCCGGAAGAAGTGCCGTCGGCCCATCTGAGCAGAGGGGTTTGGCTGCCAGCGGTCCACACCGACGATCCGCCATAGGTAAGCGAGGGGGCTCCTAAATGCGCGACGTCGTTACCGCTGATTCGCCAAACCAGCACTCCGTCGCCCGCAACCCCGGAATCATAAATCCTGCCAGGCAGGCTCGGCCCACGCCGTTCGAAGAGGAAATACTCGTTTTCGCGTCTCGCTATGTCCCAAAGAATGATTGACTCATCCGATCCGGTACTTACAACTTCTGATCCGGCGGCAGCCATACTGCGTATCTTTGGCTTTACCCAGCCGAGTTGCAGCTTGTGCCAGGAGTCTAGGTGCACAGCGACTTGGTCATTTGAGTCGAAAGAATATCCACTCATGAGCGTGAGAAGGTAGTTGCCTCCATATCCATACAGGTCAACCGTCCCGAGCGAATGCGACAGTTCGTGCGCTATCTGGTAGAAGGGCGTTAGCGGCCCGGCACCTGCGACGTGCACGGTCAGCACAGTCGGCTGTGGAGGGTTCCCGATCATCTTGAGCGCCGCGTAGTTGTCTCGATTCGCTGGCTGCGCAGGATATCCCGCAATATGGTAATTCTCAAAGATGACGACACAAAGTTCTTCTGCGGTTATCTCTTTATCGTGGTTCACATCCAAACCAACGAAGGTTCCCTGAGGTACCTGTTCGAGTATGGTGCGCCAGCGAGTTTCGGGTTTATCACCCAACCCCGGGACCCATTCTCCCATCGCAAGCGGGCCGACGACGCCGATTCCGTCGAACCTGAACCGGTGGTTGCTATTTTCCCAGAAATATTCACGCAAGCTCGCAGGGTTGGTTCCGCTGAATGGGCGCACGGGCGTCCCAAATCCGAGATCTCGATAGTAATTCGGCGGGTGGTAGTCAGAGAATGGCGGGAAGTCAGAGTATTCCGCCAAGACGATCAGAAGAGGCCGAGTTCCGGATGCGGCCCGACCCCGCTGGAGCATTGCGCCGCGCCCAAAGTCCACAAGTGTTGGTGCCTGTGTCATGTTTCCCCCCAATATTTCACGACAGCTACCGACTTCATGGCCGTCGCTCCCTTCGCTGAGTGATGTGGGCAAGCCACAACCACATCGTCATCGTGGGCGCCGTCTACAGCACGAGTAGTGAGCTACCTCAATTCGCACAGGACACGTTCCGGTCTGGGACGCCGGCTTGACGACCTAGGATCCCGGATATGGAGCAGCAAACAACTGCACTACGTTTGCCGGTGCCCGGGCGGCGGTGGCGCCACCGAAGTGCGGCATTCGGAGTAGCCACGGGCGTCGCGGTGAGCATGCTGGGGGCGTGTTCGCCGAACTCCGCTGCCCCGGAGGCTGACGTGCCGTTGCAATCGGGTGCACAGACCGCGATTTCGGTTGATCCGATGGGTGTCAGCGGGATAGCGGTCGGCCCGAACAATGTGGTGTACCTCGGCGGTTCGGGCGGGTTTTCGACGCTGACACCAGATTCAGCGCAACCGACTCCGCTGAAACTCGCCGAGCAGCCTGTGGTTACGTCGATGGCAATGGCGCCGGATGGCACGCTGTCCTTCGTCACGCTCGGAGGTGCCATCGAGAGCATCAGCCCCGGGGCCACCACGGCCAAATCCCTGCCGTTCGACAAATTCCAACAACTCAGCAGTATTGCCGTGGCGCAGGACGGCACTGTCTACCTCGGCGACAATGAGCACGACAAGCTGTTGATGCTCGCACCCGGGGCCAGCGCCCCGACCGAGCGTCCCGTCGATGGTGTCGGCGGGTTGGGGCACATGGTGATCGACGGTGACGACAACGTGTATGTGTCGATGCGGGGCAAGATCGTGAAGATCGCCAAGGGCGCGACTACTGCCGAGTCGGTCGCCGGGGCGACCGATCATGCAGGCGGCCTGGCAGTCGACGCTGCGGGCAACCTGTATGTCACCGATTTGCAGGCTAAGACCGTGTCTCGAATGTCTGCCCGAGGAAGCGATTGGGTCCAACTACCGTTCAGCGGTCTGCAGACTCCGGCCGATATCGCCGTTGACGGTGACGGCAACGTTTACGTCATCAACAAGCTGGGCAGCGAGATCGCCAGGCTCGCTGCCTGACCAACCAGTGCGCCCCCTACAACGTCACGCGCGGATCCAGCTCGTCATTGGTGACCACCTGGATGACAGTGTCTTTCTTCACCCCCAGCATCGCGGCGGCTGAGAACACGATCCCGACCACGCCCACATAGAAGGCAACCAGCGACCATTCGGTGTCGGTGATCACGAACATCGTGATCAGGGCGCTGGCCAGAATGGCGCCCGGTTGCCCGATCGCCGTCACCAACGCGGCCCCGGTTGCCCGTGCGTTCGCGGTGAAGCTCTCGCCCATGTAGAACACCAGCGCGGAGTACGGGCCGATGAGGAAGAACAGACCCAAACCGTAGGCGAGCACAATCAGCGGCGTCGACAGTGGCGCGAAGAGCATCAGCGTGAAGAACACGGCCGACGCGAACCAGCCGAGCACCACGACGTTCTTGCGACCGAACCGATCCCCGGTCCAGCCGTGGAAGATATATCCGCCGGCCGCAATGAGATTCGAGAACACCACGATGATCAGCGCGTTGGAGAACGATACGTCGAGGCCCTTGGTGAGTACGGTGGTGCCGAGCACGCTGAAGGTCTGTACTCCGAACCAGCTCAAGAAGTACGCGAGCGAGAGCATGACCGTGTTCCGCCGATTCTGCACGGAGAACAACTCTCGGATCGAGCCTCGCTGGACGTTGGACAGCCCGTACTTGGCGGCCAGAGCGTCGGCCTGTTCGGTGTCGCCGCGCTTCTGCAGATCCCGCAATTCCTTCTGGATCAGGAACTGTGGGGTCTCTTTGAGGCCGCGACGCATGAACAGCACGAGGATGGCGGGAAGCGTCGCCAACAGGAAGAGGGCTCGCCAGTCGAACCACGGGGACAGGACCGCCGCGAAGCCGGCCGCGAGCAGGGCCCCGATCGGCCAGCCGGACTGCACGAACCCATAGACGAATCCGCGGCGTTTGGTGACGCTTTCGTCTTCACTCAGTGCGTAGATCTCATTGAGGTAGGTGGTGTTCACCGCTTGCTCACCGGAGCCCACGCCGCCCAACGACCGCACGGCGACAACTGATGCGAAGTTCGTGGTGGCTGCGGTGGCCGCCGAGGCGAGGGCGGTAATTCCGACCGTCGCGAGCATCCCTTTCCGGCGGCCGAGCCGATCGGTGATCGGCCCCATCAAGAAGACCGTCAGCGTCGTTCCCACAGCGATCAGCGTGACCGCGGAGGAGGCGGCCTCATCGGACCATCCGAAACTCTCTTGGATCTCGGGCAACATGGTCCCGAACAAGATGAAGTCGAAAACCGCCAGTGTCCAGGCGAAGAACGCGAGGACGGTGCCGCGCCTGGTCTCCTTTTTCGATACGGTGAGTTTTCTCCACTCGTCGGCAACGCTGGGCGTCATGCCGACGCTCTCTGGGCTGCTCATATTATTTCGCCACCTCCGCTCGTTCACAGGTCAGGCAGTGAACGTCGTCGGGTGCACTCGTCGGTGCATCGAATTCCACCGCGACATAGGATAATCCACAGTTCGAGCATTCGATGCGGGTCTGCCACGTATCCCCCAGGCATTGCTCGAGCGCTTCTGCAGCGCCACTAGAGGCCCGCTTGGCGGGCCTGGCCAGCATGAGAATGACCTGTGCGCCCACCGCCACCACCAGGGTCACGAGCGGTGCCAACTCGGCGAGAGTCTCTGGCACACCGGGTAGCTCGATCAGCAATCCCCCGGTGATCGTCGCAATGAACCAGCTGACAACTCCTAAGTCGAGCGCAACCGTTTCGGAGTTCCGGAACCTGATGCGAGTGTCGTGGAACTTGTACTTCGCGACGAAATAGTGGGTGAAATAGATGCCTACCCAGGCGACGAAAATGATTGCAAGCCAATCTAATGCGACCGAGATGTAGCTGAACACGTCGGTGAGCATCAGCAGGAAGGCCAGTAACCCGATTCCGAACACCGCCACGAACCGGGGCAACCGCGATCGGAAAACCGCGCCCCAGACACGTGACGAGTTCAGGCTGGCGATGTACATGTTGACCACATTGATGCGCAGTTGGCTGACGATGATCGCCAACAGCCCGAACAAACCGAGGGTTGCGATGAGGGCGTTGACGACACCGACTTCCGACGGTGGCACGTCGGGAGCAACCACCCGTGACAGGTACATGCCGATGGTCGCATTCGCCACGTACGTGACGAGATAAAACACCCAGCCAAACGACACATTTGAGTTGAACCGAACATCGGAGACCTTGCCGAAGCGCGCGAAGTCGATTTGATCGACGAGCAGCAGCCAGATGGCCATGTACATGATGTAGACCTTCAGCCAGCCCGGCAGCGTCGTCGCGTCGGGAGTGCCCGAATAGGCCAGCCATTCCATCGACCCGGAACTCTGTATCGCGGCAATCACCACGGCGGCCACCAAACCGACGATGTAAATCGGTAGCAGCACGGTGCTGAGCTTGCTGAGCCAGCTTTGCACGCCGCCCAGAGCGAGCGGCACCACCGCGAGGAGGACGACGGCATACCAGATCTGGATTCCGGTGCCGTCAAACCACAGGGCCAGCGCATGGGCGAGGATGCTGCCTTCGACGACCGTGTAGAAGAGCGCGCCGATCGCGATGAGCGTGACAGTGAGGTTGGCGCCCCGCCTACCGAAGATCTGTCGGGATATGAGTGACGAGCCAAGGCCGGTCTCCGCCGACACCCTCACAAAGTGAGGTGTGAGAACCGCCATCGTCAGAGTGGCGAGGACCAGCCCGATCAACGCCTGCTTGGTGCCGGCGATATCGGCCGACAAGGCACCGTAGTAGATGAAGACGATCGCACTCGCGTTCAACCACCACGTGCCCGCCATCTTCCAGCGAGGGACCCGCGCGGTCGGTGGGACGACATGGCGTGAGTACTCGTCGCGCGCCTGCTCCTCCACCACACGCGGATCATCGTCGTGGCGCGTCACCAGTTTTTCTGTCGAGACGAGTATTTCGCCGTCGGGGCGATGTTCACTTTGCATCCGGGTTCCTTCAGCTGAGCAGACGATGGCAGAAGACGTGCACGAAACAAGAACACTGACAAGGTTTTCCACTGCACTGTGGCGCCGCCATGGCACACCCGCCGAAATGAACGGGCGGCGAAGTGAACACGAGCACGAGGTGTTCAGATACGAGCGGTAACTTAGCTGTGGCACGCGCCACCCGTCAAGAGGAACGTCGATGATCGACGTTGCGTCGCCGAAGTATTCGATCCACACCCGGCCTACCGGGGATGGACGGGGGCCTGGGTCATCGGCGCCAGGCCGTCCATCGGATTGGCCATATTGATCCCGATCCACTCGGACAGCGAACCCACCACCTCCCGAATCTGGTCGGAGGCATAGTGGCCCTTGTCCCATGCCGCGAAAAAGTCGATGACCAGCGGCTTCCCGTCGCGTGTGATGACCCGGCCGTCCAGGCCGAACAGCGGCGGCTCGGTCACGATCGCCCAGCCGCGCCGGGAAGCGGCCAAGGCTTGTGCCATCGCGCCCGATTTCGTCTCCAGCAGGGCTGCCGGGATCAGATCAGCGGCCTGAAGCGCCTGGTCGAGGACGCGCCGCGTCGCGGTGCCGTAACTCGGCACCACGATGGACTCGGATGCCAGTCGGTCGATCTCGATGGCCTGCACCGCCGGTGGGACGGAACCCTCGACGAACTGGCACGTCAACGGCACTTTGCCCAGGTGAACAGCACAAAAATGCCCCGGCGGCGGGCTCGTGCTGATGGCGAGGTCAATGCTCGGATCGGTCAACATTTCGTAGACATCCGGCGGGTACGCGTCGCGGATGTCGGTGATCGGGGCACACGTGCCCGCGACGAACGGCGCGACGATCGACGTGACCGTTGCCGGTGGGCACACCGCGGTGAGCGCCAGGGATTCCGACGCCGACAGCGAATGCATCAGCGCCGAAGCCCGGTGCACACGGCCGATGATGTCGACCGCGATCGGCAGAAAGTGCTGCCCGGCAGAACTGAGTTGCAGGCCAGCGGATGTCCGGCGGAACAGGTCGACACCGAGCTCCCGTTCCAGCGCCGAGATCTGCCGCGACATCGACGGCTGGGTCACATGGCACCGGGCCGACGCCGCACTGATCGAGCCGGCCTCCGCGACCGCGATGAAGTAGATCAGTACCCGATTCTCCATGTGCCATCTCCGTCCAGTTGGCCTGTGTCCGGCAGGTTAAACCTGTCGCCGGGTTACCGTCGATACCGCGCGTCGACTAGCCATTATGCCTTCCAGGCATAGGGCTGCGGCTCACTAGGCAATGGACAAGCCCGGTGGGCCGGACCACATACTGGGTCACCCGTCAGACCCGGCGCTGCACCGCTGGGCCCGGCGTTGTGAAGCGAGCACAACCGCGACGGCATCGATCGCCGTCAACCCTCGTCGGCAACCGCCGATCAGCAAGAACGGATTAGTCACCCATGCCCTACCGCATCTCCGCCGACACCGGCGGAACGTTCATCGACGTAGTCGTCGGTGACGAGACAGGCCGGAAGACGATCGGAAAGTCGCTCACCACCCACGATCGGGTGTCGCGCGGCTTGCTCACGGCCATCGCCAATACCGGAGAGACCCTGGGTATTTCACCGACGGAGCTCTTGGACCGAACCGATCTCTTCGTCTATGGGACCACGCGGGCGACCAACGCCATCGTGACGCGCAACGCGGCCAAGACCGCGTTCATCACGACCCGCGGGTTCGGCGACACGCTGGTGCTGAAAGAGGGCGGCAAGCACAATGGGCAGGATTTCTCCAAGTCCTATCCCGACCCCTACATACCCCGTTCGCGCACATTCGAAGTACCCGAGCGGATCTCGGCCGACGGCCGCGTGGTCGAGGCGCTCGATGAACGCGACGTACGCCGGGTCCTCAAGGAAATCGGCGACCGGCAGTTCGAGGCGATCGCCGTGTGCCTGCTGTGGTCGGTGGTCAACGCCGACCACGAACAACTAATCGGCGAGCTGATCGCCGATGAGTTGCCCGGCGTGCCGTTCACGCTGTCCCACGACATCGCGCCGGTGGTCCGCGAATATCGACGGGCGTCTGCCGCCGCCATCGACGCATCGCTCAAACCCCTTATGCAGAAACACTTCACGGAGCTCGAGACCGACCTCCGAGAGGCCGGTTATAAGGGCCAGTTGTTGGTGTCGACGTCGGCGGGCGGGGTGATGAGCATCGACGAAGTGGTGCGCGCACCAATCAATTCCGCGAAGTCGGGACCGGCGATGGCGCCGCTGGCCGGGGTGACCTACTCACTACTCGAAGGGTGTGGCGGCGACATGATCGTCTGCGACACCGGTGGCACCACGTTCGACGTCGGGCTGTCGCGCGACAGTGAGCTCGTGTACACCCGGGAAACCTGGCTGGGCACGCCATGGGAGGGTGATCTTCTCGGCATCTCGTCGGTCGACATTCGTTCGGTCGGCGCGGGCGGGGGCTCGATCGCCTGGGTAGACGAAGGCGGCCTACTGCGCGTCGGCCCGCAATCGGCCGGATCTGAACCCGGCCCGGCCTGCTATGGCAACGGCGGCCGCGACGCCACCGTATCCGACGCGGCCTGTGTGCTCGGCTATTTCGATCCCGATTACTTCCTCGGCGGGAAGATGACCCTCGACCGCGACGCCGCCGAGCGCGCTGTCAACACGATCGCCGAGCGACTCGGCATCAGCACTCTGCGGACGGCCTGGGGCATCCTGGCCCTGGCCACCGACGGCATGGTGAAGGCAGTTCACGAGATCACCGTCTCGCAGGGCCTCGATCCCAAGGAGAGCGCGGTCGTCGCCGGGGGCGGCGCCTCGGGACTCAACATCCTGCGTATCGCCGCTGAGCTCGAGGCGACCCGGGTGATCATTCCGAAGACCGTGTCCGCACTGTCCGCGACGGGCATGCAATTCGCGGACATCCTGAAAGAAGAGTCGTCGTCGTGCATCACCAGCACCGACCGGTTCGACTACGCGGCAGTCAATGCCACCCTCGACGCACTCGAACACAAGCTGCGCGATTTCGCGTCCCGCATGGATGTGGACGACGCCGACATCACCCTCGAGTACTTCACCGAGGCCCGGTACGCCGCCCAGGTGTGGGACCTCGACGTGCCGCTGACCTCGGAAAGGTTCACCAGTGCACGCGATGTCGAGGGTCTGATCAAGCAGTTCGGTGCGGTGCACGAACGCGTCTTCGCGATTCGCGACGACGAAGCGATCGTCGAGTGCCTCAACTGGAAAGCCCGACTGACGGTCACGATCAGTTCGCCGCCTCAGCCCGAGGTCGGTCCATCGGTGCGGCAACAGCCCAATGCTTCCTACACTCGGCCTTGCTATTTCGGTGACGATGACACCATGGTCGACACTCCGATCTTCAAACCTGAGGTGCTGCCGCCCGGCGCGATGGTGCATGGTCCAGCGATTGTGGAGGAACCGACCACCACACTGGTCGTGTACCCAGGCCAGACCATCACCGTCAGCCCCTCGGGAAATTACCTTCTCAGCGACAAAGCGAGTGCCTGATGACTACTACTCCCCAAACATTCGACGCCGTGCAGACGGCGGTGATCGCCAACCGGGTCGACGGCATCGTCCGCGAGATGACGAACACACTGTTGCGGTCGGCACGGTCAGCCGTGATCAACAGCGCCCGTGACTTCTCCTGCGCGATCACAACTTCCGACAACAGGCTGTTGGCATGCGCGGAGGGACTTCCTGTTCACATCTTCGGCGCGCAGTTGCAGACCGCCTCGATGACGCGTCTGCACCCCGACCTGGCCGAGGGAGACGCATATCTCGACAACGATCCCTATGTCGGCAGTTCGCACGCCGCCGACCACACCATCCTGGTGCCGGTTTTCATCGACGGCGAGCACATGTTCACCGCGGTCGCCAAGGCCCATCAAGCCGATATCGGAAACTCGATCGCCACGACGTACCACGCGCGGGCGCGCGACGTCTACGAAGAGGGCGCACTGCTGTTTCCTGTCGTGAAGGTCCAGGAGAACTACCAGGACCGGGCAGACATCCTTCGCATGTGCCAGTACCGCATTCGGGTTCCCGAACAGTGGCGCGGCGATTACCTCGCCGCCGTCGGCGCCACCCGCATCGCCGAACGTCGACTGAAAACCCTGTGCGACAAGTACGGCAAGCAGGCCATCAGACGGTTCCTCGACGACTGGTTCGCGTACTCCGAATCGATGATGCGTACCGCGATCAAGAAGCTGCCCGAGCAGACATTACGCAACAGTGGACGCCACGACCCCTTCCTGCCGTTCCTTCCCGACGGACTGCCTTTCAATGTCGAGATCGACATCCGCCCCCGCACCGCCGAGATCGTCGTCGATATGACCGACAACGTCGACAATGTCGACTGTGGGTTGAACATGACCGAAGCCACCACGACCGCGGCGGTGATGGCCGGGATCTTCAACTGCATCGGAAAGGACATCCCGAAGAATTCGGGCTCGTTCTCACCGATCACCGTGCTCCTGCGCGATGGCGCGGCGGTCGGCAAACCGAAGTTCCCGCATAGTTGTTCGGTCGCGACGACCAACCTCACCGACCGCGTCGTCAACTGTGTCGGAAGTGCTTTCGCGCAACTCGGCGACGGCTACGGCCTGTCCGAGGGTGCGGTGGGCGTCGGCGTCGGAACCTCGACCGTGTCCGGCAACGATCCGCGCAACGGTGGCGCTCCATTCGTCAACCAGATCGTCGTGTTCGCGAACGGCGGGCCGGCCAGCTCAGAGGCAGACGGCTGGCTGACGTTCGGGCTGCCGGTGATCAGCGGCTTAATGTACCGCGATTCGATCGAGATCGACGAGATCAAGATGCCGCTGCTGTACCGCCATGTTCGGGTGATGAAGGACAGCCCCGGGGCCGGGCGGTACCGGGGCGGCGCCGCCGTGGAAGCCGAGTTCGGGCCCATCGGCGATGCGCCGATCACCGTCATCTATCCGTGCGACGGCCAGGAGACTCCGCCCAAGGGGGTGCTGGGCGGAGCGGACGGCCAACTCGCCGAAGGGTGGGTCGCCACGGCCGACGGCACCCGAACCAAGCTCCCGCCGAACGCGGAGGTGCAGATTCAACCGGGCGAAACCATCATCGGCATCGATTCCTCCGGCAGCGGTTACGGCGATCCCCTCACTCGTGACCCGGCCGCCGTCCTTCACGATGTCGTCGAGAAGTGGATCAGCCCGGAGACAGCCGAGAGCACCTACGGGGTGATCCTCATCGAGGGTGAGCACCCGGGCCGCTACCACATCGACCAGACCGCAACCGATCGACGACGCTCCGCTATGACAGGAACCAACCGATGACCACATCCCCCGCCATGCACAAACCGCTCGTCGGCGAGGAACACGATCACCGACTCAACGCGCTGCGTGCGCATCTCAGTGACAACGCGCTGAGTGCCGTCGTCATCACGTCCCCGGAGACCATCTTCTACCTCACCGGCTATTCCTCGACGGCCTACTACATGCCCAGGGCGCTGATCGTCACCCACGAAGCCGTGGCCGCGGTTGTCTGCGACGTCGAAGACGGACCCCTCTATACGAACAGCGTGGTAGACCAACACTATTCATGGTCACTCCGTCAGGATCCCGCCAATGCCTTCGCAACAGCCCTCACCGCCACGGTGCCGGCCGGGCACGCCTGCGGTATCCAGGCGGGCGTCAACTTCTCGACAATCTTCACACCAGAGGTCTACGCCGCGGTGGTGGAGCACTGTGGCCGTGTGGTCCGCGACGTTCAGATCGACCACCTGCGCAAGGTGAAATCCCCGTCCGAACTCGCCAACAGCCGCCGGGCCGGCGCACTGGCCGCGGCCGGTCTCCGCCGGGGCCTCGACGCCCTCGGTGCCGGCGTCACCGAGTTGCAGATATCCACCGAGATGCTGGTGGGCATGATCGAGGAGGGCGGTGAAGTCCCCGCCAGCTACCCGTACACGTACTTCGGACCCCGGTCATGGCGACGGATGGAGCTTCCGTCACACCGGGCGCTGCAGAAAGACGAACCCTATTACCTCGAATGTGGCGCAACCGCAGGCCGTTACGGAGCCTCGATCCTCCGCACCGGTTACGCGGGCACCGCACCCACCGAACTCCGATCCATCCATACCGCGGCGGTGAGTGCGTTCGAAGCGATGCTGGGAGAGCTTCGTCCCGGCGTGCGGGCCGGCCACATCGATGACGTCGCGACCTTGGCGCTCCAGCAGCACGGGTTGGCCGACAGCCGGATCAACAAGGTGGCGTACTCGATGGGGGTCGGCTTTCCGCCGGGCTGGGGGGAAGCCGCTGTCTTCGACCTCCATCCGGCCAACGACCGACTTGTCGAGGAAGGCATGGTGTTTCACCTGGTGTCTCTCCTGATGTCCGAGACCTTCGGAGCCGTGGGTATCAGCGAGACCGTCGAAGTCACGGACGCCGGCGCACGATCACTCACCGAGTGCAGCAGAAGCCTGCGCGAGGGGCATCTTTGATGCAGAGGGTTGATGTCGAGTCAATTCGTTGAGGTCGGGCGGGCAGCGTCGAGGTCGGCTTTCGTCAAGACAGATCGAACGGTCAGTGCGACGTCGCCGAGGACAGCAGTGGGATCAGTGCTTCTGTTGATCGCGCAGATGACCGTGGAGACGATGCCGTGTTCGCTGCGTAGGGCCTGAGCTGCCTCCCGAACTGCGCCGCCGGTGGTGATCACGTCCTCGATGAGGGTGATGGTTTTTCCGGCGATATCGGAACCCTCGGCAAGCCTGCACGTCCCGTAGGTCTTGGCGGCCTTTCGGACGAACAGGGTTTGTATGCCGGTCAGTTGGCTTGCGACCGTGGCCAGTGGGATACCCCCGAGTTCCAGGCCGCCGAGCAGGTCGGTGTCGGCGGGAATGAGCGGAACCATGGCTTCGCACACGCGTCGTAGTAATCGCGGGTCTGATTCGAACAAGTACTTGTCGAAGTACTCGTGAGAGAGTTGGCCAGATCGCAGCTGAAACTGTCCATGAAGGCGGCATGCGTGGTTCACATCAGTGGCGAGCAATTCTCGGTCCATGCTGTTCATCGTGGCACTGATGACCTCGGGGAGACCGCAACGGCGGGTCAGCAAGCAACTCACTCACGAAGCACTCTCGGGCCACGGACGTTGTTGTTGTCGATCAGAATGGTTGCTCGGTCGTGAGGGTTGCTTTCGCGGAAGTACTCACGCTGGCCCTGTACGTACCGGCGCATGCTCGGGTCGTCGGGGTCTGGTGACGTTCCATCTCGTAGCGCCATGCGCCTGGCAGTTTCGGTGAACTCAACGTCGAGGAAAACAGTGAGATGCCAGAGTGCGCTGAGCGCGGCACGTTGCAGAAAAATTCCGTCAACAATGAGAATCGCTGCCGGATCGGCTGTTTCGAATGATGGGTGGATAATTTCGTCGGTGTCGTGACTGTAGCAGGCACGCCGGAATCGCCGTGATCCGCCGGGCCCAAACGGTTCCAGAACGTCGGTGCGAAATCGGCTGTAGTTGTAGGAGTCTTCCCAAAATCCCTTGGGAGACTGGCGCCCTTGCCGGTAGCGGACGGCACGCACGTTGTGGAAGTCATCGACTGAAACGCGCACCACGGGGCTCTGCCGGCCCTGCAAGACTCCGGCCAGCAAGTCGGCAAAGTGGGTTTTGCCTGCGCCGTCAGGTCCATCAACGGCCACCCGGGGTCCGATGAACGGCAGTTGAACAATGCGGTCTGCCACGTGGTTCACCACGGCGCGGGCAGCGTTGGACGTCATGCGTCGGTGACCTGGCGATATGGCACCTGCCAATCATCGCTGACAGCCGGCGGCCTTGGTACACGGCGCCCGCGTGTCTCGCCTCCGAGGAACTAACGCAGGTGTTTGATCATCGCTACACCGAGCGGACCACGGCCTTGTCCCATCACTCGGAAACCCTTGCGCTCATAGAGTCTCTTCGCCGGATTCCGAACATGCACGTTGATACACATCGCCGCCATAGTCACCGACTCCTGGGCGAGCAGCGCGTCCAACAGAACTCCGCCGACACCGCTGCCTCGCCTTCCTGGCACCACAGCTATGCAGAGCTCCGGTACGGCCGCGCCGGCGCCGTCAACTCGCAGCGGAGGGTCGCTGTGAAAGGTCCACACCGCTCCGACACACGCGCCATCGGTGTCTACATCTCAACGATGAAGGCTGCATCGTTGGAGGTCGCCGGGCGCAGCGCGATGGTGGGGTCGTCACGCACCCATCGATTGTCGCAGTCGCGCCGCTCGGCTGTCGTGTCATTTCCTGCGCAGTCAGCAACAGTTGACAATGCGTTTCAGACAGTGACGAGGATCGCTTTCACGCAGATTCCCACGGGTCGCTTGGGCCGCGGCGCCCGTCCTCAGCGTGCCGTTCGGCGTTGCACCTGGGCGTAGGCGGCCGTTGCTGCCAATGCCATCAGACCGACTAGCAGGTACTGCCAGGCCTGCGAGAGCTTGAGGAAGATCGTGGCGTTGCTGATCACCTGCAGCAGCAGCACGCCGAACAGGACACCGACGAAGCTGCCCCGACCGCCGAAGATCGACGCGCCGCCGAGCACCACCGCGGTGATCGCCACCAGCGTGTAGGTGATGCCTGCAGTGGGATCGCCCACGCCGATCTGTGCCATCAACAGCAGTGCACCGACGGCGGTCAACACCGAACTGGCAAGATAGGCGATCATGTGCACGGTGTCGACACCGACGCCACGTTTGCGGGCAGCGGCTTCGTCCGACCCGGACGCGCGCAGGCGAAGGCCGAACGACGTGCGGCGCGAGGCAAATTCGAACCCGACCAGGACCACGACGCCGATGATCACGGCCACGGGGAACGGCCCGATGCGGGTATTGATGGCTTCGACCACGTCAAGGGCGATGACTCCGCCCGGCGCGTCGCGCCACACCAGCGACAGACCCTGCAGCCCTGTGTAGGTGATCAGGGTGGCCACCACCGGCACCACACGGGAGTAGCGCACCATCGCGCCGTTCGCCGCGCCCACTGCCGCGGCAAGCAAGAACACCAGGACGAAACCTAGTATCCACCAGCCGAATCCGTACCCTTCCACGATGAAGAAGGATGCGACGACCACCAGGGTCCCGCTCAGCGGCCCGACGGAGAGGTCGATGCCGCCGGTGAGCATGACGACCAGCTGTCCGGCCGCCAGGAACAGCACGGGAGCCATGAGCATCAGCAGGTTGGCGATATTGAACTCCGACAGGAATCGCCCGTTGACCGCGGTGGTGACCGCACCGAGAGCCAGGATGACGGCCAGCAGCACCAGACTCGGTGTCTGCTGACTACCGATCAGACGCTTCCAGCGGCTGGGCCGCCCGACCCGCGGGGCACTGGTCGTGGCGTCGGTCGACGCGTCGGCATCCGTCCGGCCGGCAGTCAGCGACGCCTGGGTGATGGCATGCTCGGTGACCTCGTCACCGACGAGGTCGGCGACCACGCGTCCACGGGAGAACACCAGCACGCGGTCGCACAACCCGGCCAGCTCGACGTCATCAGAGCTCAGCACGACCACGGGAGTTCCCGAATCGGCGACGTCGCGCAGGCGGTGATAGATCTCTGACCGCACACCGACGTCGATGCCCTGGGTGGGCTCATCACACAGCAGCAACTCGGGCGCCGAGAGCAGCGCCCGACCCAGCACCACCTTCTGCTGGTTACCGCCGGAGAGCGTGCCGACCTCGGTGTCGATGGTGGCCGTCTTCACGCCCAGTTCGGCGACCTGCTCCTGCGCCAATTCGCGCTCGATGGAACGAGATACGAAGCCGGCCCGGGAAACCCGGGGCAACGCGACCAGGGAGAGGTTCTCCCGCACGGACAGGATCGGTGCGATGCCTTCGATGCCGCGTTCCTGGGGCATCAGAATGATTCCCTTGTCGCGGGCGGCGCGCGGCGACGTGAGCCGCAGGCGACCGCCGTCGACGGACACCTCGCCGTGGGAGGCTACGGCGCCGCCGAGCGCGCGGATGAACTCGCGCTGGCCGTTGCCCTCGACCCCGGCCAACCCGAGGATCTCGTGGCGTCGGATCGAGGTGGAAATGCCGGGGGCGTCGACGGCGCCGAAATCGGAGACGACCACGGCCGGTTCGCCCGGATCGTCGGAGCGGTCAGGGAACAACGCCTCCACGGCGCGCCCGGCGATTAACGTGACTATCTCGTCCTCGGTGACTTCAGCGGCAGCGAACTGGCCGCGAATTCGACCGTCACGCAACACCGTGATGCGGTCGGCGAGAGCGAAGACGTCGGGCAACCGGTGGCTGATGTAGATGATCGCGACGCCGGACGCGGACAGTTCGCGGATCAGCTCGAACAGCCGCGCGGATTCCGCGGCGGCAAACGGTTCGGTCGGTTCGTCGAGGATCAGCACGCTGGGCTCGCACGCGAGCGCACCGCAGATTTCGATCGCCTGCTTCTCCGCCAGGCCCAGTTGTCCTGCAGGCAGGCTGGGATCGATGGGGATGCCCATCGGCTTGAGTTTTTCCGCGGCCCACTTGTTGAGGTCGCCGAGTCGCGGGCGCAGGTTCGGTGGCACCGCCAGTGCGAGGTTCTCGGCCACCGTGAGGTCGGGCAGGATGGCCGGGACCTGGTAGGCGATGGCCAGGCCGGCTTCCTTGGCGGCGAGCGGCGAACCCGACGTCAGCTCGTCATCACCGATACGCACGGTCCCGCGGTCGGGCGTCAGCGCACCGGATGCGACCGCCATCAATGTCGACTTTCCTGCACCGTTGCCACCGACGAGCGCGTGCACCTCGCCGGGATCGGCGTCGAAACCGACGTCGTCCAGTGCGGTGACTCCGGGAAACGTCATGGTGACCCCGGAAACGGTCAGCCCTCGACCTGGTGTGGGCGCCAAGGCTTCTTGGGTGCTGCCGGATGCGGTGGTGTTATGTGTCATCGGTAGATCTCCGCGAGTTTCTCGGTGCTCAACTCCGAGGACGTGACGGCGCTGGCCGGCAGGTTGGGGTCACATTCCGGAATGAGGCTGGGGTCCAGTGAATTCATGACGATGGGCACGTTGACGATGTCGGGTTCCGGCTCGGGAATGTCCTGCGCAGCGGCAACCGCCTTACGCAATGCCAGCCGCACGATCCATGTGCGCGAGGTGACGGCGACGATCTGAAACTGCGGCTGTTTGCGCTTGTTGTCCACGTACGCGCAGGCAAACCCGTTGTTGTCGTTGGCAGTCCACACCGGCAGTGGGCGTCCGGCCTGCAGAAACGCACGGATGCCGCCCAGAGAACTGTCACCGGAGTCGGTGATGACCGCGTCGATCTTGGGGTACTTGGCCAGCAAACCGGAGACGACGCGCTGGGTCTGGGCGGGGTTCCAGCCGGTGTCGATCGGGGTGCCAGGATCGTTGAGCAGGGTCACGCCCTTGCAGTCAGGGTTGTTGGCGAGTTCGTCCTCAATGCCGTGGATCTCGCTGAGGCTCTGGGCATTACCGGGTGTCCCGCCGAGGAATATGGCATTACCACCTTTGGGGCCCAGTGCGGTGCACACCCATTCGGCCCACTTTGCACCGTCGGTGACGGTGTTGTGCCCGACGAACGTCGTGTAGTCGACGCCTGCCGTACCTCCGGGGCTCGCGGTGTAGGGCACCACGGCCACGCCCGCCTCGAACGCTTCGCGCAGCGTCGGCAGTAGGGCGGGTCCGGCGTCGGGGAACACCACGAGGGCTTCCACCCCGAGCGCGACGAGCGCCTTGATGTCGCTGATCGCCTTCTGCGGATTGTTCTGTCCGTCGGCGTAGGGCAGCACTTCGATGTTCGGGCACCTGGCGGCCTCGTCCTCGAACTCGGCACGTGCCGTCTTGCGGAAGGCGTTGTCGCCCACGCCATCGGCCAACGCCACCTTGATGGAGCGGTCACCGCAGAAGTCGCTGATGGGCTTGAGCTGATCGACCGAACCGCTCAGTGCGGGGTCCAGGTAGACCGGGTCGACCTGGAATGCGGCGGGTGCGCTGAACGGCCCGCCGGCGCACGAGGTCAAGGTGAGGCCCGCCAGCAGCGCCGCGGCCAGCGCCTTGGTTCGAGTGATCACGCCAGTTCTCCTGTCGGTCATGATGGTTGGGCCTCACCGGATTTGACGCGGAACTGGACGAAGCGCCGCCAGTCCACACCGCGCAGGACGATGGCCGCGGCCAGCACCAGGGCCTGGATCAGCAGCTGCATGGCCGTCGATGCCCCGGCGGCGAGCACCACCTGGCCGAGCTGGGTGAGGAAGAGCGCGGCAACAGCGGTGGCCGTGATCGAGGAGATGCCGCCGCGCAGCAGCGTGCCACCCAGCACGACCGCGGCGATGGTGGTGAGCTGATAACTCTGTCCCAGCTGCAGGTCGGGGGTGCGCAGGTAGGCGGCGAGCAGCATTCCCGCAGTGGCGTAGGCGATTCCGGCCAGCACGTAGGCCATCACACCGTTGGTCGCGGTGCGAAGACCTGCGATTCGCGCCGCCGGGACACCGGCACCGACCGCCACGAACCGACGGCCTGCGACGCTCTGCTTGAGCACCAGTTGCGTGACGCCGACCAGCAGCACCGCCAGGAGGAACACCGTCGGGATGCCCGCGACCGAACTGACGGCGAAAGCACTGACGGCCGGGTCGGCGGTACCGGGGAACCCACTGGATGCCACCAGCACCAGACCGGTGAGCAGCGAGTTGACCGCCAGCGACGCAACGAATGCCGCGACCGAGAACCGCACCACCGCAATGCCGATCACCAGGCCGGAGATCGCCCCGGCGGCGATCCCGAGCAGCACGCACACGACCGTCGGTAACGCTCCACCCTGAGCCAGCTTGGTGACGCAGACTGCGGCGATCGCCATGACGCCGGGCACCGACAAGTCGATGCCGCCGTGCGTGATCACCAGTGTCTGCCCGAGTGCGGCAATCGCCATCACTCCGGCGAAGGGCAGCATCGCGGTGAGCGCCGACGGCGTCATGCTGCCCGGTGCGATGAGCGGACTGATGACGAAGATGACGACGGCCAACAGCCAGATCGGCATGAACCGGTCGGTCCGGATGCGATGCCACAGCGATGGATGATCGGGTGCGGATCCACGGTCCGGCCCGGCCGATGACGTGAGAGTTGACATGGTGGGTTCCTCGAAAGACGTTGCGCTGGACCGGTCAGATGCTGGTGTAGCCGCCGTCGACGGCCAGGGCCGCGCCGGTGACGAAGCTTGAGTCCGACCCCAGCAGGAAGGCAATCGTGGATGCCACCTCGGCAGCCTCGGCGATTCGGCCGATCGGGTGTGCGGCGTACAGGGCACGCCGGGCAGCGTCGGGATCCGGTTGCGACCCGAGGTAGGTCGCGAGCTGCCGGGTCTCGACGGTGCCGGGGCTGACGACGTTCGCGCGGATGCCGCGCGCGGCGTACTCGACCGCGATCTGGCGGGTCAGCTGAGCCACCGCACCCTTGGAGGCGCAGTACGCGGCTTGATTCGGCAGGGCGACGGTACCCGAGATGGACGAGAGGTTGACGATCGCTCCCGGCCTTTCCCTGTCGACAAGGCGACGGATGAACTCGCGGCACACGAGGAAGACACCCGTCACATTGACCGACTGCAGGGCGTTCCAGTTGTCGAGCGTGGTCTCGGTCAGCGGCTTGGAGATCATCACCGCCGCCGAGGTGACTAGTCCGTCGACGGTGCCGAAGGCGTCATATCCCGCCTCGAGCGCGGCGACGGCATCATCTTCCTTGGAGACGTCCGCGACGACGGCGATCGCCTCCGCGCCGGCCGCCCGGACCTCATCGGCCACCCGTCCCAGGTGGTCACCATCGATGTCGGCCAGCACCAGGCGGTGTCCACGTTGAGCGAGGAGCAAGGCCGTCGCGGCCCCGATGCCGCTGGCAGCGCCGGTGATCAAGGTCGTCTTCGCAGTAGTCGATGCGGTGTCGGTCATCAGCCGAACCACCCTTCAACATCCTGCATGCAGCACGCAGAGTATCCCACGTCACACACATTGACATGCTGCATGCAGCATGTCAATGTGGGGCGACAACCTCGTTGGAAAGTGGAGGGCAAGGGTGTCAGACGTCGATGCAGGCTCGGGTCACTGCGGCAAGACGGCGAACCCGATCGTGGCCGTCGCGCAGGTGTCATCGGTACTTGGCGATCCGGATGCCAATATCGCCTCAACCGCCCGGTGGATGCACAATGCCGCCGCCCAGGGTGCGCAGTTGACAGTCTTCCCCGAGTGCACGCTGTCCGGATACATGATGGACTCACGCACCCAGGTCGAGGACGCGGCTGTCGCCATCACCGGTCAGCGGTTGGCGCCCCTCATCGAAGCCGCCTCGGCTACCTGCACCTTTGCGGTGGTGGGCCTGCTTGAACGGGACGGCGACAAGGTCTACAACAGCGCCGTGCTGATCGGCCCCGACGGTGTCGCGGGCACTTACCGCAAGCAGCACCTGCCCCGGTTGGGAGCGGATCTGTTCGTCGACCCCGGCGACGGCGTGGCACCCCGCGTATACGAGGCAGGCCCACTGCGGGTCGGAATCATGATCTGCTTCGATCTGCGTTTCCCGGAATCGGCCCGGGAGCTCGCGCTCGGTGGTGCGGACGTGATTGCCATGCCGACCAACTGGCCGTTGACAGCGGGATTCCTGGCCGACCACATGACCCGGGTCCGCGCAGTGGAGAACCTGGTGTACGTGGCCGTCGCGGACCGTTGCGACCGCGAGTCCGACACCGACTTCCTCGGCCGCAGTCAGGTCGTCGCACCCTCGGGTGAGGTTCTGGTCGACGCGGGCACCGCGGAGGGAATCGTCGTCACATCGGTCGACGTCACCCAATCCCGCACCAAGACTTTGACGTTCGACGATCCACCGTTCTCACTTCCGGTGTTTCAAGGACGTCGTCCCGAGCTCTATTCGGCGCTCACCCGCCCCACTGCCCCTCCGACGTAAGGATTCACCATGTGTGGACCCGGCATCATCGATGAGCGCACCCGCAACCTCATCGCCGCACACGCCGCGAAATTCCGCGAGATCACCATGAGCCCATTCGGCCCCGACGACGAGATCGGCATGCTGAACCTGATCAGCGCCGAGAAGTCCCGCGAAGTCATGCGCGCCGCCGACGGCGGTGCGGCCATCGACCTTTCGGTCGACTACTTCATCGGCATGCCCTCCTGGACCAAAGCCGGCGACCCCGGCTTTCAGCAGTGGATGACCCACACCCCGGTAGGCACCGTGCTCGACGACATCACCGGTGTCGGCGTCGACCAGAACCATCTGGTGGCCTACTCGGGTGATGCGATGTCGATGTACACCCACTGCGGCACGCACATCGACACCCTGAACCACTTCGGCTATCACGGCAAGATCTTCAACGGATACGAAGCCGCGCAATGCATCAGCTCCCGGCATTGGATCAAGTGCGGCGCCGACAAGTTTCCGCCCATTATCACCCGCGGGGTGCTGTTCGACATCGCGGGCCTGCACGGCGTCGATGTGCTGCCGGAGAATTACGGTATCGGCGCGAAGGATCTCGCCGACGCACTGAAACGGCAGAACGTCGAGTTCCGTCCCGGCGACATCGCCCTGGTTCGCACCGGGCGCATGCGGTACTGGCCCGACACCGATCGCTACATCGACAACGCACCCGGACTCAACCGCGAGGGCGCACAGTTCCTCGCAGAGGCCGGTGCGGCCGTCATCGGCGGCGACAACCTCGCACTGGAGCAGTCCCCCTCCCCCGATGCCGAGAACTGGCAGGTGGTGCACACCTATCTGCTGGCCGAGGCGGGCGTGCCGATCATGGAGGTCGTCGACTGTGAAACCCTTGCCGCCGAACGCCTTTATGAATTCGCCTTCATCGGCGCGTGCATGAAGATCCGCGGAGCGACCGGTGCACCCATGCGCCCGCTGGCGATGCCGCTGTTGCGCTGAGCGCTGTAGCACCGTCTTGATTCTCCGCGCAATGCGCGCCTCGAAAGGATTTTCATGTCATCACCGCCGCAGCCACGCGGGTACCAGCACGGCACCTCTGCGGTCGACAACAGCCGGACGTCCTACGGCGACGCGGGATTCAGCCGCTATCTGCGCAGGGCGTTCCTTGCCTCGGCCGGTTACGACGATGAGAGCCTCGAGCGTCCGATCATCGGAATTGCTGTCACGCAGTCGGATTACAACACGTGCCACCGCGATATGCCCGCCTTGCTCGCCGCCGTGAAACGTGGCGTCGAGCAGGCCGGCGGACTGCCCATGGACTTCCCGACCATCTCGCTCGGCGAAATCCTGACCTCGCCCACCACGATGCTGTTCCGCAATCTGATGGCGATGGACACCGAGGAGATGATCCGCGCGCTGCCCATGGACTCCGCGGTACTGCTCGGTGGCTGCGACAAGACGGTCCCGGCCCAGTTGATGGCAGCCGCGTCCTCGGACATCCCGGTAATGCTCGAAGTCGTCGGGCCCATGATGACGGGATCGTGGCGCGGCGAGCGGCTCGGAGCCTGCACCGATTGCCGCCGGTTCTGGGGCAACTACCGCGGTGGCGACCTCAGCGACGAGGAAATCGTCTCGGTGCGTCAGGAACTCGTATCCACAACCGGGACGTGCACGGTGATGGGAACCGCATCGACCATGGCGGTGCTGACCGAGACACTGGGCATGATGCTGCCCGGCGGGGCGACGCCGCCTGCGGTCAGCGGGGCACGGCTACGGCATGCCACCGAAACCGGCAGGCGGGCCGTCGAATTGGCGATCACCGGCGGGCCCCTGCCCCGGGAGGTGATGACCCGGGAAGCGTTCGAGAACGCCATCCGGGCGCTGGCGGCGATCGGCGGTTCGACCAACGCCCTGATCCATGTCGTTGCCGTGGCGCGACGCGCCGGCGTGAAACTGGAGATGTCGGACTTCGACAAGATCGGCTCCGACACACCGCTTCTCGTCGACTGCAAACCCTCCGGTGTCGGGTACATGGAGGATTTCCACCGGGCCGGCGGCGTCCCTGCGCTGCTGACGGAGTTGGCGCCGTTGCTGCACCGAGATCATCGCGGCGTCAGTGGTCGCTCGCTGGCGCAGCTGATCGAGGACTCCGACGGGCCTGCCGATTGGCAGAACACGATCCGTCATCTCGCCGAGCCGCTGGGTCCCCCCGGGGCGCTGGCGGTCCTGTCGGGGTCGCTGGCGCCGAACGGGGCCATCATCAAGGCGTCGGCGGCGAGCCCGCATCTGATGCAGCACACCGGACCGGCCCTGGTGGTGGACAACCCGGCCGACGCGGCCACCATCCTCGACGATCCCGATCTGGATGTGACCCCTGAACACGTGTTGGTGATGCGGTATTCGGGACCGGTGGCCGCGGGGATGCCGGAGGCAGGCGCCTTGCCCATCCCCGCGAAACTGGCACAGGCCGGCGTTCGGGACATGGTGCGGGTCTCGGACGCCCGGATGAGCGGGACCTCCTACGGCACGGTGGTGTTGCATTGCGATCCCGAGGCCGCCGCGGGCGGGCCACTGTCGGTGGTCCGCAATGGCGACCTGATCAGGCTGGACGTCCCGAACCGCTCGATTGACCTGCTGGTGCCTGACGAGGAGATCGCCGAGCGGCTCGAGTCGTTCACACCTCCACCGCGCGCGGCGCGCGGGTGGCGGAGGTTGTATGAGGAGACCGTGCTGCCGGCCAGCCAGGGTGCAGACCTGTCGTTCCTCTGAACGAGGGCCCGACACGGGCCGACCCGAAGTAACACGGCGCATGCTGCATGCATTTATGCTGGCGGAAGTATGTCAGCTCATAGGGAGACGTGAATTGTGTTCGACCCCGGACAGGTTTCGCTGACCGATCGCGTCTACGACGAGTTGATGCGCGCCATCCGGGCCGGCGAACTCCAACCTGGGACGATGCATTCGGTGGTGGAGATCTCGGGGCGGCTCGGGGTCTCCCGGACTCCCGTCCGCGAGGCGCTGCTGCGCATGGCGAGCAACGGCATGGTGCGGTTCGAACGCAGCCGCGGTGTCCGGATCCTGGAGGTGTCCACCCGTGACATCGAGGAGATCTACTCGCTGCGGATGCTGCTCGAGGTGCCCTCGGCCTACCGCGCCGCGGAGCTGCTGACCGACGAGTTGCTCGGCCCCGTCGAGGAGGCATTCGACCGGATGCGCAAGGCCGCCGAGGCGGGCGACGAATCACTCTTCCAAGCGGCCGACGTCGATTTCCACGCCGCCATCTTGAACATCGCAGGCAACCGGCGGGTCACCGAGGTGGCCGCCAACACCCGAATCCAGATGATGGATCGCGGGCTGTCCACCACCGCCACCCGCACACTGGCGGACATCCTGCTGGTGCATGAGCGCATCCTCAACGCCATCCGCGACCGCGATCCGCAAGCTAGCGGCGCCAGGATGCGCGACCATCTCGTCGAAACCGTGCGGTTGTTGTTGACCCAATCGACCGGCGACGACGCTTCTGCCAATACCTACGTGCCGCCGCCGTTGCCGGTGCCGTAGAGGTGTCTGATCACGGCAGCCCCAGCGGAGCTGGCGGTGGCGGAGGTGGCGGTGGCATCGGCGGGGGAAGCGTAGGCGGGACGGCAACGGTGGCGGGGTCGGCGACCAGGTTGCCGGGTGGGGAGTCTGCAATCCTGCTGGCTCGAACGGGCACCGTGATGACTGCACCTTGCAGGGCACATTCGTTGGATTGGATCGTCGTGGTTTGAGCGCCGGCCAGGCCGCCGTCGGGTTGTGGAGTCAACGTCAGCGACGTATCCGCCGCCTGAGCCAGTCCCGCGGATGGCGCCTCGCACGCCAGTGATGCCCTTCCCGGATCGCTCTGCCATGCGCCGTTGACGAGACGGAATACGGCGGTCACGCCGCCACCTTCAGGGAACGGGACGGTGTGGTCGATGTCGTCCATACGGGTCGACGTCGCAACGCATCCCGACGGTGCGCAGGTCGATCGGAATGCCCACCAGTAACTGGCGAGTTGATCGCCCGCCGCCGGCCACGGGGTGTTGTTGAGTGTCGCGAGCGGGTTGTCGTAGTCGAGGCGGTAGAGGCCGTCGAGGGTCGGCACCCCCGGCGTCGGCGCGATCGGCACCTTCGGGTTGTCCGCGGTAGGGGTGCTGGGCGGCGGGCCGGCCGGTTCGCTCGCGGCCGCCTGCTCGGCGGGTCGTGGCTGCCAGATGCCGACAGTCGCGGCGATGACGGCGCAGACGGCTGCGATCGCGGCCACCGGTATCCAGTTCCTTTGCGGGCCTTGGGTGCCACCCGGTACCGGTGCCACACGGTGCGACGACGCGGCTGCCGGTAATGCGATGGGTTCAGCGGCCAACGCGTGCGCGAAACCGCCGCAGCTGGCGAATCGGTCAGCGGGATCCTTCGCGAGGGCCTTGGCCAGCACCGCGTCGAGGTCGGCCAACTCAGTCCGGGTGTCGGCCAGGGCCGGCGGCCTCGCATTGAGATGGCGCCTGACCACGACGGCGGGATTGGGGTCGGCAAACAGTTGCGACCCGGTCAAGAGTTGGTATGCGGTGCACGCCAGCGCGTACTGGTCGGCGCGACCGTCGTAGTTCTCGCTCAGCAGATGTTCCGGGGCCGCGTAGGCCGCGCTGATGTCGTCGAAATTGCGGGCGAGACCGAAGTCTGCGAGGACGACGCTCTGTCCGGCAGCATTGCCCGGGTCGGTGAGCATGATGTTGGCCGGCTTGATGGCGCGGTGCGGCAGACCATGATTGTGTGCGTAATCGAGCGCCCCTGCCACCGCGGCGATGATCGTGAGCACCTGCTCCCGCGGCAACCCCCCGGCATACCGGTCGTCGAGGAGATGGCCGAGATCCTGCCCGTCGACGAAGTCGGTCGAGATCCACAGCCGGCCGTCGTATTCTCCGCTGCCATGAACCCCGACGATGCCGGGATGCCACAAGGTCGAGGCCAGCTCCGCCTCGCGGCGGAACCGCATTCGATACTCGGGTTCAGCGGGCCATCCCTCGGGCAACACCCTCAGCGCGTCACGCCGTGGAAGCCTGGGATGGGCGGCGAGGTACACCTCCCCCATACCGCCTGATCCCAGCGGCCGAATGATCCGGAACCCGGCGAAGGTCTCACCGATGTTCAGCGGCACCCAGGGATCCTACGAACAGTCCATGGCGGTGTACAACCGCCTACTGGTCGAAAAGTCGACCCATACAAGCGGTTGGCAACGGTGGACGGATTGCCCGGGTTCCCACTCACAGGCGCTTTACATACACTCTTGTATTTGTAATACACATACGTATAGTCGTGACTGGCCTCACACAGCACCAGGAGCGACTGCGAATGACAACAACACAGCCGGCCCGGCCCGGTGAATGGTTCGACGACGGCATGGGACTCGATGACATCGACCCGACGCAGTTCCGGATGGACATCACCACCGACCGCTACACCGACCCGGAGTACCTCCAGCGCGAACACGAGAACATCTGGCTGCGGGTCTGGCAGGTGGCCGGCCGGGAATCCGAGTTGCCCGAAGTCGGTGACTGGAAGGAATACCGTCTGCTGGACCAGTCTTTCGTCCTGGTCCGCGGCAAGGATCAGAAGATCCGCGGGTTCGTGAACGCGTGTCGGCACCGCGGAAACATGCTGTGCAGAGACGGCAAGGGCAATGCCAAGCGCGGTTTCCTGTGCCAGTACCACCTGTGGTCCTACGACCTGGAAGGCAAGCTCAAAGGCGTCCTGCGGGAAAAGGAAAACGTGCTGACGCCGCTGGACAAGGAGGGGCTGGGGCTGTTGCCGGTCTCCGTCGAGTGTTTCGGCGGATTCATCTTCATCAATCCTGACCCGGAGGCGGCCCCGCTCGCCGAATTCCTCGGCGCCGACGTCGTCGAACTACTCAGCCCGTATCACCTCGAGGAAATGGTGACCGTCCTCGATGTCCGGGAGGCGTTGAACTGCAACTGGAAAGTGGTGATGGACGCCTTCGAGGAGGGCTATCACATCTCCGGAATCCATCCGCAGTTGCTGCAGGTCATCATGATCGACCCGGCCACCACGCGGTACCGCTTCTTCGACAAGCACAGCGTGTCCTGCGCGCCGTTCGAGGTGGCGGGCAAGAAGTACGGCCTGGAAGAACAGATCGAGGGCATCATGGGGTTGCCCGAGACCTTCCCGTCGGTGACGGCGGTGCTCCCCCGGTTCCAGGAGCTGGTCGCCGAATACCGGGACAGGAATGGTGAATTGCAGCTTCCCGACGGAATCACCCCGCGCACTCTGCTGCAGGCGGCCACCCGGGAAACCCTCACCGGCATGGGTTTTGACGTCAGTGGTCTGACCGACGCTCAGATGAGTGACAACCACGGCTGGGTGTTGTTTCCCAACTTCTTCATGACCGTGCGCGCGGGCGAGGCCACCGTGATCCTGGCTCAACCACACGAGAGTGGCGATCCGAACAAGTGCTACTGGCACATCATCAGCGTGATGTGGCTGCCTGCCGAGCATCGCGAGGTGTTCAAGGCCGAACCGATCAACGTCGAAGACCCGGGCAGCTTCAAGTATTTCCTGGCCCTGCAACAGGATTACGAGCAGATGCCCCGTCAGCAGATCGGTTTGCGCAACAAGCCGCTCAAGTCGATGTCACTGGTCAAGGAAGAAGTCGTCATTGCGCACTACCACTCCGTGGTGGACCGCTATCTGTCCGGAGCCGCCAGGTGACGAACCTGCGGGAGGCGATCGACAACCACCGGGGAAACGCGAGACGCGCGCTGGAGTACGCCGCCATCACCAAGTCGGTGGTCGACTCCGCCAGGCAACCGGGCTTCTCCGAGTCCAGCTGGAATCCGTTGCGGGAGTTGATTGCAGTCGACGAGTTCGTCCGGGTCGGGAACTTCAAAGAGATCATGCGCTGGGACGAGTACGTCGCGTTCCTGACCGGCTGGGCAGCGAACGCGGAGTGGGAGTGCACGTTCAAGCGGATCACCGAATCCGACGGCCTGGTCTTTCTCGAACTCGAAGAGCACAGCGTCGTAGGCGAGTTCGACAGCATGGTCAACTCGCTGTCGGTCTACGAGTTCGGCGACACCGGCAAGATCACCCATATCGACGTCTATCTGCAGATGGCACTGCCGTCCGCAGACATGCTGAAATCCTATGACGGCGTGGAGATCTCCGAATGACCGGAGCCTGATCGTGCAGGCGCATCGTCCGGCTCCACGTGCGACATCACCATCTCCAGGAACGGCCGGTACAGGTCCTCGGAGTCGATGTGGCTGCCGAGGGTGACGCCTTCGTTGGTCGCGATGAGCACCTTGGCCAACAGATCCGACCGCACCCGCAGCCGGCCGCCGATCTTCTCCAGATGCGCATCGATGTAACCGGCCAGCGACTGCACCGTGGCCAGTCGTTGCTCGGCAACCCTGGCTCTGGCCTCGGGATTGCGCAGCAGGAACAGGGTGAATTCATAGCCCAGCGCCGCGCGCTCGGGACCGCCGATGGTCAGCTCACGCCATCGCTCGGCCAACTTGTCGACATCGAAATCACTGAGCGTGTGAAACGAGTCGACAATGTCGGCGAACCCGTCCAGGAACCGTTGCAGCTGACGTTCCATCACCGCGAGGAACAGTTCCTCTTTCGTTCCGAAATGCGAATAGATGGCGCCGCGCGTATAGCCCGCGGCGTCGGCGATGACCTCAAGCGCGGCGGCGCCGAATCCCTGCCGCGCCACCACCTCTTCTGCGGCGTCGAGCAGCAGGTTGCGCGTGTGCTCGACGCGCCTTTGCCGCGTCCACCGTTCGGCCACCGCTCCATCCTCCCAGGGCCGGCGGCGCGGCCGGATGCCACACCCACCCGCCAAAAAAATTCGTTGTTGTATCTAACATACAGATATGTATATTTATTGTGGGCGCTACGCCACGGAACCGTGCTGAGCAGCACCGCAGCTATGTGAAGGGGAAGCAATGGAGCTGGCCGACCGCATCGCCAAACACCGCCGCATGGCCGAGAGCTACCGCGACAAGTACGTCCTGCAGAAGGTGGCCGAGGGTGAGTCCTACGACGAGTGGGAGTTCACCGACGACGCCGTGTACACCTCGCCGTACTTCGTCGCGGGCCAGGAGTTGGTGCTCAAGGACGTGGCGACCTCATTCGACGCCGCCGCCACCGTCGAAGCCAAGGCGTACTCGGTCGTATTTCCCGACTGGAAGCCCGTCGATTACAAGGTCTGGCCGGCCGAGAACGGGTTCGTGATGCGTTACCGCTGGGAGGGCACCTCGGTCGACGGCGAGACGATGGGCTTCTACTCCATCAGCTTCGTCGACACCAACGAGGACGCCCAGATCACGCACTGGTCCACGTACGTCAACGACGAGGAGTACGGGCCGTTTCTTCAGAAGGCAATCGGAGCCCGCGGCCCGTTCCACGGCGACGAATACATGGAGGCACTGGCCCGCCATTTCGAAAAACACAACCTGACGCTGTGACGCCACTGACACTGTTTGTGCACTAACTATTAGCGTACGATTTAGTCATGGCTACGACCGAGGTCGGCGTCGACCCACTGGCCCTTGAGCGACAGGTCTGTTTCGCACTGGCGATCAGCAACCGCGCCGTGCTGGCCGTCTACCGGCCGTTGCTCGAACCGCTCGGCCTGACGCACCCGCAGTACCTGGTGATGCTGGCACTCTGGGATCACCACAGGTCGCACGCGAGCGGCGCCCCACCCCTGTCGGTCAAGCAGATTGCGACGGCACTTCAGCTCGATTCCGCGACGCTCTCCCCGATGCTCAAGCGGCTGGAAGCGCTCGGCCTGATCACCCGCACGCGCAGCGCCAGCGATGAACGCGCCACCGACATCGGCCTGACCGCCGACGGCGTCGCGTTGCGCGAGCGTGCCCTGCAGATTCCGCCGGCAGTCGTGGCGCGGCTGGGCGTCAGCCTGCCCGAACTCGAAGAGCTGCACCGGGTACTCACTCGGATCAACGCCGCGGCACTCGCGGCCAACACACTCACCGACTGACACCCCGAGGAGTCACCATGGCCTCCACCCGGCCGAATCTGTTCCAGTACATCGCCTACTCCTATGGCCGCCGGCTACCGGACTCGATGCGCGACTGGGTCGCCCACGACCTGGCCGATCACGGCGCCGTCCGTCGGCACATGATCCGGATGGCGATCCCGCCGCTGTTCGTGCTGGCGCCGTTCTGGCTGCTCCCCGCCTCCTTGTACGTCCACATCGAGATGACGGTGCCGATCTACATCTGGGCCCTGCTGATCGCGCTCGCACTCAACAAGGTCTGGCGCAGGCACCGGCTGGCACAGCACAACCTCGATCCGAACCTGGTCGACGAGATCAAGTACAAGAAGGACGCCCGCATGCACGAGGAGTACATCCGGCGTTACGGACCACGGCCGGAATCCGGCAGGTTCCAGTCGAACAGCAGCCCCTTCTGACCACCACCGGGTATCAGTCGGGGGCACCGTATTCGTCGAACCAGTACGCCAGTTTGCCGCGCCGGCTCACCGCGCGCAGCCTCCGCTCAGCGGTTTCACGCGTCTTCGAGGTGGTGACGATCAGCAGCTCATCACCGACTTCGATACGCGTATCGGTCTGAGGGACGAACGTGTGCCCGTCGCGGATGATCAAGGTGATGGCCGATGGATCGGGTAACCGCAGCTCAAGAACCGACACGTTGTGCAGCCGGGAATCCGGCAGCACCGTCAGCGTCAGCAGTTCGGCCTCCAGCACATCGAGCGGCGCCGATTCCACCTGGATCTCACGGGCGGCGTCGCGACGAATCAAGCCCAGCCGCTGCGCGATCGGGCGCAGGCTCGGGCCCTGGATCAGGGTGAAGACCACGACCAGGATGAACACGATGTTCAGCAGGCGGCCGCTGCCCGCGACGCCCTCGACGATCGGGAAAGTTGCCAGCACGATCGGCACCGCGCCACGCAGACCGGCCCATGAAACGAATGCCTGCTCGCGCCACGGCATCCGGAAACCGGCAAGCGAGGCCACGACCGACAGTGGTCTGGCAACCAACAGCAGGACGAATCCGATGACGATGCCCGGCACCAGCTCCGCCGCGAGTTCACCGGGATCCACCAGTAGGCCCAGCAGGACGAACAGCCCGATCTGCGCGAGCCAGCCGAGCCCCTCGGCGAAGGACCGGGTTGCCGAGCGGTGCGGCAACCCGGAGTTGGCGAGGATGACCGCGCTCAGATAGGCCGCGAGGAACCCGCTGGCGTGGGCCGACCCCGCTGCGGCGAAGGCGACCATGCCGAGCCCGAACGTCGCGAGGGGATACAGGCCGGAGGCCGGCAGCGCGATACGGCGCAGGGCGGCCGCGCCCAGCAGTCCGCTGGCGATGCCGATCGCGGCGCCGACGCCCAACTCGTAGACCATCTCGGCAAGGGCGTGCACCGGCGACACCTCGAACGGCGTCACGCTGAACATCAGAACCAAAATGACGGCCGGCGCGTCATTGAAGCCGGATTCGGCCTCCAGTAGGCCGGCGACGCGGCGCGGTAGCGGCACGATACGAAGCACCGAGAACACAGCCGCGGCGTCGGTGGAGGACACGATGGCGCCGAGCAGCAACGCGAGCTGCCAGTCCATGCCGAGCAACAGATGCGCGCCGGCTGCGGTTACCACCATGCTGACCGCAACGCCGAACGTAGCCAGCACCGCCGCAGGGGCCAGCAGCTTGCGCACATCGGAGAACCGCGTCGTCAAGCCGCCTTCGATCAGGATGATGGCCAGTGCCACGGTGCCCAGATGATCGGCGAGCCGGAAGTTGTCGAACTCCAGCCCCAGCCCGTCCTCGCCGACGATGACGCCGACGGCCAGAAACAGCAAAAGGCTCGGTAACCCCACCCGCGTCGCGAGTCGGGTCACGGTGATGCTGGCCAGCAGCACCAGGCCACCAGCGAGCAGCACCAGGTACAGCTGCTCCAAGGTCATGTACTAATTCCCGTCCGGGCCCGCGGATACCGGGCGTGGGCCTCCGCGGGTAAATGTAACCGCTGATAATGGGTCAGAATGACTCTGAGCGCCGACCGGCGTGCGACGAAGGAGCACTACATGCGCATCGGGATCGCCGGCGCGGGAGCCGTCGGTCGGTCTGTTGCCAGGGAGCTCGTCGCCAATCACCACAAGGTGCTGCTGATCGAGCAGAACCCCCGCCACTACGAGCCGCGCACCGTTCCCGAAGCGGACTGGCTGCTCGCCGACGCCTGCGAGTTGTCCTCACTCGAAGAATGCGGACTCCAGATGTGCGATGTGGTGATCGCGGCGACCGGCGACGACAAGGCGAACCTCACGGCGGCATTGCTGGCCAAGAGCGAGTTCGGCGTGCCGCGCGTAGTGGCACGGGTCAACGACGCCCGCAATGAGTGGCTCTTCACCGAGGCGTGGGGTGTCGACGTCGCCGTCTCCACTCCACAGGCATTGCTGGCCGGGGTCGAGGGGGCCATCGATGTGGGCCACCTCGTCCGCCTGATGGGCCTTCGTCAGGGGCATGCGAGCCTGACGAAAGTGACGCTGCCCGAGGACAGCCAGATCCTTGGACTTCGATTGTCCGACTTGGCCTTACCTGCCAACACCGCGCTGGTCACCGTGCAACGCGGCAGCAGGATCATCGTGCCCCGGCCCGACGACGTGTTGCAGGCCGGTGATGAATTGTTGTTCGTCGCCGACGAATCCGTGGGCAGTGACATCCGTGAGGCTATCCAGTAGACCTCTCGGGGTCGGGGGCCGGGGTGGCCGGGTCCAGTTTGTCGGCGCGCTCCCGCTGCTCGTCCAGCCGGTCACGGGATCCCGCCACATCCTGTTGACGGGCCGCGGCCTGTTGTTCGAGGTTGGCGGCTTGCGCGGCCTTGACCTCGGCTTCAGCTTGCGCGGCACGGGCTTTGGCCGCCGTCTCGTCGGCAAGCGCTTCACGTCGACGGACCTCACGGGATTCCACGTCCGCTTCGCCGCGGATCTTCTCGGCTTCTTCGTGGCGGTGTTGCTGCCGCCTCTTACCCAAGATCGCCCACGCCACCACGATCAGAACCAGAATCGCTGCGACGATGAAGAAAATGATCGCGATCGTTGTCCCTGTACTCATTCACAGGAAGTACCCCCGCGCGCAACCAGCGAAACTACGCCCGCGTCAGTTATGTGAGCCGCGGCCGCAGCCGCTCCGGCGCGATCTCCTCGCCGGCTTCGAGGTCGTCGGCCAGCGAATCGGCGAAACCCACGAGTCCTGCGACGTCGATGCCGTGCGGCTGCCGCGTCAGGTCCGCACCGATGCGGGCCGAGGCCCGGCGCAGCAGGCTCACCGCGCCCACACGATTGCCCCGCTGAACGTGCGTGATTCCGACCGCGAGCTGTGCCAGGCCCTGCCACAGCGCGCGCTCGTCGTCGGGTCCGCTCTTCCACGCCGCCTCGAGCACCTCATGAGCGTTGAACGCCAAACCGCGGTCGATCAGGTCCTGGGCGTAAGCCAGCGTGCGCGCCGGCGGCAGGTCCAGATCCTCCGGGATCCGGGGCACACCTTCGCTCCCGCGCGGGAGTGGTCGACCCAGGGCATCGCGGGGACGCGAGCTCACGGGCCGTCCGGACTCGTCGCGATCGCGTCCTGTCATCCACCCATCATGGCAATGCGGTGATCAGTCCCGCGCGTAGGTGGGTTCCGCGGCGTCGGGCTCGGGCTCCTCCTCCGCTTCCTCGGCTTCCGCGCGCTCCCGTTCGATGCGCTGGGCGGTGGGCACCGCGATCCACACCGCGAGCAGCATGGCGGTGACGCCTGCGACGATCTTGCCGATCATCAGCGGCCCGATGAGGTTCGGTTGGAAGTTGGCGGTGAAGGCGAGGTGATCGCCGATCAGTGCCGAGCAGGTCGTGCCGAACGCGACGACGAGCACCTTGTCCTTGGCCGGCATGTCCTTGACCAGGTGGAAGGCGGCCAGCATGTTGGTGGTCGCCGCCAACAGGCCGGTGGTGCCTTCGGTGCTGATGCCAAGCCGCCTACCGACGGCGGTCAGCGGCTTGTCCGCATAGGTGCGGATCGCATAGACCAGCGGGAAGGCTCCGGCGAGCACGATCGCGATGTTGCCGACGACTTCGAGCGGACGCATCTGATCGTCGGCGGTCGCGATGATCGGCTCGAAGCCCCACCAGCTGAAGCTCTCACTGAAGAAGCCGGTGACATGGTCGACGATGGATACGGCCAGCACCAGGTAGATGGCCGCGTTGAGGCCCTTGCCGAACCAGATGAACCCGGTGACCATCGCCCGGGTGAAGAAGTACAGACCGATCGCGATGGCCACGGTCACGAGCATGACGGGCAGCAGGTTCAGCAGCACGTCGCCGATGGAGAACCCGTCCAGCGTCGCCGTCGACGGTCCGTCGGTGGTGACCGTGGGGCGCAAGGGCGTTCCCGTGGCCAGCAGGATGCCCATGGTCACTATGACACCGACCGGCACCGTGAGAATGCCACTCATGATGCCCAGCGCGAAGTACTTGTGGTCGCGGACATCGAGGATCGCCAGTCCCACCGGGATGATGTAGGAAATCGTCGCGCCGGCCAGAAAGCCGGTGATGGTCGCGGTGATCCACACGCCGGTGGAGTCGGCGGTCCGCTCGGCGAGCTGGTAGGCGCCCATGTCGCTGGCGATGAGCGTGGTCGCTGCCATCGCCGCGTCGGCGCCGAACGGTTCGTACAGCTTGCCGAGCACATTCTCGACGAACCAGGCCAGGTAGGGCAGGCCGGCCATAATACCTGCTACCGGGATGAACAGCGGCCCAAGGGCATACAGGCCCTCTTTGAACTCGCGTCCGATTCCCCGATCACCACGGAATGCCAGTGCGCACGCACCGATGAGTACGAACGCCATCATCAGATAGATGACGACATTCCCGAGTTGGGCCATGGGCCGTTCTTCCTTCCTGAAATGTTGAACAGTGGCGTGGAGCTGTTATACCTTGCGGGACTTGAGCTTCCGACGACGTCCGATGGCGGCGGTGAGCAGGCCGCCCGCTGCGGCCGCGAGTGCGCCGATCCGGATGGCCGGGGGGATGTCGGCGACGCCGACCTCGATCCGGGCCGGCCAGGTGCCCATGCGGCCCTCGGCGACCAGGTGTGTGCCCTCGATGCGGATTCGTTCGAAGGTGTAGGGGAATTCTCCTACCGGAGACGTCACTTTCATTGGGGCAGTCCGATCCTGGGGGTGACTGGGGTATGGGTGAGCTGGTTGTTGGCATGCGCGAGGGCCTGGTGCGCCGCCCGGATTCCGAGCCGGCCCGGTGGCTCATGCTCATCGGCCACGCGTTGTGCGTAGACGGCCGGCGCGTCGTCGAGGATCGCTCCGTCGATGTTGCGGTACGGAACTGGAGCTGTTCCGAGGATGAGGCAGTCACACTCGAGATAAGTTATGCCACTGGCCGATTCGATGGAGACGCCGGTGATCCGGGGCATGCCGTGGGTGGCGACCAGCCGTGTGCCGGCATCGATCGCCACCACCGACGTCGCCGGCCCCAGCTCTGCGATGCACTCGTCAGACCAGTGCGATCCGGTGGCGACCACGACGTTGTCGCCAAGGTGCACCTGCTGTTTGAGCAGATGCAGCGCAAGGGTGGCAGGGACGACGCCGGCGCAGCGGTCGCCGTTGATGCCGAGTTCGGTGCGGGTGGACGGCCGGTGTCCGGTGGCGACGACCAATGAGTCGGCGGCCATGACGCCGCCGTGTTCACCGATCGCGAGCAGCTGATCGCCTTCCCATCGGATCACCTGGGTGCCTGCACGAAACCGCACGCCGTTCCTGTGCGCTCGACGGACCATGCGGCGGTGTTCGGGGTCCTCCCAATGCTCGCCCCCCGGGACGGGCAGCCGCTCGTAGACGGTCACGTCGGCGGAGTCGCTGAGGGTGACGGCGGTATGCAGCCCGGCCAGGCCGGACCCGGCTACGGCGATACGCAGTCTGGTCATCGCGCACCGCCCTGCCACTGTGAGCCGGGTTCACCCTGGTGGATCTCCCCGGGTTGCTCCCCGGTGGCTGCCGACAGGATGAAGCTGACGCCGACCGAGCAGTACGCGCCCTGGCAGCGTCCGGCCATCGCGCGGGTCCGCTTGCGGATCCCGTCCAGCGAGGTGGCCGGAACCGGGCCGCGGCATTCGGCGGCGATCTCGGCCGCGGTGACGTGTTCGCACGCACACACGACCATGGGGTGCTCATCGGGCGCCGTCGACGGGCGGCAGGCGAAGCGGCGCGCCGCGTCATCGGTGGCGCACTCGGCCAGGCGGGGCAGGGCGGGGATCGCTGTTCCGGCGTCTGGCCGAGGGGTCAACTCGATGATGTTGCGATTGATGAGGTCACCGACGTACCGCGCCACCGCCGGCGCCGACGACACGCCCGTGGATCGGATTCCCGCCGCGTGCACCAGGTTTGGCACCTTCGGTGAGACTTCGAGACGATAGGTGGTATCGCTGGCCGGTCGCAGACCGGAAAAGGCCTTGGTGACGTAGCGGCGATCGATGTCGGGCAGCAGCCGTTGGGCCCGCTCCCACACCGATTCGAGGGTGTCGGCGTCGGTGCTCTTGTCGGCGCGGTCCTCCCCGTCCACCGCGGTGGGTCCGACGAGCACGGTGCGGTTCGTGGTCGGCACCGCGTAGATCCCACGGGTATGTGGGGTGGGTGCGGTGCACATGATCTTGGGGACCAGGTGCCCCACCGCGCGGTCCAGCAACAGGAACTGCCCTTTGCGCGGCCACATCGTGAAGGACTCGGCGTCCGCGGCATCGGTGATCCGGTCGGCGTTGACCCCCGCGGCATTCACGACTGCGCCCACCGATACCACGCCGGTCGGCGTGACGACGTGGCTGATCTCGCCGGACGCGTGATGCCAGAATCCGGCGACCGGGGCGGAGCGCCGCAGCTCCACACCGTTGGCCACAGCGAGTTTGGCGAGGCCGATGGTCAGGCGGATGGGATCGATGATGGCCTCTGCCGGCACGTGCAGGGCCTGCACCGCGGTGGGTGCAGCGGTTTCGGCTTCCCGGCGCAGCGCGGCGCCGGAGAGGAATTCGGTGTCGACGCCGGCGTCGGCAGCCTGGGCGGCGAGCCGCTGCAAGGACTGCGCGTCGTCGTCATCGAACGCCAGCGACAACGCCCCGATGCGACGGAACGGCACGTCCAAGGCTCGACAGAGACTTTCCCAGTCGGGGCTGGACTCCCGAATCAATTGTGATTCAAGGCTTCCCGCCGGCATATCGTAGCCGCTGCAGGCAATGGCGGAGTTGGCCTTACTCGCACCTTCGGCGACGTCGTGCGCGGCCTCGAACCAGACCACGCGCACGGCGTGGCGGGACAGTTCGGCGGCGATGGCCGCCCCGATGACGCCCGCGCCGATGACCGCGATGTCGTAATGCTGTGTGCTCATCAAATCCGTTCCTCGGGCCGCCGTTGGGCGGCGGTAATCAGCGCGGGTGGCTCCAGCGCGGGCGTTGCTTCGACGAACGCACGCCACCGGTCCCGCTCGAGTTCGCGTTGATGCTCGGTGAGGGTCGGCTCGACGGTGCAGCTGAATCGGGCCCGGGCCGCCAGTCCGGCGAGGTCCAGTTCACCGGCACCGATGGCGGCCAGTCCGGCCACGCCTGCCGCGGTGTTGTCGTGGTGATCGGCGACCGCGATGGGGCGGCCGCACAGGTCGGCTTGCCGTTGCATGAGCACCCGGTTGGCGCTCAGTCCGCCGTCGGCACGCAGCGTCGCCCGCGTCCCGAGTTCGGCGTCGATGGAGTCGACGACGTCGGCGACGCGGTGCGCGATTCCGTCGACGACGGCGAACGCCAGGTCTTCCCTGCCCGTGGAGGCGCGCAGGCCCGCGAGCACGCCAGCTGCCTCGGGTCGCCACCACGGCGCACCGATTCCGGTGAAGCTGGGCAGAAAGAGTGGATGTTGCATGCGCAGGTCGTGGTTTCCGACCGCTGTGGAGGCGGCCGCCAGCGCTGCGACCGCTGAGGCGTCTCCGGCAAGTCCGAGGCTGACCAGCCAGTCCACGGCGGTCGCGGCGCAGAAGACGCCACCTTCGATGGCCCACGCCTTGGGTTCACCGGGGACGGTCCATCCGTAGGTCGGCATCAGACCGTGCCCCGGGCGACGCGGCCGGGCCCCGACATTGGTGTCGATGAAACACCCTGTGCCATAGGTGATCTTGGTGTCACCCGGGGCTATCGCACCGAGAGCCGCGAGCGCGGCGAGCTGGTCGACCGCGTTCGCGTACAGCGGCGCTCCCAGCGTGGTCGGCAGCGGATCGGGCAGGACCGTATCGACGATCTGGGGAAGCAGGGTGATATCTACGCCGAACGCGGCGGCAGTTGCCGCGTCGAAACACAGATCGTCGAGCGCCATCAACTGTGTGCGGCTGGCCGTGGACGGATCGGTGAGATACGCCCCGCCCGTCAGCCGATGGATGAAGAACGCGTCGAGGGTGCCGATGGCCAGGGTGCCTGCGGCCGCGGCAGCGGTGACCGCAGGCAGGTTGAGCAGTGCCCACGCGATCCGCGCCGCGGAGTAGTAGGGATCCAGGCGTAACCCGGTGACCTCCTCGATCCGCGGTGCCGCCGAGGTCGCCAGCACGTCGTCGACGATCGGGCCTGCGCGCCGGTCTGACCACAAGATCGCCGGTGAGAGCGGTTCGCCGGTACGGCGATCGAACGCGATGATCGATTCACCCTGGTTGGCCAGGCCGATCCCGGCGAGTTCGGCGCCGGGCACGGCGGCGACGGCTTCCCGCAGGGTTTCCTCGATGGCCTCGACGAGTGCGTCGCCATCTTGTTCATCCCAGCCTGGCCGGGGATGCGTGGTCAGGGATGCTCGCCGCGCGGTCGCGACGCACCGGCCGGAGTCGTCATACAGATTGGTGCGGGTGCTCGTCGTGCCTTGGTCGATGCCCGCCCACACCCGGGTCACCGAGCCGTGACGCGTCGGCGCAGCCGTCTGATGCGCATCCATACGAAGTCCTCCACAACGAGCGAGCGATCGCACGATAAGATCATAAACGATCACATTCAGCAATAATTTGATCGTTATTGATCGGGATAGAGTGTGTGCGTGGCCGACCAACATGCCGAGGAGCGCTACGCGCACCTGCTGGAGCTGCTCTCTCGTCAACAGTTCGCGTCGATCGACGACATGCAACGTGCGACCAACGCCAGCGCGCCCACCATCCGCCGCGATCTGGCACTGCTGGAAAAGCGCGGTCTCATCAAGCGTGTCCGCGGCGGTGCGTCGCTGACCTCGGCATCGAGCACGCTGGACGAAGCGTTCGAGTTACGCCGCATGCGGAACGCCCGGGAGAAAGGTGCGATCGCACTGGCCGCGGCCGGGCTTGTCGAGCCGCGGTCGTCGCTACTGCTCAACGACGGCAGCACCACACTAGCCCTGGCCGAGGAGCTGGTCTCCCAGGCGCAACCACTGTGGGTGGCCACCACCGGGCTCAACATCGGCGAACGATTGGCCAGCCTGTCGGTGCTCGAGGTGGTCGTGATCGGTGGCGCGCTGCGGGGTTCCTCGTTCGGCACCGTCGGCCCGCTGGCCACTGCAGCGCTGTCTCAGTTGACCGTCGACACCACTTTTCTCGGTTGCGACGGGCTCGATCCCGAACTGGGGGCGCGCTTCAACGGCCTGCCCGATGCCGAGGTCGCCGCAGCGATGGCCCGGCAGGGCCGACGCGTCGTGGTGCTCGCCGACGGCGCGAAGATCGGGCACCGTTCCCGCGCCGGAACACTGGGCTGGTCCGAAATCGATGTGCTGGTAACCAATCAACTCAGCGACGAGTGGCAGGAACAGCTGCGTGCCGCCGAGGTCGAAGTGATTCAGACCTAAGCTCAGCGCGCGGGGGGCTCAGCGCGCATTCAAACCCGACCGCCAGGCGGGTCCGAGTCTCCGCGCAGCAGCTCGTCCGGGTGATGGGCGTGGTTGATAGCAGGTGGCGTGGTGCCGTCGGTCCAGGCGAGCCGCCCGGTCTCGCTGACCACGGTGCGGAGGTGACCGTCAGTGACCCGCGCATGGTCGGGCCCACACGCGAAGAACAGCTTGTCCGCATCGGTGGCGCCGTCCGGAGTCCAGTCGGGACTGTGGTGAACCTCGCTGTGATAACCGGGTTCCCGACAATTTGGCCGCGTGCAACCGCCGTCGCGGGCGTAGCAGATGATGCGCTGGTCCACAGTGGCGATCCGCTTTTGGCGACCGAGATACAGGGGCCGCTCGGTGTGGTTCTCGAACACCGCCAGATAGTGGATGGCGCCGTCGGCCGCCATCCTGATCAGGTCGCGCATCGGCAGCGCAGTGTCACCGCCGGTGCGGGCCGGCGGTGGCATCGGTATGTCTGCATTGGTGACGGCGTGGGCGGCCTGATCGAGTTCAGCCAAGGTGGTCCGGACGATCACCGTGACCGGGTGGCCACGGTGTCGACCCAACTCGCCGGAGGCGAGGCCGGCTTTCAGACCGAGCTTGATCCCGTCGTGGCAGCGCTGTGAGGCGGTGCGCTCGTCACGCACCTCGGCCAACGTGCCATCGGGCAGGTGTCGACCGGGCCGCACAGCGGCGGTGGACGCCTCGACATAGCAGCGGGTCTCCGGGTCAATCCACCCCCATACCCGCGACATTCCGTCCGGGCCTTGCGGGCCGAGCTGTACTCCGCGGCGACGGGCCCGGTCGGATTCGTCGTAAACGCCGTCGGGATTGAAGATCTCGTCGATGTGCTGACCGGCGGCCTTGACGATCTCGGCGTCATTCTTGGCGGCCTCACCCACCAGACTGGCTTCCACGTCAGCTCGATCCGCGGTGGACACACACGAGGGCAGCCGATCCATCGCCCGGCAGATCACGGCCAGGTGATCCTCACCGAGCGTGCCGGATTCGAGGCCCTCGGCGACCAGCGGAAGCTCGGGCGGAGCCGGCGGGCCGACCAGTTGCCTACGCGGACGCAGCCGCGCGGCCATCTTCATGCGGCGCTTGATCTCCTTGGGCGGGATGCGCAGGCGTGCCCACAGCCGGTCGGCGAGGACAGGGGCCACGCCCACCTCGTCGGGCGGGTCGGCCATCTCGCCGAACACCCGGTACATAAGGCCGCGGTTGGTCCGCTCCTGTGCCTCCAGCCGTTCGGCCAATTCGACGCGGAACGCATTGCCCACCTCATCGGAGCACAACTCCCGCATCTCTTCGTAGGCAGCATCCACCTGATCAGCGAGCGCGCAGAACTTCTCGCGCGCTACCGCACCGGTGATGTATTGCCCCATACCGCAACGCTATCCAACAGCCGCACCGAAAACAGGCCCGCCGAACCCACACCGCGCAATATGGGGATGAAACAACGATTGTGGATAACCCGGCCGCCGCAGCCATGCGAGAAGCACAATCTGTCGGTGCCATGTGGTAGGCCGCGAAAGCCCTCGACATGCGCGTGTGTGTCGAGTACACCAATGACATGCCGGATCCGACCAACGACGTCTGGGAAGTGCTGTCCACCGCCCGATCGATCCGCCGATTCACCGACGAGCCGATCGATGACGCGACGCTCGACGACTGCCTCGAGGCGGCGACGTGGGCGCCCAACGGTGCGAACGCGCAGCTGTGGCGCTTCATCGTGCTCGACGCGCCCGAACAACGCCGCGCGGTCGCCGAAGCGGCCAGGATGGCGCTGGAGAAAATCGAATCGATCTACGGTATGAGCAGGCCGACCGACGATGATCAGAGCCGCGCGGCGCGCAACAACCGCGCCACCTACGAACTGCACGATCGCGCCGGTCAGTACACGTCAATCTTGTTCACCGCGTACAAGACTGAGTTCGCATCCGAGTATCTGCAGGGCGGATCGATCTATCCCGCCATGCAGAACTTCTATCTCGCGGCCCGCGCCCACGGATTGGGTGCCTGCTTCACCAGTTGGGCGTCCTACGGCGGTGAGCAGGTACTCCGCGACGCGATCGGCATTCCGGACGAGTGGTTCCTGGCCGGGCATGCGGTGATCGGCTGGCCGCGTGGGCACCATGGTCCCGTTCGCCGGCGCCCCATCACCGACGTGGTGTTCCGTAACCGCTGGGATCCTCAGCGCGCCGACATCGCCCACGGCCGAGGTGCCCGACCCAAACGCGGCTGACTGGGGCTACCGTCGAGGGATGCGCACTGTCATTGCTGTTGTGCTCGGCATCGTGGGTGTGTTCGTCGGCCTTTCCGGACTCCTGTTCGCGTTGCAGGGGTTCGGGTTCGTCGGCGGAAGCCCGATGAGCAACACCACCACCTGGTCGATCCTCGGCCCGATCATCCTGCTGATCGGCGTCGCGATCGCGTTGGCCGGGTGGCGGATGAACAAGACGTAGATGAACTAGACCTGGAAGTCTTGCCAACCCATTGGTGAGTGAATACTCTCTCACCTATGTCCGCCTCGGGGCGCGAGCGCCTCCTGGCCGCTGCGCTGAAGCTCTTCGCCGCCAAGGGCTACGCGGCGACATCGGTGGCCGAGATCCAGCTGGCTTCCGGTCTCGCGCCGGGATCCGGCGCCCTCTACAAGCATTTCGGCTCCAAGCGTGAGCTGCTCGAAGCAGCGGTGACCCATCGGATCGACAGCATCGTGACGGCCCGCGAGCAGTACGACTCCGAGAAGGTGCAGACCGTCGAACAGGCGGTCCGCACCGCCGGCGAGCTGATCTGGAACAACCTCACCCAAAGTGAAGAGTTGATCCGGGTCATGATGCGCGAGCCTGATGAACTCGGCGAACTCGACCACAAGAGTTGGCAGGTCATCACCGACAACGCCTACCAACGGTTCGCCGACGAGCTCACCGCGTCCAATCGTGCCGGCCGCACCCACATTCCCGATCCCGAGGCGACGGCCGCGGTCGCGATCGCCTCCCTGTCGTACGCCGCCACGTTGCGGGCCCTGACCGGCCGGTCGCCCGGCAATGTCGACGACGACCGCTTCTTCGAGGCCTGGGTCCTGCAGACGGTCAGCGTTCTCCACCACCAGACTGAAACCCACTGATCACCAATCTATTTCAGGAGCGAAGTGACCTTCTCACTACAACTGAGCGACGACGTCATCGAGGTGCGCGACTGGGTGCACCGATTCGCGGCCGAAGTCGTCCGCCCGGCAGCGTCCGAATGGGACGAGCGCGAGGAAACCCCCTGGCCCGTCATCCAGGAGGCCGCCAAGGTGGGCCTCTACTCCCCCGAACTGTTCGCGCAGCAGGCCGCCGAACCGACCGGACTGGGCATGCTCACGGTGTTCGAGGAGCTGTTCTGGGGTGACGCGGGCATCGCGCTGTCGATCCTGGGCACTGGCCTGGCCGCAGCTGCCCTGGCAGGCAACGGAACTCCCGAGCAACTGGGCCGCTGGCTGCCGGAAATGTTCGGGACAGCCGGCGAGCCCAAGCTGGGCGCCTTCTGCTCCTCGGAGCCCGACGCGGGGTCTGACGTAGGCGCCATCCGCACCAGGGCGCGGTATGACGAGGCGACCCGCGAATGGGTGCTCAACGGCACCAAAACCTGGGCCACCAACGGCGGAATCGCCAACGTGCACATCGTGGTCGCGTCGGTCTATCCCGAACTCGGCTCACGCGGGCAGGCGACATTCATCATCCCGCCCGACACCCACGGTCTCGTGCAAGGGCAGAAATTCAAGAAGCACGGCATCCGCGCCTCGCACACCGCCGAAGTCGTGCTGGACAACGTGCGCCTGTCCGAGGACCTGATCCTCGGCGGCAGGGAGAAATTCGAGGACCGGATCGCGCGCGTCAAGTCCGGCGCCGCGACCGGCGGCCAGGCTGCGATGAAGACCTTCGAACGCACGCGCCCCAGCGTCGGCGCCATGGCCATCGGTGTGGCCCGCGCCGCCTACGAGTACGCCCTCGACTATGCCTGCCAGCGCGAACAATTCGGCCGCAAGATCGGTGAGTTCCAAGCCGTTGCCTTCAAACTCGCCGACATGAAGAGCCGGATCGACGCGGCCCGGCTACTGGTGTGGCGGGCCGGGTGGATGGCGCGTAATAACCAGAGCTTCGACAACGCGGAAGGCTCGATGGCCAAACTCGTGGCCAGCGAGACCGCGGTGTACGTCACCGATGAGGCGATCCAGATCCTCGGTGGCAACGGGTACACCCGCGACTATCCGGTCGAGCGGATGCACCGCGACGCAAAGATCTTCACGATCTTCGAGGGCACCAGCGAGATTCAGCGGCTGGTGATATCGCGGGCCATCACCGGCTTGTCGATTCGGTAATGCGGGTGCTCAGTCCAGACCGCGGGCGCTGAGCGCCTCGGCGAAGCCGTCGGCGGTACGCAGCGCGTTGACCACCACGGGCGTGACCACGATGCGGGGTGAGAAGCGCAAACCCCTTGCGCGGCGGGCCTCCTCGACCTGGCGCACAGTCTCGATCATCAGGGGGATCGACCGGATGGCCAGGGCCAGTGCCATGGCGACCTGTTCGACGGGGACGCCGACCCTGGCCAGCGGCCGCATGCCCCGGGTCATCGCCGCCAGCATGTCGGTGGTGCGGGTGGTCGAGGTGACCACCGCTGCCAGCGCCACCGACAGCAACAGCGTTCCGCACACCACGAGCGCGCGGTGCCAATCGGTGAACAGCAATTGGAAACCGAAGATGAACAAGACCACCCAGAGCACCGGGCGCAGCTGGGTGACGACGCTGCGGGCACCGAGGCGCGCGACGGCGATGATCGCCACGACACCCACGGCGGCCACACCGAGCCGGGTGGGCGAGTCGACCAAGACGGACATCACCGCGATCACCGCACCCAGCGCCAGCAGTTTGACCCCGGCCGGCATCCGGTGCAGCAGAGAGCTTCCCGGTTGATAAACCCCCAGCACGGTCATGCCATGAGCCTTCGGTAGGCCGAGAGAGCGGCCGACGGCGCATCGTCTGCTGCGATCTTTCCCTCTTCGAGGACGATGACACGGTCGAAGTCCTCGACCAGGTCCAGGTCATGGGTCACCACGATGAGCTGGTTGTCCAGCGTCGCGAAGGCCGTGCGCAGCATCCGGGAGTTGCGCACGTCGAGCAGCGTCGTCGGTTCATCGGCCACCACGATGCCCGGTTCGGTGACCAGGACCGTCGCCAACGCCAGCAACTGTTTCTGACCACCCGAGAGCAGATGCGCCGGATGATCCGCATGATCGGTCAGGCCGAACCGGTCCAGCACCCGACGCGTGCGATCGGTGCGCTCGTCGCGGCTCAGGCCGTGACGCGACAACGAGAGTTCGATGTCCTCGGCGACGGTCGGCATCAGGATCTGACGATCCGGGTCGGTGAAGACGAAGCCGACGTTGCGGCGGACCTTGCGGACGGATCGCCGGGTATCGAGGCCGTGGACGCGCACTGCACCGCGATCGGGGAGCACCAGCCCGTTGACCATGCGCGCAAGCGTCGACTTGCCGCTGCCGTTCGCGCCGAGGACACCGATCCGGCGCTCGGTGAGGGTGAGCGAAATGTCGCGTAGCACCGGGCGTTCCCCGAATGCGTGCGTGACGCCGTCGAAGACGACGCCGGCCTGCTCGTCGTCAGCCATCGGCCACACCGGCACGGCGCCATCGCCACGGCGCGATGAGACCAGGCCGCGCGCGGTGCACCTGCGCGGCCACAAACGCGGTCATCACTGCTTTGGCGATGTCGCCGACCACATAGATTCCGTTCGTCGACAGCGCGGCCCACCAGGACATGTCGGTCCGCAACATCAACCCGATCGTGCCGAAGACGTAGATCACCGCCATGCCGCCGACCACGTTGATCACGATTCCCCACAGGACCGAATACCGGGGCATCATCACCGCCGTGCAGGCGCCGATCAGCAGCACCGCGGGCAGCCAGCCGACAAAGAACCCGGCGGTCGGCGAGGCCAGCGACACCAACCCCGTGCGGCCGCCGGCCAGGATGGGCAGACCGGCCAGCGCCAGGATCGCGAACAGTCCGACGGCGAATGCCCCCTTGCGAGCGCCGAGGATCGACCCGGCCAGCATCACTCCGAGCGTCTGCAGTGTGATCGGGACCCCGGTGGGACCGATCGTCATGGTGCCGGGAAGGCCGAGGGCGGCGATCAGTGCGGCGAAGACAGCGGCCTGGGTCAGATCCGCCTTCGTGTGCATTCGGCAAATTATGGTCGCCGGTCCCGGATCGCCTAAATCGGCCGGTACAGAGTGTAAGAACCGTCACAAGATCACTTACATGTTGAGCGCTCGCCTGCCTCGTCGGCGACCCCAGGCTTAGGCCATCGTCCCGACGTCAATGGAGGAAATCACCGTGAACGCGTCGAGCACCAACGCTGTTGCTCACCGCCGCTCCCACCCCGCGCCCCTCGACCCTGTGCAACTCGAGAGCCTGACCGGCGATGCCGTCATGGTCAGCCTGGAGCGCGCCGAGGATGACGGCCGGCTGCGACTCGCGCTGGCCGCAGCCCATCCGGTACCGCTGCGCAGGATGCTGCCCGCGCTGCAGAGCATGGATCTCGAAGTACTCCAGGAGCAGACGGACACCTGGGCGCCCGCCGGCGAGCGCGTGTGCCACCTCTATCACCTGGTGCTCCAGGCCGGAAGCGATGCCGCCGACGAGCTTGCCCGCGGGCGCACTGACACCGAAACCCGCATCTGCGATACGTTCCAGGCAATCTGGGCCGGACGCGCGGAAGCCGACGGGTTCAACGCGCTGATCCTGCGTGCCGCCCTGGACTGGCGTCAGGTCTGCGTGCTCCGCAGCTACAGTCGCTATCTGCGCCAGCTGCCGCTGCCGTACGGCCAAGGCCGTATCCAGCGAGTGCTGTTGGACAACCCCGCGGCTACGCAAGCCCTGGTGGCGCTGTTCGAAGCCCGCTTCGACCACACGGAGCAGCCTGCCGGCAGCCCCAAACGCGTCGCCCGCATCGCTGAGGCCGAAGCACACCTGGACGCGCAGATCGACGAGGTCCTGCATATCGACGCCGACCGCATCCTTCGGGCGTACCGCGGCCTCATCAACGCCACGGTCCGCACAAATGCCTGCGCCCCCGGCGCCTTGAGCGCCGCTACGCCGTATCTGGTGCACAAACTGCACGCACAGCAGATCGAAGAACTGCCCCACCCACGGCCGGTGTCCGAGATCTTCGTGTACGCCCCGGAATTCGAGGGTCTGCATCTTCGATTCGGGCTCGTCGCGCGCGGCGGCCTGCGCTGGTCGGACCGACACGACGACTACCGCACCGAGGTCCTCGGACTCGTCAAGGCTCAGGCAGTGAAGAACGCGATGATCGTTCCGGCCGGCGCCAAAGGGGTTTTCGTCGTCAAATCGGGTGGATCCGGTGAGACCGCGCACGCCAGAGCACTCCGCTGCTATACCCAGTTCATCGCAGCGCTGCTCGACGTCGTCGACAACACGGCCCGCTCCGATGATCAACCCGGCTACGGCGGTGTGGTCTGCCACGACGGGTCAGATCCGTACCTGGTGGTGGCCGCCGACAAAGGGACCGCGAGATTCTCCGACAGTGCCAACGCCGTGGCGCTGCGGCGCGGCTACTGGCTGGGCGACGCATTCGCCTCGGGAGGCTCGGCGGGCTATGACCACAAGGCCATGGCCATCACTGCACGGGGCGCCTGGGTCAGCGGGGACACCCATCTCGCCGAACTCGGAATAGCCAGCGACACGGACCGTTTCACGGCCGTCGGCGTCGGCGATATGAGCGGTGACGTGTTCGGTAACGGCATGCTGCTGCGCCGGGGTCTGACACTCGTCGCCGCCTTCGACCACCGTCACATCTTCATCGATCCCCGACCCGATGCCGAGCAGGCGTACGCCGAGCGACGCCGGTTGTTCGACCAGCCCCAATCATGCTGGGACGATTACGACCGCGCGCTGATCAGCGAAGGCGGCGGCGTGTGGTCCCGGACCGCCAAGACCATCTCCACGACACCACAGGTGCGCGCCGCCCTCGGCCTGGCGGATACCGACCGGACCGTCACACCGAATCAGCTGATCAGCCACATTCTGCGGGCCCCTGTCGATCTGCTGTTCAACGGCGGTGTCGGCACCTACATCAAGGCCTCCGATGAACAGCATGCCGACGTCGCCGACAAGGTCAACGATGCCGTTCGCGTCGACGCCGACGGGGTGCGGGCCCGGGTGATCGTCGAGGGTGGCAACCTCGGCGTCTCACCCCGCGCCCGTATCGAATTCGCCCGCCGTGGCGGTCTGATCAACACCGACGCCATCGATAACGCCGCAGGCGTCGACTGCTCCGACCATGAGGTCAACATCAAGGTGCTGCTCGATGCGGCTGCCCAGGCGGTGCCGATGTCTCACCATGCGCGCAACCAGTTGCTCGCCGACATGACCGACGAGGTAACCCATCTCGTCCTGGCCAACAATGTGGCGCACAACCGGCTGCTCAGTGACGCACGGTTCAATGCCGCCCAGATGGTCGATGTACACGCCCGCATGACAGGCGACCTCGAGCGACGTCGGGGCCTGCATCGCGAGCGGGAGAACCTGCCGAGCCCCGCCGGCTTCACCGACCTGACAAAGTCCGGTCGCGGACTGACCGCACCACAGTTGGCCACGTTGATGGCGCATGTCAAACTCGATCTGAAAGCTGACCTGCTGGACAGCGAAACGTTCGACGACCCGTATTTCGCGGCGACGGTGTCCACGTACTTCCCCCCGACGTTGCGGCGTCGTCTGGGCGAACCCTTGCCCGACCATCCGCTGCGGCGCGAGATCATCACCACCTCGCTCGTCAACCGGGTGCTGGCGACCTCGGGCCTGACCTATGCGTACCGGCTGGCCGACGAAACCGGTGCCACGGCAAGCGATATCGTCCGTGCGCACGCCATCGTCTCCGATGTCTTCGCCCTGGACACCCTGTGGTCCGACATCCACGCCGCAGGTCTCTCGCCGGCGCTCACCAACACCCTGATCATCGAAGGGCGACGACTCCTCGACAGGGCCTCACGCTGGTTTCTGCTCAACCGTCCGCAACCGCTGGACGTCGACGCGGAGATCATCCGGTTCGGTCACGGGATCGCAGCACTGCGAGGTCAGCTCGCGACGATGCTGCGCGGCAACGAACGCGCCGCCGTAGCCAACACCCGAAACGACCTTGCCGAGCGCGGCGTACCGGCCACCATCGCCGGATACATCAGCGAATCCCTCTACGCATTCAGCCTTCTCGATATCATCGAGATCGCCCACCTCCACGGCGAGGACGCCACGCAACTGGCCGGAATCTACTTCGAACTGTCCGATCACCTCGGAGTGGACAGCCTGCTGCTGGCCGTCTCATCTCTGCCCCGTGGGGCGCGGTGGCACTCGCTGGCGAGGGTGGCGCTGCGCGAAGACCTCTACCGCTCCCTGCGCGATCTGACCCTCGATGTGAGCAGGCGGGTCGCATCACCCGCCGATGTTGCCGACACCATCGAAGAATTCGAGGCCTACAACCGGCCGCGTCTGGACCGGGCCAGGCGGACGCTGGAAGAATTCCTCAACACCGAGGACCCCGATCTGGCGGTGCTGTCCGTGGCGTCGGCACAACTACGCCGACTCTCCGGTGCACAGGTGTGAGCCTCACAGGCCTTGCGATGAGGACAGGGCGACCTCGGCGTCGATGAAACCGCCCAGCGCGGCGGCGACGGCGTCGGGTTGTTCGTCCGGGATGAAGTGCCCCGCCGCCGGCACGATGACCCCGGTGACGTTGTCGGCCCACGGCCTGAGGGATGCGGCCATGTCGGGGATGGAGCCGTCGCTGCCGGAGATCCCGAGAACCGGCAGCGTCAGGTGTTTCTGTTCGAGGATTTCGTGGTTCTTCTGCGCCGATTCCGCGGCGTCGCGGTAGTAGGCCAGGGCGGCGCGGAGTCCGCCGTCGGCGGCCAGGGCCGCGGCGTATCCGTCGATCTCGGCGTCGTCGAAGGTGTCGGCGGAATACGTCTTGGTCTTCAGGAACCAGCTGGTGTACTCGCGTTCGCGGCCTGCGAGCAGGGTCTCGGGCAAGTCAGGCACCAGATGGAATGCGAAATGCCATGTCTTCCATGCTTGCGCGGGATCGGTAGGGATCGCGGCGGGAAGTGTGATGCCCGGTATCCCTGCGTCGAGCAGGGCAACCCCATTCAATTCGCTCTCGTGTTTCAGCGCGAGAGAGAAGCCGACCCACGCGCCGATGTCATGGGCGGCCAGCCAGTATGCCGGAGCCCCAAGTGCTTTCACCGCCGCGTGAACGTACTCGGCGACCGTGTGCGTGTCGTAGTGCCCGTCCGGGCGTTCGGAGTGGCCTTGGCCGGGTAGGTCGACGGCGATGACATGGAACCGGTCGGCCAGACCTGCCATCACCTTTCGCCATGCCCACCAGGTCTGCGGGAATCCGGCGAGCAGCACGATGACCGGACCGCCCGGCGTACCGCCCTCGACGGTATGAACGCGGACCCCGTCCGCGTCGACCCAACGGTGGCTGAACCCGGCCAGGTGCTGCAGTGGCAGCTCGGGCACCGGGTTGTCGCAGACGGCTATGAGAGATGCACGGTCGGTCATGTTTACCTCCATCGATGTGGGCGCCGAAACACCGCCCGCTGCCAGCCTAACCATCTTGAACCAATTAGTTCAAGATAGTATGTGGCATGGCAGGTAAGAAGCAGTTCGACGTCGACACGGCCCTCGATGCCGCGATGGTTCAGTTCTGGCGGTCCGGCTACGCCGATACCTCGGTGGACGACTTGTCCCGGGCAACCGGGCTCAACCGCAGTTCCATCTACTCGTCCTTTGGTGACAAAGACTCGCTTTTCACGCGGTGCCTGCAGCGGTACTCCACGCGCTACGGAGAGCGGTACGACACCGCGTTGTCCGACGCCGCCCATCAACCACTCGCCGCGTTACGTGCGTTCTTCGAGGTCACCCTCGAACGCATCGCAGACCCTGACGTGCCCGACGGATGCCTGGTAGCCCAGACGGTCATGGCGACGCCGGTCCTGAGCCCGAACGTCGTCGACCGCGCTCAGGAGGCGGTCAGCCTCCAGCAGGCCCGGCTACACGCCGCACTGCGGGCCGGCGGCCTGCCCGACCCCGTTGCCCAGAATTTCGCCCACCACGTTGCTGCCGTGAACCATGCCCTTGCCGTCATGAGCAGAAGCGGGACGAGCCCGGCTCAGCTGCGGGTCATCGTCGACGTGACACTCGATGCCCTTGCGCAGGCGCTCCGCGCGAACAGCTGAGGGACACCGTCACAGCCCTTGCAGCTGCGACAGGGTCAGGTGTGCGATCCAGAAGTAGATCATCAGCCCGGTGCCGTCGACGATCGTCGCGATCAGCGGGGCTGACACCACCGCCGGGTCGATCCGCAGCTTCTTGAGCACCGGCGGCAGAATCGATGCGACGAACGCCGACCACAGCACGATCGCGCCCACGGTGAGGGACACGGTGAGCGTCACCTCCGCGCCGACACCCAGGGTCCACGCCCGAATGATCGCCGCAGTGGCCATGGTCAACGCGATCAACACCCCCGTCGACAGCTCCTTGGCCAGCACCGCGGGCACGTCGCGCAGCCGCACCTGACCGGTCGCCATCGCACGCACCAACGTGGTGGTGATCTGGGTGCCGGTGTTACCGCCCGTCCCGATCAGCAACGGGATGAAGAAGGCCAGCGCCACCACTGCCTCCATTTCGTCCTCGAAGGCTCTCAACACCGTTCCGGTGTAGGCCTCGGCCACGAACAGCAACAGCAGCCAACCGATGCGCTTGCGCCACAACAGCCACGGCGATGCACGCAGGTACGGCACCTCCAAGGGCTCCGAACCACCCTGGCGCTCAGCGTCTTCGGTGGCTTCCTCCTCTGCGATGTCGCCGGCGGTGTTCTCGGTGAGGATCCCCAGCAGCCGACCGTCAGAGTCGACGACAGGCACCGCCACCAGGTTGTAATCCATCAGCGCCAGCGCGGCGTCCTCCTGGTCCGTCAGCGGGGAAACCGAGAGTATGTCCTCGTTCATCAGCGGCGAGACCGTCTGCCCGGCGTCGGCGAGCACCAGGTCACGGAACGCGATGACGCCGAGCAGATGCAGATCGGGGTCGGTGACGTAAACATATGCGCCCGAACGGGAGTCGCTGCGAAGCGTCGTCGCATCCGTACGCAATACGGCCACCGCCTCGGCCACGGTCATCCCGGGACGCACAGTGAGCGCCTCGGGAATCATGTGGGCCGCAACGGAGTCCTCGGGCCAGGTCAGCAGGCCCCGCAACGCGATGGCGCGTTCGGGCGGCATCGCTGAGAGCACCTCCTCGCGGAACGCGTTCTTGATTTCCCGCAGGACATCGGCGGCATGGTCGGTGTCGAGGGCATCCAGCAACCGGGCCGCGTCGGTCGGCGCCATCGCATCCAGGGATCTGCCGGCCAGGTCGTCATCAACCGACTCGAACAACTCGACCGCACCATCAGCATCGAGCGTCTCACCGAGCCGGCGCAGTTCCTCGCGCGACAACCTGGCCAGCTGGCTGCTGCGTTCGACCGCAATCGGTACGGATTTCAGCCACTGGGCCGCGGCTTGGGAACTGTCCAGCGCAGCTCGGATGTCGGTGTCGCTTGAAGTCCTGGCCATGCATATCCCCTTTCGACCGCGAACAGGGTAGCCCTCGCAAACGACCAGACCGCGCTGCCGAGCGCGGCCCAAGTCTCGGTGACCGGGACTGGACCTTGTCCGTGGAGCCACGGTGAGTTCACCTTCAGCTGTCCGCACGAACGAACAGGAAGTGTTCAATGAATGATCCTTCTCATCCCGACGCATCTGACATCGGCCCGGTGGGTCGCCGGCGCCGTGGTGCGGCGTGGAGATACCTCGGTGTCGCCCTGGCCTCGTTCGCGCTTCTCATGGCAGCCGCGATTCCGGCCGCTGCGGCCGAACTGATGAGGGTGACGTTCGTGCGTCACGCCGAATCGGCAGGCAACGCCTCCGGTTTGATCGACACCTCGACACCCGGCCCGGTTCTCACCTCGAAGGGCCAGCAACAGGCCAAGGACGTCGCCGACCTGTTGGGCGACAACAACTACGACGCCATCTATGCATCGACGATGGTGCGGACGCAGCTGACGGCAGCACCGATGTCGCAATATCTGGGCCTGCCCATTCAGGTGCTGCCCGGACTGCAGGAGATCGAGGCGGGTGTCTTCGAGGGGACACCGGAGGCTGACGCCGCGGGCGGATACGGGCTGTATCCGATCGGGTGGACGTTTCCGGGCGTCATCCCACAGATACCGGTGGAGTATTTCAACAAAGGTACGAAGATGCCGGGTACCAACCTCGACGGGTACGCGTTCGACGCCCGAGTCGACGGTGCGCTGCAGACCATCTATGACAACGGCGATCGCAACGCGGTCGTGTTCTCGCACGGCGGCACCATCATGTTCTGGACGATGATGAATGTGCAGAACCTCACCGTGATGGAGAAGCTCCAGCTGCTGCAGACCGCCCAGTTGGACAACACCGATTACGTCGTCGTCGAGGGCAACAACGAGGACGGCTGGACATTGGTGAACTGGAACGGCAAAGAGTTCGCCCCCGAGCCCACGCTCGGCGCAGAGGTGAAGCTCCAGGCCCGCACGTTGAAGCGGCAGCTCGCGGCTGCCGCGCAGCAGGTCACCGACGCGTTCGCGACGCGGGACCTCGCGACGATTGCGACCGCGGTCAACCGCAGTATCGCCGACGCCAGCTACTCGGTCGTCAAGTTCCGGCGTGCGGTGACCGCCAAGGTCATCCACGAAATCGACCAGGCGATTCCGGATTCGCAGGCACCGTCATCGTCCGACGTTCCGGCGGTCAAGCCGGAGGCCGACGCCGTGCAGGAACTGAAGGCCCCGGTGACAGACCCCACGCCGAGCATCGACCGGAAGTCGAAGGCACTCGCGGTGTCCAAGACGTCGCCGATCAAGGCGGATACGACGGCCAACGGTGCGACCGATCTGACCAATGGCAACAAGGCGGCGCCCGGCAAGCCGGCGACCAGCTCTGTTGCGCCTGGCCGACGGGTGCAGGAAGCGGTGAAGGATATGAGCGATAACGTCGCGACCGCTGTGCAGAAGCTCGGGGACACGGTCAAGAAGCTCACCGGCGCCAAGACCACCAAACCCGGCGACACTGACAAATCGGACACCACCAAGTCCGCCGGCGCCGGCGGCGCGGGCGACACCGGCAGTTCACAACGGGATGCCGCGTGAGCTAGCGACGCGGAATTCCACGACCGGTCCCTTCACTGCAGGTGGAGGGGCCGGTCGTGGTGTGAGATGGTGTCGGTGGAGTCGACCTGTGGAGGCGGTCTTGCAGCGGTCTGCCAGTGGTAGCGCATCTGATGTCGCGACATCGATGGTGGCCCGGGTCGCGCTGATCATGAACTCGTTCGACGAGCCCGGCACGCTGCTGCGACTCGACCAGGTGGTCACCCGCACCGGACTGCCCCGCTCATCCGTTCATCGCATACTCACCCAGCTTCACGCGGCGGACCTGCTGCAACACCGTCCGGACGGTTACCGCCTGGCCGCCTCACCCATGCCCGTGAACCGCATGGTCGACCATTCGCAGTTGCGCGGCGTGGCGTCCCGTGTGCTCGGCCGGCTTCACGCCGATACCGCGCTCGTGGTGCACCTGGGGGTGCTGCTCGGCGCCGATGTGGTCTACCTCGACAAGGTGTCGGGCGGTGACGACACCGTGGTGCCGACGCGCGTCGCGGGGCGCACACCCGCGCATGCCAGCGCATTGGGAAAGGCGATGTTGGCACTGCTGCCCGCCGAGGAAGTGGACACGGTCGTCGCAGACCCACTCCGTAAATGCACACCGGCAACGATCGGCGACCTGCCCACCTTGCATCAGGAGCTGGCGCGGATCCGGTCGCGGCACGGGTTGGCCTATGACGACCAGGAGCTTGCGGTCGGGTTGTCCAGTGTCGCGGCGCCGATCCGACTTGCCGACCGTCAGTTGGCGGGGCTGTCGCTGACCGGCGCGGTTCCCATCCATCGGCTGCAGCGGCTGGCGCCGTTCCTCACGCGCGCGGCACGGGGCATATCGGAGCACGTCGGCAGTACGGAGTCCGGCGCGGTACGCAATCAGGCCGACCCGGTGACTGTCACCGACGATATGCTCTCGCGGGTGCTTCGGACGTTGTCCTCCGACGACTGGGTGTAGTCACCAGATCAGATGGTCGACATCGAGGCCGAACGCAAACCTGCCCGCCACCGACAGCACCTGCTCGACATTGCTCGCGACATGCATGCGGGCGGTCTGCACGTCGCGCCACACACGTTCCCGCAGATTCTCATCAGGGTCGTAGGCCTGGCTCTGTAGCACCACCTCGATGGCCTGCACCGCGCGCTCGCATGCCATCACCTGGTCCCGACGCGTTCGCAGCATCAACTCGGCGTCCGGATATGCCTCTGCGCGAACGCATTCCATGAGATCACCCACGTTGCGGCGGATCTGGAGCACCGACAGGTCGACGTCGGTGCGGGCCATGGCCAGTGCGGTCGTCGCTTCTGGTAGCTGCGCCGCCAGCAGGCGCTGCGCCGCGCCGATCAGCGGCATGGTCCCAGCCAGCGTGTACAGCGTCGGTTGCGGAAGCCGGTCCAGCGCAGGCACGCTGCTGTCCAGCCTCAGATCGAGCCAGCTGAACGCGCGGTGCTCGGGCACGAACGCCCTGGAGACGACGACATCGTCGGCGCCGATTCCCCGTAATCCCAGCCCGTTCCAGATCGGCTCGACAACATAGTCGGTGCGCGGCACGAGAACGGCCATGAAGTCCTGGGCAGCGCCGTCGGGCCCGACGCGTAATGCGGCGGCGCTCAGCCAGGCCGCGTGGTGGGCGCCGGTGCACCGGCTCCACCGACCGGACAGCCAGAACCCGCCGTCGGCCCGTTCGAGCCGTCCGGTCGGTGCGTACGACGAACACAGCAGGGCGCGGGCGTCAGATCCCCAGATTTCCTGTAGTACACGCTGATCACGTACGGAGAGCCCCCAGTTGTTCACCCCCAGCCAGCCGGCCAACCAGCCAGTGGACATGCAGGCTGAGGACAGCTCGCGGGTTGCGGTCAGGTACTCGTCCGGCTCGGCCTCCACGCCGCCGAACAGCCTGGGCTGCAACAACGAAAAGTACCCTGCGTCGTGGAGGTCCGTGAGCACTCGCGAATCCACGAATCCGTTGCGATCGACGTCGGCCGCCGCGGCGGCGATCGACGGCAGTAACGATCGGACCGCGGCGAGCACGGTCTGCGAAGTACTCTCCGTCATAGCTGCCCATCTCGTGCCACGATCATGCATACCACCCGGCATCACCCGAGGAAGTGGATATGACTGAGCCGACCAGCCGGCCCGTCGTCGTGCGCGACGTACTCGACGCGATGCCAGCGGAATCGACTGCAGCAGTGCAGGGTTCGGCAATCGGCCGGATACTGCAACCACGTCGGCACGGTGGCTTCGACGTGGGCGCTACCGAGTTTGTCTCGGTGGTCTACAAGCTTGCCGAGCGCGACGGATCCCTCGGCTGGCTGGCTGCCGTGTTCAATGCGGCCGCCCATGAAGTGGCGGGACTGCCGGAACACGTGGCCGACGCGGTGTGGGGCGCAGCCCCTGATGCCCTGGTCGCGACCAGCCCTCGCGCCGGCGGCAGTGCCGTTCATGACGGTCACCTGACCGGTCGATGGGAAACGGTCGTCGGAGCCGAACACGCTGATTGGTTGCTACTACCCACCGACCGTGGCCGGGTACTGGTGCCGCGTAGCGGAGCCCGCATCGATCCCGCGACCGGCCGAAGCGGTCTCGGTGCCGCGGGCATCGGCGCTGTGACGGTCTCCCGGCTACCGGTTGACGAGCGACACATCTTCACCAGCCGTCCCGACCAGATGGCCGTGATCGCGGGAGCCGGCGCAGCGGCCGCCGTGGTGGGGTCGGCCGACGGTGTATGGCACAAACACGTCGACCAGGTACGCGCACGGCTGGCCACCTCACACGGCGGTGACCAGGTCACCGACGAAGCGGCGGCACAGGTGGCCCGGGCGGCCTCCGACATCGACGCCGCGAAACTTCAGGTCACCATGTCGGTAGGGCTGGCCGACCCGGCCGCGGCGCGAAGCGCCCATCAGCAAGCCGTCGCCAGAGCGCGGGGCGCGGCCGACCACCTCCTCGGAAGCAGCCGCCACGCACTGAACGCGTCGGACCCCGTCACCCGGATGTGGAGCGATGTGCATGCCGGTTGCCGACTGGTCCTGGACGCTCAGCCGCGACGCTGACAGGATCCCATCCGGACCCGGGCTCCACGGTTTTCGCAAGTTTGCGGGAGGCAATCTGAAAGCGCCGGACGCGGCCACGGCCCTACTCTGGGGCGGCGTCAAACGAATAGCGGCGTGAGATGCGCATATCCGGTCGCCCCACTGATCTCCACCGGGGCGACCGGATTTTGCGTTACGCAAGAATGTCTGTGATGGCTTCACCGGTGTGGGATGGAACACGTGCGCGCAGTCCGCGCACGATGCTGTCCAATGCCACCACCTCAGCGGGGGGCATCGACTTCCGGTTCGTCTCCGAGCAGATCTCAGCGCCGACCGACTGGTGCTTCGAAGAGTCCCACCACGTCGTCGTCGTGCACCGCAGCGGCAGGCTGCAGTCCATGGAGATCGAGTTCGATCGCGGCCCATCGGGCCGAACCGTGCCCCAGGTCGGCGATGTGTGGGTGATACCGGCAGAACACCGGTATGCCGCGCTGGCCCAGGGACACACCGTGCAGTTCTGTGAACTCAGCATTCCGACCGCTGTGCTGGCCGACCGGGAACTCGCGCCACGCACCAGGCATCGCGATCCACTCGTGCACCAGCTGGTCGAACGCGTCAGCGCCGTCGGCAGACGTGGTGACGTCACCGCGCGACTGCTGACCGAATCGCTCGCCGAAACGTTGCGACTACATCTCGTCGATCAGTTCACCCACACTCGCGCCCGCCCACAGCGTCGCGCAGTCCTCGACGGGCTGACACGGGCCAGGCTGAGGGAGTATCTGGAACACAGCCTTGACTCGGAGATTTCGATCGCGGGTCTCGCCGAACTCGCCGACATGACAGTCGCTGAGTTGTCGGCAGCCTTCACCGCGACCTTTCACACCACGCCGTACCAGTTCGTGCTTGACCGCCGAATGCAACGCGCCAAGGCCCTGTTGGCCACCACGGCCATGTCGGTCACGGAAATCAGTATGGCTGTGGGTTTTTCAACTCCCAGCCACTTTGCCACCACGTTCAAGAACCGGGTCGGTATGTCCCCCAGCACCTATCGTCGCTACGCGTGACCACTGCCCCGCCAAGCGTGAGGCCGATCCGGTCAGCGGCAGGGGCCCGCCGGTTCCCAGGTTCGCATCGCGAAGTCCAGCGCGTCGTTGCAAAGAGCATTCACCGGGACCCGCGTTTGGCCCTCGCGGTGGCGCATGCCATCCAAGAGGATCGCGACATAACGGCGCCAAAGGTTGGCGTCGACGTGGCAGGAGAATTCGCTGACGGTGCCGGCCAGGAGCCCGAAGATCGGCATGTCCGTGGGCGACAGGTCCGCACGCAGATGACCGTCCTTCTGCGCTCGATCAACAAGTCTCGTCAGCACGGGAACCAGCCGCTCCTGGGCCGCGTGAACGCGGTCGCCGCCGTAGGCCTTGCTGAACGCGATCTCCCGCAATCCCCGGTCGGTCGCGGTGATCTCGCACATCTGCTCGACGTACCACGCGAACCCCTGCCATGAATCTTCTTGCTGCAGTGCGGATTCGGCCAGCGCGGCGAGCTGTTCCAAACCGTCCACGAAGATCGCTTCCAGCAGTTCCTCCTTCGAGGCGAAGCGCCGGTACACGGTGCCCACCCCCACTCCGGCGTGGTGCGCGACGTCATTCAGGCTGGGCTCCAGACCCTTCGCCGCGAACAGGTCGCGCGCCGCATCCAGGACACGTTTCCGATTGCGCTCGGCATCCTTACGCAACGGTCGACCGCTCGTCTCACACGCACTCATGGGACCGAGTGTAATGACGCTAACACCACAAGTGGATTGACCTCATCCACTTACCCCCGTTAGCTTGTCTCATTAGCACTTAGCCTCCCACCGCACCTGGTCGTCTCGAACGCCGAAAGGCCACCACATTGACCTCCGTCGATAGGTTTCCCCTGCGTGCAGGGTTGCCGCAGCCTCGACTGACAACGATCGATCCGGACCGCAAGGTGTGGGAGGTCGCGCTCCTCACCCCCTGGGAGTGGCAGCGATGACCAAGGTATTCATGCGTATCTGGCTTCCCGTCATGATCGTGATTGCCGTGGCTGTGGGTGTTCTCACGGTGTCGCAGCTGCGGTCGGTATTCGGCTCCAATCCGGTTCTGGTGACGCCGGTGGGCGCGGACACTGCCGAGAAGTTCGTTCCCAAGGTCGTGACCTATGAGGTCTCGGGATCGGGCGGAACCGCGGTGATCAATTACAAGGATCTCGACGGCAAGCCGCAGCGCACCGGAAGCGTGAGCCTGCCGTGGACCCTGACATTGACCACGACGGCCCCCTCGGTGGCGCCGAACGTCATCGCCCAAACCGACGGTCAGGCCATTTCCTGCCGGATCACCGTCGACGACGAGGTCAAGGATGAAAGGACCGCCACCGGCGTGAACGCACAAACCTTCTGTCTGGTGAAGTCCGCGTGAGCGCGCCGGCCGTAGAGCCTCCGACCGACGCCATCCCGGTCCCCCGGCACCGGGCACGCCCATGGCTCCCCCGGTTCATCCGCACCTTCGCAGTGCCGATCATCCTGATCTGGATCGCCATCATCGCCGTCCTCAACACCGTTGTGCCGCAGCTCGAAGACGTCGGCAAGTTGCGCGCGGTGTCGATGAGTCCCAACGATGCACCGTCGATGATCGCCACCAAGCGCGTTGGCACCACCTTCGAGGAATACAACACCAGCAGCTCGGTAATGATCGTCCTCGAGGGCGAGCAGAAGCTGGGCGCCGACGCGCACAACTTCTACGACCAGATGGTCCGCGATCTGCGCGCCGATACCAAACACGTACAGCACGTGCAGGACCTGTGGGGCGACTCGTTCACCTCGGCAGGCGCCCAGAGCGTCGACGGAAAGGCCGCCTACACCCAGGTTTACATCGCCGGCGATCAGGGCGAGACCCTGGCCAACGAGTCGGTGGAGACCGTCCGCGACATCGTGGAGAAACGCCCGGCACCACCGGGGGTCAAGGCCTACGTGACCGGTGCGGCGGCGACGACCACCGATCAGAACAAGGTCGGCGACGAGAGCATGCAGACGATCGAACTGGTGACGTTCGGCGTCATCATCGTCATGCTGTTGGTGATATACCGCTCCGTCACGACGACGCTCGTGGTGTTCGGGCTGGTCATCATGGGGCTGTTGGGCGTACGTGGTGCGGTGTCATTCCTGGGCTATCAGAATGTGTTCGGCCTGACGACCTTTGCCACCAACATGGTCGTCACCCTGGCCATCGCCGCGGTGACCGACTACGGGATATTCCTGGTCGGCCGATACCAGGAGGCGCGCCGGTCCGGCGAGGACCGAGAATCGGCGTACTACACCATGTTCCATGGGACCGCGCACGTCGTGCTGGCTTCCGGTATGACCATCGCGGGAGCCACCTTCTGCCTGCACTTCACCCGGTTGCCCTACTTCCAGACCATGGGCTACCCCTTGTCCGTCGGCATGACGGTCGGCGTTGTGGTGGCCCTGACGCTGGGCCCCGCGCTCATCTCGGTGGCCAGTCGCTTCGGCAAAGTGCTTGAGCCCAGGACCGTCTCGAAGACCAGGGGGTGGCGGCGCGTCGGTGCCGCCACCGTCCGCTGGCCCGGTGCGTTCCTGGTCGTCGCACTGGCGGCGTGCCTGGTCGGCCTGCTCGCACTGCCCGGCTACCACACGACCTACAACGACCGGATCTTCCTGCCCGATGAGGTCCCGGCCAATGTCGGATACGCGGCCGCGACCCGGCATTTCTCCGAGGCGACGATGAATCCGGATCTGCTGATGGTCGAGACCGACCACGATATGCGGAACCCGGCTGACTTCCTCGTGATCGACAAGATCGCGAAGGCGCTGGCGGACGTATCGGGAATCGCCCAGGTGCAGACCATCACCCGACCCGACGGCAAGCCGATCGAGCATTCGACGATCCCGTACATGATCAGCCAGGGCAACGTCGGCCAGCTCATGGGCAATGACTACCAGCAGCGCGTCATCTCCAACATCCTGGCCCAGGCCAACGAGATGCAGAACACCATCAACTCGATGGAGAAGATGCAGTCGATCACCCAGGAACTGTCGCAGGTCACGCGAAGCATGGCCGACAAGATGGGCGACACTTCCATGACCCTGCAGGAGGTGCGCAACCACCTGGCCGATTTCGACGACTTCTTCCGGCCGATACGCAACTACTTCTACTGGGAGCCACACTGTTTCGACATCCCGGTCTGCTGGTCGATGCGGTCGATCTTCGAAAGCCTCGACGGGTTGGCGACCATGTCCGACGACTTCCAGGCGATCGTGCCCGACCTGGACCGCATGGCCGGTCTGACGCTGCAGATGACCGCGTTGATGCCGGAAATGATCCAGTCGATGAAGAACCAGAAGCAGATAACGCTCAACCAGTATCAGGTTCAGAAGGCACAGCAGGACCAGACCATGGCCCAGCAGGACGACAGCACGGCGATGGGCGAGGCATTCGACAAAGCTCTCAACGACGACTCGTTCTATCTGCCGCCGGAAGCCTTTGAGAACGCCGATTTCAAGCGCGGCATGAAGCTGATGATGTCACCGGATGGGCATGCCGTGCGGTTCACCATCATTCACCAGGGTGACCCGTTGACACCGGAAGGCACATCCCGCGCCGAGCCGCTCAAGACCGCCGCGGCCGCCGCGATCAAGGGCACGCCGCTGGAAGGCTCCTCGGTCTACTTCGGCGGCAGCGCAGCGATGTTCAACGACATGCAGCTGGGGGCGGACTACGACCTGCTCATCGCGGTCACCGCCGCGCTGCTGTTGATCCTCATCATCATGATGGTTCTCACCCGGGCGATGGTCGCGGCAATCGTCATCGTCGGCACGGTGGTACTCAGCTTGGCCACCGCCTTCGGGCTCTCAGTGATGCTCTGGCAACACCTCGTCGGCATCCCGTTGCACTGGATGGTGCTACCGATGTCGGTCATCGTCCTGGTGGCTGTCGGGGCGGACTACAACCTGCTGCTGGTGTCGAGAATGAAGGAGGAGATCCACGCCGGGTTGCACACCGGCACCATCCGCGCCATGGGCGCCAGCGGCCCCGTGGTCACCGCCGCGGGCCTGGTGTTCGCCTTCACCATGGCATCGATGTCGGTCAGCAGCCTGATCGTCATCGGCCAGGTCGGCACCACAATCGGCATCGGCCTGCTCTTCGACACCTTCGTGATCCGGGCGTTGATGACACCGTCCGTCGCCACCCTGCTCGGCCGGTGGTTCTGGTGGCCGCAACAGGTGCGGCTACGCCCGCGCCCGTCGAAGTGGCCGCGCCCGATCCAGCAGGAACCGCAGGAAGTGATGAACTGATGAAGCGTGCTCTCCTTGCCCTGATTGCCTGTGGTGCAACCAGTCTGGCCATCTCGGCGCCGGCACACGCCGATCCTGACACGGATTTCTCCCGGGAACTGCATACCTACGGGATCTACGGTCAGAAGGACTACAACGCCTGGATCGGCAAGCTGGCGTGCAAAAGGTTGTCTCGTGGAGTGGACACCGGTGCGCAGGAGTCGGCGAAATTCGTCTCCGATCAGTTGTCGAAAGACTCCACGACCGAGCAGGCCTGGCAGTTCCTCGGTGGAGCGATCAACTACTACTGCCCGGACCAGCGTGTGGTGCTCGAACGCGCCGCGGCTGCGCACTGAAAGGGATGAACATGTTCACCACGGCAATTCGGTGTGGGGTGGCGACGCTTGCGGTGGTTGCCGCCGTGACTGCGGCGGCGCCGTCGGCCTCGGCTGACGCCACGGACGACTATCCGATCCCGAACCGGATTCTGAAGACACCGTGCACCGCTGAGCAGATCATGGCCGCAGCGCGTGACGTCGAGCCGGTGTACTACGAGCGCTACATGATCGACTACAACAACAAACCCGCCGCCGATCAACAAGGCGCCCGGGACCGTATCCACTGGTTCTTCTCGATGGACTACGCCGGTCGCCGCCAGTACTCCGAGAACACGGCCACCAACGCCTTCTACGAAAACATGGCCTGGCGCTGGCCCAACTGGGCAAAACTGTTCTTCAACAACAAGGGCGTGGCCGCCAACACCACCGATATCTGCATGAACTACCCAGCCGACGATATGTCCCTCTGGAACTGGGCCTGAGCGCAAGTACGTTTGGAAGTCCTCGACATGGGTAACAATCCATGGACGTGTCTTTTGGTCAGCGTGGGGTGCGCGCCGGGGATGAGGAGGACATCTTCATGACGGACCGTTCAGGCAGGGCGTTGTCCCGCCGCATGTTCATCCGAAGTGCCGCCTTGTCGGTGCCTCTCGTCGGGGTTGCGGTCGCCGTACCCGTCGCTGTAGCGCAACCTCAGGAGTGCAGCGATCCGTCCGGGAAGGTCGGCAATTGCGCGGCTCAGCTGCCACAACAGTTCAGCTCGACCAGCTTCAGCACCACGGCGATCGCGGGTGGCACGAACTACTCGATCCTGTTCAGCACGAACATCCGGCGAGGCCCACTCATCCCGCCTGGCGCCACCGGTTATCGGATTCACACCGTCAGCGTGTCGGGCACCAAACTCGATGGCACCCCGTTCTACCTCACCCCCGGCATCGGCGAGGCAGGCCCGCGAATCCTGAATGCGCTGTCCGCGTCCTCCCTCGGTTTCGCCCTGGATGTGCCGTGGGACGCGAACCAGCTCGTGCGTTCGTTCCTGTACACCTATGACGTCGAATTCCTGACCGGATTGACGGGAATTCAGTCGTGCCGGTACGCGACGACGATGGACCTGGCCGACAACGGGATGACGCTCGGCGGCGTCGGGTCCGTCACGTTCTCCACCCCGATGCTCGCCGAATGCGACACTCCGCCACCGTCAACGCCTGCGGCCGCTCCGCCACCGCGATAGCTCGCCCCGGATTTTCCTCCAGCTGGGATTCAAGCCCGCTGTTACGGGTAACCCTGTCGTGAGCCGAAGTACGAACTTTAGGAGCACTCATGCCCAACGAGCTGCAAGGACGCAAGATCGCTTTTCTGGCCGCGGACGGCGTCGAACTCGTCGAACTCGAACAACCGCGCGCCGCCGTCGAGGATGCGGGCGGACAGGTGCAGCTGCTGTCGCTGAAGACCGGAGAAATCCAGGCCCGCAACCACGATCTGGAACCCGCGGGCACGGTTCCGGTCGACCTGGCAGTCGGCGAGGTCAAGGTCGATGATTTCGACGCCCTGGTGCTGCCCGGCGGAACCGTCAACCCCGATAAATTGCGACTCGACGAGGCGGCGGTGGGGTTCGTCCGCGACTTCGTCCGGTCGGGCAAGCCGGTCGCCGCGATCTGCCATGGGCCGTGGACGCTGGTGGAGGCCGACGTCGTGCGGGACCGGACACTGACCTCCTACCCCAGCGTGCGCACCGATCTGCGTAACGCCGGTGCGACCGTCGTCGACCAGGAGGTTTGCGTCGACGGCAACCTCATCACCAGTCGCTCCCCCAAAGACCTGCCCGCCTTTTGTCAGGCGATCACCGATCAGTTCGCCAACACACCGGCCCACACCTGAGTCCTGACAATGCCTCCGCTGCACGATATTTGGGCCGCGGCGTCGAGCCCGGACACGCCAGAACCGTGACGCTGTACACGTTGTCGTAGGCTCGTAGACGTGGTTGACCTCGCCTATGTCATCGCCGGATCCGAAGCGACCGGCGGCGCCGGCCTACAAGCGGACCTGCGCACTTTTCAGCAGCTCGGCACCTATGGCATCGGAACCGTGACGTGCATCGTGTCATTCGACCCCAAGGCGAACTGGGCTCACCGCTTCGTACCCGTTGAGCCGCAGGTCGTCGCCGACCAGATCGAGGCCGCGACATCGGCATATGATCTTGATGTCGTCAAGATTGGCATGCTGGGCACCCCCGCAACGATCGACGTCGTAGCGGACGCCCTCGCCCGGCAGCCATGGCGGCACATCGTCGTCGACCCCGTGCTGATCTGCAAAGGCCAGGAGCCCGGCGCCGCCCTCGACACCGACACCGCATTACGCCGGCAGATCCTGACACTGGCCACCGTGACCACACCCAACCTGTTCGAGGCTCGCACGCTGTCCGGAATGGACGACCTCAACACGGTCGACGATCTCGTCGAAGCCGCCCGCCGCATCGCCGATCTCGGGCCGCGCTACGTCGTGGTGAAAGGCGGAGTCGAGTTCCCCGGGGACGACGCTGTCGACGTCCTCTTCGACGGCACGGACGCCGAAATCCTGCGCACCCCGAAGGTCGGACACGCACGGGTGGCCGGCGCGGGATGCACACTGGCAGCGGCGATCACCGCCGCACTCGCCAAGGGATCGGAGGTCTCGGACGCGGTCCGTCTGGCCAAAGACTTCACCACGGCCGGGATTGTCGACCGGGTAAGCGGAAACACGCCCTTCGACGCCGTGTGGCAGGGCGCGTCCGACGCACCGCGATAACGTTCAGACCTGTTCCCGGGCCTCGCACACCACCACCGGAATCTCCCGATCCGTGTTGAGCTGGTACTGGCCGTAGCCCTTGTACGCGCGCACCACCTGCGGCCAAAGAGCCGCGCGCTCAGCTGAATCAACGGTCCGAGCCCGCATGGCCAGCCGGCGATCGTCGACCACCAGTTCAATATCGGGGGTCACGACAAGGTTCTTGTACCAATCAGGATGATCCTGCGCGCCGCCTCTCGAGGCGACAAGCACCACCCGGTCGGGCGCATACAGCGGACTGGTCAGCAACGTGCCGTGCACATTCCCCGACTTCCGACCGGTGGTGAAGAGTTCGACCGGCTTCATGCCCATCACGCTGCGCGGATACCGACCACCCGAGAGTTTCAGCAAAACCCTGTGCCCGTTCTCAAGCATCCAGGCGCTCGCATCGAGCGCCTTGTCGGGGATACGCATGGCCTCACCCACTCTTTCACGTGGTCGGAAGACTGCCAATCATCCTCCCTGCCCCGGCACGGGCGGTAGAGCGCCGACAACGTGGGTACTCCTTGAGCGCTGACGACGGGAGGCGCGATGGACCAGCCTGAACTCGACGAGTGGGACCCTGTCGTGATCCGCCAGGTGAAGTCGTGGGCGCACCCGATCATGAGAGCGTGGTTCAGGCCCGAGGTCCGCGGCCTGCAGAACATTCCGGAAGGCGGCGCAGCGCTCGTAGTGGCAAATCACTCCGGCGGCATGCTGACACCTGATGTGCTGGTCTTTGCGCCGGAGTTCTATCGCCACTTCGGCTATGACCGACCGCTGTATACGCTCGCGCATTACGGGGTGCTGCTCGGACCGGGCGGGATGCTGCGCCGGCTGGGCGTGATCCACGCCAGCCGTGAGAACGCCGCGGCGGCCCTGCACGCCGGAGCGGTCGTGCTGGTGTTTCCCGGGGGTGATTACGACGCTTACCGGCCGACCTCCGAGGCGAACACCATCGACTTCAACGGGCGGACCGGATATGTATGTACCGCCCTAGCGGCCGGCGTTCCGATCGTGCCCACCGTTTCGATCGGTGCGCAGGAAAGCCAGTTGTTCCTCACCAGGGGCAACTGGCTGGCCAAGCGCCTCGGGCTGGGTCGCATCCGGCTCGACATCCTGCCGGTCAGCTTCGGCGTGCCCTTCGGCCTCAGCGTGCTGCTACCACCCAATCTGCCGCTGCCGACCAAGATCATCACCGAGGTCCTGCCGCCGATCGACATCACCGCCCGCTTCGGCGCCGACCCTGATGTCGACGAAGTCGACGCGCATATCCGCGACGTCATGCAAACCGCGCTCGACCGTCTGGCATCGCAGCGACGGTTTCCGGTCCTGGGCTGACAGCAGCCACCGGGCGGCTTCGGCCATGGGCAAGTGAGCTAACCCCGCAGCGTGCGCTGATACCGTCGCATGCCGCTTATCCATCGGTCGTAGTCATTGCCCTTGCCGCGGTACATGTCGAGCACCGCGGGGTGCGGCAGCACCAGGAAGCGGTCAGCGCGTACGGCCTCCAGCGTCGCCGCGGCGACATCAGCGGCGCTGATCACCTGACCCGATTGGACAATCGACTCTGCACCGATCCGGCCGGACAACTCGGTGGAGGCGCGGACCGCGTCCAGCAGTGGAGTGTCCACCCCCAGCGGGCATATGCAACTGACACCGATCCCGTCGTCGCCGTAGGTAATGGCGAACCACTCCGCGAACCCCACGGCGGCGTGCTTGCTGACCGCATAGCCCGCCGCGCCGAGCTGCGACAGCAGGCCGGCTGCCGATGCGACGGACACGAAATAGCCGCTACCACGAGACCGCCAGCCGGGCAGCAGCTGTTCCATGGCGCGGATGTGCGCACGCAGGTTGACGCCGAGGATCCGGTCCCAGTCGGCTTCGCCGCCCAGCCCGTTGACTCCGCTGATCCCGGCGTTGGCGATGTAGATGTCCACCGGGCCGAATTCTTGTTCGGCGAGGGTGATGAGCGACGCGATGCCGTCGCCGGTGCTCGCATCGGCGGCACCGACCACCGCGGCGGCACCGATAGAGGTGGCCGTGCGGGCAGCGGCGGATGCATCGAGATCGCCGACGACGACGCGCGCTCCAGCTGCGGCCAACCCTTCCGATATTGCCTTGCCGATGCCTGATCCACCGCCGGTGACGATCGCAACCTTGTCTTCGATGTCCATGCATACCGCCTAGCTTCGGAGCCCTCTCAGCTCAGTTCCTCTGCCAAGTGGTACAACTCGCGTCCGGCGTACCGCTGCACTACTTTCCATTGTCCGCCTGTGACCTGATACACCCCGTAGTCAGATGTGGCTGTATTCGTTTTCGTGAAATCCACCGGCCCCGAAGCACCCTGATAATCAATCGTCTCGCCCGCCGCGAGAAGCTCTAAACCCTTATCCAGGGTATATACCGGAGTACCACCGGAATCAGTCACCTTATGCAGGTTGTCAGCCACCGCAGCACCAGTGGGCTCACCGCCGGCCGCCATTGCCAACAGTGCTGAGACAATCGCGTCGTATGCCGTACCTGCTGATGGCTGCTGAACGATATGCCCGCCTTTCTCCTCCCCATACTCCTCGACCAACAACTGGCGCATTCCCTCCGTCGCCGGTGACTCCGCCGCGAGAGGGGCCTGCCCGAATGCACCCTCGAGGAATTGGGGCCCCACCTCGTCGAGCAGGACCGGGTACGTCAGCTCAGCGATAAAGGACCAGTGGCCCGGAATGCCCTGCCGTGCCCACTCGCGCACCAGCGTGACGGCAGGCTCGACCGAGCCGGCCAGGAACACCATTTCGGGTTCAGGCGCGAAAGCGCTGCGCACCTCCGGCAGATAGGACCCCTGGCCTCCGTTGAACGCGACCTTTGCAACGACCTTCCCACCGAGTTTCGTGTAAAAGCTTTCCACCCAAGAAGATGTGCTGCGTGCCGAGTCAGAATTTTCGTACATGATCGACAGGGTTTTGAATCCCCGGTCCCAGATGTTCTTTGCCACTGTCAGGCCGTCGAACGTATCCGGACCCACTGTCCGGAAGGTGTAGGGGTTGGCTTGATCGTCGAATTCGACGATGCCCGAATAAGGGGACGCGATTGCCACGGTGTTGCGCTCCGCCTGCCCCAACGTCGCCATGAACGTCGCCGAGGTGGGACCGATGATGAACTGCGCATCGTCTTTGTTGATGAGCTTGGTCACCGCACGGACTCCGTCCTCCGCGTTGAACTTCTCATCTTCGCTGACGACTTCCAGTTTGGTGCCGTTGATACCGCCAAGTTCGTTGACGCGGTTCACCACCGCTCGAGTGACTGTGTCGACGGGGCCACCGTAAACCGCTGCCTCCCCGGACAGAGGTGCGGCCACCCCGATGACGGCCGTGTCACTACCGCCACCACCGCATCCTGACAGCGCGATACTTGTCGTCGCAGCGACGACGACGGCGAGCATCTTTTGTGCAGTGGCACCGAACATATTCACAATCGAATCTCCTGATGAGAAAGCCACTTTGAGCGTGGAATTGGTCTGGACTGGCTATGCCTGTGGGATTCGAGCACCCAGGAACATCTCTGCAAAGCCGGGGTCTGAAAGTAGCTCCGCCCCATTCGCCTCGTGATGAATCTCGCCCGAATCCATGAGGTACACGCGGTTGCACAGGGGCAGGATCTGACTTGGATGCTCTTCGATGACCCATAAAACGCCTGTACCGCCTCGCTCTATGACGCGAATCTGTTCGATCAGCGAATCGACGATCTGAGGAGCAAGGCCTGTGGTCGGCTCGTCCAAAATCAGGAGCCGCGGCTTCATCAGCAGAGACGACGCGATCGCGAGCTGCTGTCGTTGCCCACCCGACAACGTCCCCGCCCGCTGCTTGCGGCGCTCGGCCAGTATCGGAAAAAGCTCGAGTACCTCATCCATGCGACCTCGTGGAAGGCGCATGGCATGTGTGACGACTTCAAGGTTATCTTCGACGGACAGGGCACCAAACACGTTGCGTAGCTGAGGCGTATACCCGAGGCCTTGGCGGGCGCGATCTCGTGGTGATTGCCCATTGAGCAGCCCATCCCCAAGCTTCACACTTCCACCGCGTGCGTCGACAATCCCGGCGATGGTCTGCACCAGTGTTGTCTTGCCTGCGCCATTCGGCCCGATGATGGCAGTGATCTCGCCTTGGTCAGCAGTCAGTGAAACGCCACGGATCACCGTGTGGCGGCCGTAGCCGCTTGTCAGGTTTTCGACGTCAAGCAGAGGCACTTCGCACTCCCAGATAGGTCTCGATGACGAGGGGATCGCGGATGACCTCCGCTGGCGGCCCGTTCGCGATGACGCGGCCGTCATGCATGACGTACAGCGCATCGCAGATCGCATTCATGAACGACATGTTGTGCTCGATCACCAGCACAGTCATGCCCTCTTCGTCACGGAGCCCACGTACCGTTGCCGAAAGACGCTGCTGGTCCTCGGGATTGAGACCCGAGGACGGCTCATCCAACATCAACAGGGACGGCGGATCCATGAGAAGCCGGGCGATCTGCACCAGTCGCCCCTGTCCGATCGACAGGTCGCCGGCGCGCGTGTTCGCCAAGGCAGTCAGCCCCATCCGATCGAGCAACTGCCAAGCTCGGCGCTCAAGGTCGTGCTCCCCCGACGCCACCTCACGACGCGACGTGAACAGCCGCCACAGGTGCTCGCCGGGATTCGCCCGCACTCCGGCCAGTAGGTTCTGCATCACCGACATGTCGGTGAAGTCCGCGATGTTCTGAAAGGTCCGTTTCAGGCCCATCCGCGCCAGCCGATACGTTGGCGAACCCGTGATGTCGCGGCCGTCGAACCTGACAGCTCCGGCATCTGGCGCGAGGAACCCTGACACTGCGTTGAACAGAGTTGTCTTTCCGGAACCGTTGGGCCCGATCAGGCCGGTGATCTTGCCACGACGCACCGTGAGGTGAACTTCGTCGAGGGCCCGAAGCTGACCGAAAGACATGACGAGACCCTCCACTTCGAGCATGTGGTCGGATGCACTCATGAGCGCCCTCCAGCAGAGGAAGTAGCCAGTAGCACAGGCACTCCGGGCGCCTCACCCGGAGGTTTGTAGATGGGGAGTCGCGGCCGGAAGATACCTCCGGGCCAGAACAGAAGGATGACGATGAGAACAAGGCCCTGCAGTGCGTCTTGAACGCTCGCCATGAGCTCTGGGGTGATGATGTCGACATGGATGTAGGTCAGGCCTTCTCGTAGGCCCAGCAGCACCACGGCACCGAGCACCGCGCCCACGTTGCTGCCCAGCCCACCGATAATCACAGCGATGAATACCGTGAAGGTGATATTCACATTGAAGAACGTTGGCGTCAGGATGGACAGGTACCACACGTACATGACGCCGGCGAGGCCCATGAAGAACGAGGCGAAGACAAAAGCCTTCAGTTTCACCGCATAGACGTTGACGCCAATCGATTTCGCGACCGCCTCGTTCTGGTTCACCGCGAGCAGGCTGCGGCCGAACGAGGAACGCGTCACGCGCTGAAATACCAGAAAGCTGATACCCAGAGCGAACAGCACGATCACGGCGAGAAGCAGCGCCTGGGCACGCCCCGGGATGCTCTCGAGCCTCGGAACTGGCGCATCGAGAAGCCCGCGCGCTCCGTTGGCGATAGCTGGTTGGTTGATGAAGAGCTGGCGGATCATCTCAGCCAAAGCCAACGCCACTACTGCGAGGTACTCCCCTCCTACCCTGAGCAATGCGCTACCAACAATGAGCGCAAGCAAGGCCGATGCGAGCCCGCCGATGATGGTGCCCGCCCACCACGGCAGTCCGAGCCCGAGAATATAGGTATATGAACCTGATTGGGCAGGCATGACGGTCAACGCGTACGCGTAGGCGCCAACCCCGAAGAAGGCGGCCACGCCAAAATTCACCATGCCCCCGATTCCGAACTGGAGGTTCAACGCAAGCCCCGCGACTGCGTAGATGCCCATGATGGTGGCCAGTCCACCGAGGATGAGAAGTGAGCTCATGCGACACGCTCCTTCGGACCGCTGAAGAGTCCATCTGGTCTCACAAAAACAACTAGGGCGATGACCGCGAAGATGACCATCTGGGTGTACTCGGACGGGATGACAAGCGTTGCCAAACTGGAGGTCAGGCCGACCACAACGGCTGCGATCATGACGCCATAAATGCTGCCGAGACCGCCGATGATCGCGGCGGCAGCAATCAGCAACACCTGGTCCCAGCCAAGCTCGGGGTAGATGCGTGCGGTGACGGCAATGAGCGTTCCCGCCAGTGCCGCCAAGGCGCTGGCGACAGTCCACGTCAGGTACTGGAGATAAGCGGTGTTCACACCACGGACTTGAGCCAGAGCCTGATTGTCTGCCATCGCGCGCAGAGCGCGACCACTATAGGAGTGCGACAGCCACATATGCAGTGCTGCAACCACAAACGCAGCGATAATGACAACTGAGATTTGGTCGACGCTCGCTACCGCAACATCACCGACGCGCAACGTCTCGCGCAGCGGTACGTCCATCGTCTTCACGCCATACCCTGTGAAGAACTCGATTACTGCGTGCATGAAAAACGCGAGGCCGACTGAGGCGATCATCGGGATATGGTGCGGCCGCCCACGCATCGGCCAGAAAACAAGGCGTGCTGTCACCACACCCACCAGCGTCGTGACGGCGATAGCCAAGAGGCAGGCCAACATCCAATGTAGTCCAAGAAGTACGTTGAACCCATAGGCACTGAATCCGCTGAGCACCAGCAGCTGCGGGTGGGCGATGTTCAGAAAGCCCTCGGCGCGGCGCACGAGCTCGAAACCCACTGTGGCAAGCAACAGGACCGCGCCGCTGACCAAGCCCGCTGCGACAACGATCAACACGGGTTCGCCTTCACCGTCGATGCCGATCCGTCCCGGAATCCCCGGGGCGGAGTTTCCTCGCCTTCGCTCATGAAGATGCACCGCATAGTTGAATAGCTTTCGTCGAAGTGAATTGTGATTAACGTAGAGCGGGTCGTGAGGGTTGTCAACGGGAGGATTCATCTCGGCTTCAACACGCATGCATAAGCTCAAACTGCAGTTCATAACGCTGGATTGCGATCGGCTCAGGCCGCCATCACCCGCCGGTCGAGCTCAAGACTTCGAGGCAAATATTAATACGAATTAACCTCGATCGGTGATCATTTCTCGAAAACAACCAGAGCAGTTCACGGTTGGCGGCGGCTGCGTTCTGGTATGACGACTGACCGACGCCCGTCACGAGCGCCCGCCGACGGCACCTCACGCCGGGAGGTGCTGCTGGAAGTAACCGCCGATCTGTTTGTGGAGCATCCATATGATTCAGTCACGGTCGGGATGGTGTGCGCGAGGGCCGGGATCTCCGGCCCGGGGCTCTACAACCACTTTCAGAACAAGCAGGCTCTTCTCATTGCCGTCGTTGAGAAACCCTTGGAGTCACTGCACGAGTAGCTCGACCGCGGTGGCGAGCAGACACGTGTGTGCCCGTTTGCGCCGCTGCGGGGTACCCAGGTGTCTGCTCGGCGAAAACTGTCAGCCAATCACTATTTGAACAGTGCGCGGGCCATGGCGGGAACGATGCCGGCGCAACGCGCGTCACGCATGGAATCCGTCAGTCCCCGCACGAGCGACGATGATTCGGGAAATCATGGCCCTGCGCGACAGCGACAGTAACGACGTCGCGAGTATCGCAATGTCCTCGGGCGAGATCATTGTGTGTGGTGGGATCTGGTCATGAACCCATGCGGACATGTCGGTATCGACATAGCCGGGGGCAATCGCAGTGGCGACGACCCCGTGTGCCGCTTCCTCAGCGTTCAGCGCCTCCACCAGGGATAAGACAGCTGCCTTCGATGCACCGTACGCCGCCAGACCCCGCTCGGCATATACGCCTGTGATCGACGCAAGGACAATGATTTTCGCACCCAGTACTTCATTCCTGGCAGCCGATTCGCGCAGCAATGGCAGGGCGGCTTGGACAAGCGCGAAAGGAGCCCGGAAATTGACTGTCAGGGCTTTATCCATTCGCGCGGGAGGATAGGCGGCGACCGGACCGGCCGTGCCTACACCGGCGTTGACGATCAACGCGCTCAAGTCCTCGTGTGCTTGCCGATGACGCGTGACGAGATGTGGGAGCGCGTCGACATCGGTCATGTCAACAGCAGCCACGGTGACCGTCGGCGCGCCGAGCTCGCGCAGCATCGGCGCGACGGCATCGAGGTCAGACTCCGTGCGGGAGGAGATCGTCAGCCCCATACGGTGTGTGGCCAGCTGTTTGGCGATCTGCAGCCCGATTCCGCGCGAAGCTCCGGTGATCAACGCCGAACGAGGAGTTTCATTCATCCCACATGTCGCGATCGCTGTTCCTGGCTGGTCTGCAACCTGGATCTGCAGAAGGCGACGAGTCGTTCAGAATCCGACTCCGTCATCGGCGGGCGCTGTGCGGACTGCATGATGCCCAGTAGCCGCTTGTAGAAGTCAGGTGCAGCAATCCCAAATTCAGGAAAGATGAACTCGTCTCCCAGTCCCGAATACTCCCAGCGGGCCGCGAACCTCACCATGCGCGCCACGTCTTCGGAGGTTACGCGCGCCCCGACGTCCCAAGGAGCAAGTGACGACGCGCTGTCGGCCGTCACATCAGCTCCGCCCGTGCAAACCCCGCTTCCAGCCGTGTCCGCACAGTAGAGAGGTAGCGAGCAGCGTCGGCCCCGTCAATGATTCGATGGTCGTAGGACAGCGACAGATACGCCATCGACCGGGTGCCGATCAACAAGCTGCCATGGTCATGCTGCGGCACCAGGCGTTCGACGACGGCGCCCACACCGAGGATGGCGGACTGAGGTTGGTTGATGATCGGGGTGTCGAACAGAGCGCCGCGGCTGCCGGTGTTGGTGATGGTGAACGTGCCACCGCTCAGGTCATCGGGGCGTATCGTGCCCTCGCGAACCGCGGTCGCCGACTCAGCAATAGATTGGGCGATCTCTGCGATGCTCTTGTTCTGGGCGTCGCGGATCACCGGCACCATAAGGCCTTTCGGACCATCGACCGCCATGCCCAGGTGCACGGCGCCGTGGTAGGTCACCTCCGTGCAGTCGGGGTCCAATGAGGCATTGATGATGGGATGCTCACCCAACGCTTGGACCGCGGCCACGACGACGAACGGCAGGAAGGACAGTTTGGTACCGGTCCTGTCGAAGAATGCCTGCTTCTCCTCGGCACGCAGCCCTGCGATCGTGGTGAGGTCAACCTCTACGACCGTTGTCAGTTGTGCCGAAATCTGCAGTGATTCAAGCATTCTTCGGGCAATGGTCCGACGGATCCGCGGCAACGTTTCGACCCGGTCAGCCTGATCTGCGGCCTCTTCCTCACCGCGAAGCTGCAGATCGTCGGGAGTCTGCGTGGGTGCCGGTGGTTGGGTTGCCGGCTCCGGTTGCCGCTGAGAGACCGCGTCGGGCGGGGCGACGCCGAGCCGTGCGATCGTCGCACCGACCGCGACGACCGTGTCTTCGGGCTCGATGATTTCGATCAGGACACCGGCCGCGGGCGCGGGGATCTCCGTATCGACCTTATCGGTGGCCACTTCCAGCAGTGGCTCGTCGAATTCCACTGCGTCACCCACTGATTTGAGCCATCGAGTGATGGTGGCCTCGACGACGGCCTCGCCCAATTCCGGAACCGTAATCGTGATGTCGACGTCTGCGGTCGTCATGTCATCCTCTCTCAACGAGATCGAGCGTGGCGCCCACGATGCTGTCGGTATCAATGCCGTGGTACCGGTACACGTCTTCCAGCGAGCCGACTTGACCGAAACTGCTGACGCCAAGGGCGGTGCCGGGCACACCGTTGATTCCGCTGAGAAACGCCAGCGTGTGCGGGTGACCATCGAGGACGGTGACCATCGGTGCAGCCCGCTCGGCGGGGAAGAGCTGATCCAGAATCCACGACGGACCCTCGGCTAGCCCGCGGCGGGATTGCACGGCGTCGAACAGCAGCCCGGGGCTGCTGACGCACACGACTTCGGCGTCGACACCCATTTCTGCGAGCCGTTCTGCCGCGGCCAGGGTCTCGGTGATCATGGCACCCATTCCGACCAGGGTGACCGTCGGCTGATCGGCTCGACGCAACACGTACCCGCCTGCGATGACATGGCGGCGCCGGCGTTCCCGTGCTGCGGGGTCGTTCGGAACGGCTGCCAACGCTTGATTGACCGGCCTAGTCGACAGTCGGATGTACGACGACGTTCCGTCGGGGCGCCCGAGGCGGCCGATGCATGACAGCAACGTCCATTCGACGTCAATGGCAAAGGCCGGCTCGTAGCTGAGGCAGCCGGGCTGTTCCAGCCCGATGGACGGTGTCTTGATCGATTGGTGAGCACCGCCTTCGGCGGCCAGGGTCACCCCCGACGGGGTGCCGACCAGGATGGACTGCCCGCCCGCGTAGATACCGTAGGACCATGGTTCCAAGGCCCGCTCCACGAACGGGTCGTACATGACGCCGATCGGAAACAGCGGCTGTCCCCACCGGCTCCAGGTCGCGCCCAGCTCACCCATCAGTCCGACGAGGTTGGTCTCGGCGATACCCAGTTCCATGTGCTGACCGGTCGGCTTTTCGCGCCAATGCATGACTGTTTCGGGGTCATCGTCGAACCAGTTGCGCCGCTCGTTGGGTGACCACACGCCGACCTTGTTCAGCCAACCGGCCAGATTGGTCGTCGAGCTGACGTCGGGGCTGACAGTCACCACTCGTTTGGCAGCATCGGGCGCCTGGCGACTCAAGTCGAGCAACACCCGGCCCAGCGCCGCCTGAGTGGTTGACGTGCCCGACGGTGTACGGCCCAGCTCATCGGGGATCAGCGGTGGTGTCATCGTCTGGATCGGTTCACGGGCGAGGCGCTCCGCCGTCTGAGCGCAGATCCGACCGGCCGCACTGCCGTGGTCGAATCGTGCCCAGGGGTGCTCGGTGTCCATCCCCAGTTCGGCTGCCAGCTGCTCGTACTGCTCCACCGTAAGGAGAGAAGAATGGTTCTGCGGATGCCCCTGGGTGGGCAGCCCACGGCCTTTGATCGTGTAGGCGATGATCACCGTCGGCCGGGTGTCATCGATCTGCGCATACGCGGCACGTAGCGCATCGAGATCGTGACCGCCCAAGTTGCGGATGGCGTGCAGCAACACCGCATCATCCAGCTCGGCGATCAGCGCCGCGATGACATCGCCGTCCGGACCGGGACCCGGCAGACGGCTGCGGACTTCCTGGGCACTGCAACGCAACAGGCGTTGATACTCCGGATTGGACATGTCCAGGATGCGGGTGCGCAGCACCTCCCCGCCCGGGCGGGTGAACAACGACTCCAGCAGCGTGCCGAATTTGACGGTGATCACCTGCCAACCTGCTGCGGCGAACATGGCTTCCAGCCGGGAGGCGGCAATGTTGGGCACGACACGGTCCAGCGATTGCCGATTGAGGTCGACGATCCACACCACCTCACCGAGCTCTGAGACCGACGGATCCAGAATGGCCTCCCACACCGCACCTTCATCGAGTTCGGCGTCACCCACCAGGGAATACTGCCGACCCGTGCCGGCAGGACCGATCTGGGTATCGACATAACGGCGCGCGATTGCGGCCCAGATCGGCGCAGTGGCACCAATTCCGACCGAACCGGTCGAATAGTCCACCGGATCAGGGTCTTTGGCGCGGCTGGGGTAGGACTGCAGACCGCCGAATGCGCGCAGCGTAGGCAAATACTTCTCGTCAAGCTCACCGAGGAGGTAGTTGAGGGCGTGCAGAACAGGAGAGGCATGCGGTTTGACCGACACCCGGTCGCCGGGTTGGAGCTGCTCAAACCACAGCGTGGTCATGATCGACACCATCGAAGCGGATGAGGCCTGGTGCCCTCCGACCTTGAGGCCGCTGGTGTTGGGCCGAATACGGTTGGCGTAGTGAATCATTGCCGTGGACAACCACAACACCCGCTGCTCTATCTCATGCAGCGGTGTGCCGGGGCTGTTGACGGGATAGGCAGTGGTTTCCACTGCAGCGGTGCTGGGCATCAGGTGTCCTTGCGGATGGGCATGGGCGAGACAGACCGACTGCACCCCTACTCAGGTCATGAGCGGGCGGCCGCACCGTGCCCGGCGCCCAGGGTGAGGGCGATTCCGGTGCCACCGTGACAGAACGTCACCGAGGTACGGTCCACTTGCGCAGAAAGACACCATAAGTCGACCATCGGCCTACACTTCGTGCAAGAGGTGCGGACATTTTTGAGCATTGTGCGCATCGCACGCCCTCACGAGTTCTCGGAGATTGTCATTTTGACCAGCACACCCCGCGTCGACACCCTGGACGCAAAGATCCTGCAGGCACTCAACGATGACCCACGTGCGACAGTCATAGCGCTGGCCGATAAGACCAAACTGTCGCGAAACACCGTTCAAGCACGGCTGACCAAGTTGGAACGCCAGGGAACACTGCGGTCATTTGAGCGTCGTATCGACCCGGCGTCGCTGGGCTACCCGCTCACCGCGTTCATCCTGACCCGGGTTACCCAGCGCAAGCTTGCCCAGATCGCTGCTGCCCTCGAACAGGTTCCAGAGGTGGTCGAGGTGCACGGCCTGGGCGGGGTCACCGACATGCTGATCCATGTGGTGGCCCGCGAAGCGGACGACCTCTATCGCGTCGCAGGCCTCATCCTCGACATCGACGGAGTAGAGCAAACGACGACCGCATTGGTGATGCGCAAATTCCTCGACTATCGGCTCGCACCGCTGCTCGGGGAGCTCACCGGTGACACCGACCGCTGACCGGACACGGAGGTGAATCCCGCTGTGCCATAACTCAAACCTGCCACCGCACCAAAGTGGGCGTTCTGCTCACCGGACCGTGGGACGCGCCGTCAGCATTGAGCAACATGCACGGCCTGCGACAGCGCGATTGCCCGCCGCAGCCGGCGCAGTGTTGACTTGTTTCAGCTCGCCACTCACTGCGTTGCACCTCAGCACTCGCCCGGCGGCGCCGTTCGCCAACACTTGGCAATTGTGTAGCGGTCCCGATGGGCTGCACTGGGAAGGGACGACACCATGAGTCGTATTGCGCAGACACCTCACATTCCGTCGATGAGTTATGAGCCGTTGAGTCCGACTGCTTTTCTCGACCGCGCAGCGAGTTGCCACGGAGACCGTGTTGCGGTGATCGACGGGGACCGTCGGTGGACCTATGCCCAACTCCACGACCGTTCCATGCGGTTGGCCGGGGCACTGGCAGAGTTGGCCGGCGGGCGACCTGTCGCGGTCCTGGCGCCCAACTCACATGTCCTACTTGAAGCGCACTACGGAGTTCCGTGGTCGGGTTCAGCGTTGGTCGCGATCAACACACGGCTGTCCGGAACTGAAATCAGCTATCTTCTGGGTCATTCAGACTCTGCTGTCCTGGTCTGCGACCCGATGTACGCCGACGCTGCGGAGCAGGCGTGCGACCAGCTGACCGATCCCCCGACGTTGATCTTGGCGGGCGTCGGCGACGGGGGCAACTACGAGGCGTTATTGGCGTCGGCATCCCCGCTACGGCGTACATCGGCCGACGAGCTCGGGTTGCTGTCGATCAATTACACCTCTGGGACGACAGGTAAACCCAAGGGTGTGATGTACGCCCATCGCGGCGCTTATCTGCAGGCGCTGGCCATGGTGGCACACACGGGACTGTCCGCGTCAGCTGTCCATCTGTGGACGCTTCCCATGTTCCATTGCAACGGATGGTGTTTTCCCTGGGCAGTCACCGCGGCCGCAGCCACGCATGTGTGTCTCCCCAAGGTCGATCCCGCGGAAGTGTGGCGACTGATCAGTGAACACGGCGTGACGCATCTCAACGGCGCTCCCACAGTGTTGTCGATGCTCGCCTACGCTGACGATGCGAAAGCAGTGGGGGATAGACAGATTCGCGTAGCGACCGGCGGGGCACCGCCATCGCCGGCGATTCTGCGCAAGATGTCGGCGTTGGGATTCGAGATCACGCACCTGTACGGCCTCACCGAAACCTATGGTCCGGCGGTGATCTGTGACTGGCGTCCCGAGTGGGATCAGCTCGACCTGGAAGATCGCGCCAGGATGAAAGCGCGACAGGGCGTGGCGAACATGATCTCTTGTGAGATCCGGGTTCTCGCAGAAGACGGGGGCGATGTCACGGCTGATGGGGTGAGCATCGGAGAGATCGCGCTGCGCGGAAACAACGTGATGATGGGTTACCTGCACGATCCGGATGCCACTGCGGCGGCGGCACCCGATGGGTGGTTCCGAACCGGTGATCTGGGTGTGCGCCACGCCGACGGATACATCGAACTGCGCGATCGCAGTAAAGACGTCATCATCTCCGGCGGTGAGAACATTGCTTCCGTAGAGGTGGAACAGGCGATCATGGAACACCCCGCCGTCCTGGAGGTGGCGGTCATCGCGGTGCCGGATCCGCAGTGGGGAGAGGTACCGGCCGCCCACGTCACTCTCAAGGCCGGAGTGCAAGCCAGTGCCGACGACATCATCCAACACGTCCGAACACGGATCGCTCGATTCAAGGCGCCAAAACATGTGACTTTCGGCGACCTGCCGAAAACGTCGACCGGCAAGATCCAGAAGTACGTGCTGCGCGAACAGGCCTGGAAAGCTTACGAAAAGCGAGTCCAGTAGACGGCGCCCGCCAGTGAACCGGTCAGAGTGAAGCAGCGGTCCGGTAATCCGTAAGTTCCCCACCGTCTGGCCACCCGGATACCAGCGCCCCGCTGATTCCAAGATGTACGAGCATCGCGGTAATACACCCTTGCGCGAGTTCGTGTTCCTGAACCGAATACTTCTCGGCGGGTACTCGACTTGACCGCAGGTAGACGATCACGCCCCCTTCGTCGGCAATTCGCGCTCGACGGGTTTCGAATTCCTGCCGGCAGCCGCAGTCGGCCGAGAGCGGATCACGGTGTGGGCATTCAGAGACGATATAGGCCGTCGGAGCCACCGTGCGCGTCAACGAGCCGACGAAGACGGTATGTTCGGCGCCGGTCAATTCATCTGTGAAGTCGACTACTCGCATCGACCTGTCAGGAACATCGACAATCCGCGTAGCGGTCTGCCTGACTCGGCCACGGCGGCCGTCCCCATGATGGAGGCGGTGATGCACTACATCCTCGACCCGGACCATCGGTAGGCACTCAGCGCGCGCGAAGGCTGAGAGTTCCACACCCTGCAGGAGATCACCACCGTCAGCCAGGAGTGTGGCAGTCAGACCCGCCGGCGGGAGTCCGGCGATTTCGCACAGATCCACCGCCGCTTCAGCGCCGGCTCGGCGCTCGATCACGCCACGCGGAGCGGTCCTCAGGGGCAGGATGTGTCCCGGCCGCGACAGGTCCTCAGGACCGGTCTGCGAACTGGCCAGTACCCGAGCAGTATGCGCACGATCTGTCGCACTGATACCGGTTCCGATACCGGCAGCGGCGTCTACCCCTACACCGAAAGAGGGAGTTTCCTCGCTGAATCCGTTCCCCCGCACCATAGCCGGCAGGTCCAGCTCGTCTGCCCGAGTCGACCGCAGCGTGACGCACAGCAATCCAGACGTGTATCTGACCGCCCACGCGGTCCACCGCGGGCTGGCGAGAGCGGCCGAAATCAATATATCGGCAGCTTCCCGACCCGGTCCACCGCGTACGATCAGCACCGGCCGCCCGGCGTTCAGAGCGTTCGCCGCAGAGTCGATTGTCTGTTCCACGTCGCAGAGGCCCACCATCGTCATTACTCACCGATCGCTAAGCGTACGAAACTGGCTGTCATGGAACACAAGCGGTGATACCGCCTCATCGACTGCGGCGTCATCGACTTCCAGAAGAACCACATCGTGGTCTCCGGCGGGGATCGAAGTCGAGATTCGGCAATCGAGCCAAGCGACGGCGCCAGCCAAGAACACGGCGCTGGATTCCCTTGCAAACCAGGGTATGCCGGCAAATCGATCGACATTCTTGGCCGCAATCTGGCGAGACGTCGCTTCATGGTTCGACGCCAGCACCGAGACACCGAGGCGCCCGCCTTCGGACAGAGTCGGCCACGTCGTCGACGTGTGCTGCACGCAGAGCGACACCAACGCCGGGTTCATCGATACAGGGGTGAATGAAGTGGCGACGATTCCCACCGGTCGTTCATCCCGTAGCGCGCACACGGCTGCGACACCGGTCGGATACCGCCCGTACAGCCTGCGTAACTTGAGCGTATCCCGTTCCGAGTCACCCGACTTCACTGGATCAAAACTCGTCATGGCACCACCTTGGTTGAATTTCTGCTCGTTGGGATCAACGCCTGACTCGAGGGCGATCAGGCACTCCGAGCACGCACATGCTCGACGATGAGGGAGGTCACGGCATCCAGACAGGCTGTCCCGATGGACTCGGATGCGCCGGCAGGATCGCCCAGAACACCGTTGGGCGACACGGAACCGATGCCTTCTCTGAAGGTCCGGGCAAGGAACTTCTCGTCAACGGTGCCCGAATACCCTCGGGCAAAGCCTTCGACGCGGACTTTGTCGGGGTGAAGCACGAGCATCACGGAGGTTTCTGCGACATCGGCGTGTCCGCCTACGTTGCCGCCCAGGCATGCCACGTCCTCAGCCGCACAGCGCCAGGCATCGAGGATCGCCGCACTGTCGGTGAAGACGATGACCGAGAGTGGAGCCAACTTGTGCGCCAGACGCAGCTCGAAGTCCCGCATCACGGGATAGTTTCCAATGTGGCCTGAGAACAACACCATCCGCTCAAATCCGTGCGCAGCGAGGTTTGCGCCGTAATCTTCGCAGATTGCTTCCAACGTCGAGGCTCGAAGCGACAGCGTTCCCGGGAATCCCAGATGATGCGGAGAGTACCCGACACGAACGGTGGGCAACACGAGCGCACTTCCGAGAGCGCGCGCGATCCGGACGGCCAGCTCGTCGGCGTGATCGGCGTCCACCGAGAGGGGTAGGTGTCCACCATGCTGTTCTACTGCTGCCAAAGGCAAGATCGCGGTGCGGGCTCCGTCATCGACCGCGTCTCCGATTTCGGCACTTGTCATGTACTCGATACGAAGCTCATTCATGCCGGCACCTATTTGCGTTCTGTTCTGGCCAAGCCAACCTGGCGGGCGATCTCGTCCTGTTCGCCTGCGTCGTACATGTCGTCGACGAGATCGGCGAAGGAGGTAAGGACGTTGGCGCGCCGGATGGTGGCTTTGGACGTCAGCTCTCCGGCATCCGCCGACAGGGGCCTGGGCAGTATCCGGAACTTCTTCAGCTGCAACGGTCGCGCCAGTTCCGAGTTGACCTGGTCGATCCACGTGGTCAGCGCGGCATCCCGGTCGCGCGGACTCATCTCCTGCGCCACGCCACTGACGGTCAGCAGTACCGTCAGGTACTTTCGCCCTTCACCGACGACGACCGCCTCGTCGATCAGCGGGCTGGCTTTGAGCCTCACCTCTATCGGCTGTGGGCTGATGGTCTTGCCGCCACTGGTCTTGAGGACATCCTTCATTCGCCCAATGATTTTCACCTCGCCGTCGGGGCTCAGCTCAACCAGATCGCCGGTGTGATACCACCCGTCTGCCACCGCAGACGTTGTCGCCTCCGGATTCCGCCAGTAGCCGGTGAAGAGACCCGGGCTGCGCAGCAGCAGCTCGCCTTCGTCGGAGACACGAATAGCCCACCGGGGGTCGGGCATGCACTTGCCGATTGTGCCCGGCGTGGGAAAGGCGCGGTCCCACTGGGCGAGCACCGAGCCACACGTTTCGGTAGTACCGAATAGCTCGCGAAGGTCGAGGCCCCACATGTGCCACAGCGCCGCCACGTCGGGGGTCATGCTGCCCGAGGCCGTCCAGCTGACCGTGATGCGGTCCATGCCGACCTTCGCGCGCAACGGTAGGAACACGCGATTCATGCAGAGCGCGTAGAGCGCTCCAAGGTACTTCGGCATCTCACGCTGCTGCCAGCGCAAAACACTGACTCTGCGGGCGACTCGCATCGCCAGCGAATACCTGAGACGGAGACCTTTCCCGGAATCCGACACTACCTGCAGCATTTCGCTGGCAAGCTTCTCGTGCATCCTCGGGGGCCACAGCACAGCAGTTGGCCGTACGCCGATGAGCGCCTCGACACGCTGATCCATGGCGCAGTACGTGACGACCAGCCTCGTCATGATCGGCGCGAAAACTCCGATCAGAGCCGGCGCGACGTGTGACAGTCCGAGAAAGCCGACGAGATCGTGGCGGGTCTTACCCATGTCGGGATAAGACATGGCAAAAGCGAGTACGGAGTACTGAAGAGTGCGGTGCGTGTGTACCACGCCCTTTGGTGCGCCCGTCGATCCAGATGTGTAGAACAGTGCAGCCGGCTGATCGATGTCACCCGCTTCGATCAGATCCCGAAACAGATCCGGCTCTGCCAGCGCCTTCGCTCGCCCTCTGGCGCGCAAAGACTCCCAATCACCCGACGCGACTGTCGCGGGCAGACCTACCGGTTCGGTATCGAACCCGATAGCCGCACTTAACCCCGGTAGCCGGGGGGCGATTGCCTCAATCTTGGTGATGTCAGATGGCGATTCCACGAAGATGGCTGTCGCCCCGCTGTTTTCCAGCGCATATTCGACCTCGTGAGCCGAACTCGTTGGATAGACGCCCACGGGAACACCGCCCACACTCAGGATCGCAAGTGCCGCCACAACCCACTCCCGGCGGGTCGCCGACATGATGGCCACCCGGTCGCCGAGCCCTACCCCGAGGTGGTGCAAACCAAGTGTGGCCTCTCGCACCTCCTCCAGGTACTCGCTCCAACTGGTGGGGTGTGCAGCACCACGCTCCCAACTGCAGAAAGCGACCGTGTCTGGTTCGCGCTCAGCGCGGTCGCACAACATCTGCGCAAACGTGCGTGGCACCGCCTCGAACCCCGACACACTGCTCAGCACGGGTATTCCATCCCTGCCGCTCCCAGGCGAAGTCATCCTCTTCCTCCACCAGATCGATTGTCGTTCCAGCTCTCTCGCAGTCCATGTGCCGTCGGGTCGTCGAAATATCGGGCGGCAGCGGCAAGTGTGCGCTGCAAGTAGGTCTGATCGCGGTCGTCGTCTGGATCATTCACGCTGCATTTCAGCGCGCCGTACAGCACAGGTGCCTTGGCCGCCGCCTCCCGAGCCGACGTCAGCGCCGCATCGACCAGATCTGCGGGCTCCACGAGACCATCCACGATGCCGATCTCCAGTGCCCGCTGAGCATCGAATAATTCGCCCGACAACAATATCTGCCTCGTGACACGTGCTCCGAGCATTCGGATGGCGCGCTGAACACCCTTGTCAGCCGGTAGCAGACCGTGGTTGATCTCCGGGAAACCGAATCGCGCACCGTGCGCAGCCAGCACAGTGTCGGCGAAAAGGGCGATTTCCATGCCCCCGCCCACGCAGTGGCCGTTGACTGCGCCGATCACCGGTCGCGGGTATCGGTCCATCGCCACAAGTAGTGCGTGAAACTCCCGCATCCGAGCGTCCAACTCATGCTGGGCTACCCCCTCGAGCTCCTTGATATCACCTCCGGCGCAGAAAAATCGTTCTCCACGGCCGGTGAGGACGATTGGTGGCGCCTCCCGCATTGCGGTGAGGTCGGTAAACAGCCCGGAGAGACCGCGAATGAGTCCTCGGTTCACTGCGTTGGCGGGCGGTCGGTCCAAGGTGACGACGAGGACACCCGCGTGGTCTACCGTGCTGAACCCAGCGGCCGGCTTGGTTTCAAGTCCCGTCATGCGTCACCTGGTGGCTTCGCGCGTCACCGGAGAGACGAGGACAGAGTGACCATCACCGCGGGCAGAGGGGAAGTCGGCCACCCGGCCCTCACGGAAAGCTTGTCGAGCCTCGAGGTAGTCGGCGCTTGCGAAACCAAGGGTCTCCAAGGCCGCAGACAATTCCTGCTGAGGAAGGGCATTGGTCAGCCAGCCTGAGTTCAATGAACGCTTCGTCCAGCGGATGGCCTGTTGCGACCCTCGCGCGAGATCGTCGGCGATCGCCAAGGCGCGCTCGAGCACGGAGTCTTTCGGCTCAGTGACGCTGACCAGTCCCATTCGCTCGGCTTCTGCGCCAGTCAGACTTGCCGAGGTCAGTTGGTAGTACTTGGCTTTGGCCATGCCGACGAGCAGCGGCCAGATCAGGGAAGAATGGTCGCCCGCAACGACTCCGACGCGGGTGTGACCGTCCCGGAGCAACGCGTCCTGCGCGGCGACGCTGATGTCCGCGAGGAGGGCCATCGACAAACCCCAACCCACGGCCGGGCCGTTGATCGCCGAGATGAGAGGTTTGTCCATGTTCAGGAGGTTCATGATCCGCCGCCGCTCCCCCTCCATGAGCGCGATCGCCTCGTCCAGGGTGGGGTCTGGCTGGGACACATCCATGCCCGTGCAGAACCCGCGGCCGGCCCCGGTGATGACAGCGACCCGCGTCTGGGGGTCTCGGTCGACGTCCACCCAAATATCGGTCAGATGGTCGAACATCGGCATCGTCAAAGAGTTCAGTCGCTCGGGACGGTTGATGGTGATCAGGAGTACCCCGTTCGGCTTGCGCTCGATCAGGATCTCCTTCGGGTAGCGGCTGAAGATGTCATCCGCGGCCAATGTGCTCATCGCGCTTCTCCTACCCCAACACTGCTTTTGGCTGTTTCTTTCTGAGATCCTGTGTTTTCGAACGCTTCCAGTTCGGCGTAATGGTCTGGCCGTGCGGCGCGAATATCGTCGAGGACCTGTTCAGAGGTGCGCACCACAGCGCGCGGATTCTTGAACTTCGGAATCACATACTTGCCGAACAACTCGATCGACTTCATCAGTTCCCGATGCGGAAGCCCGTCGATTCGCATGACGAGGGCTTCGGCGCCCAGATCGGCAAACCGCTGAACCTGCGCGATGCAGTCGTCAGGATCGCCCACGATGAAGCCGGACGAATCCTCCAGCATGTAGCGCTCATCACTGAAATCGAGATGCTTGACTGCGCCCATGTACTGGTAGTCATCGGAGAGCTTCGAGAGACGCTGATAGGCATCCGTCGACAGGGCGACTGTTTCGGCCAGGCCCCGCGCCCACTTGACGGCCTCGTCGCGCGTCTCAGCGCAGTGCATCCCGCCGCCAACCGCGACCAGCTTCTGTGCCTGCAGTGGATACGTGTGTGTCGCCCCGGCGAGAGCCTCGTCGTAAATACCCAGCATGTTCTCAAGGAACTCAAAGCCGAGGTAGAAACCGCCGACAATCGCGCCGATGCCGAGCTCCGCGGCCATGCGGACAGATTCAGGGCTCCCGGTAGCCATATGGATGGGCGGATAGGGGGCTTGAATTCCTTTGGGCACCAGGCCGCGTGGCGGAATCTTGTAGTGCTCGCCAACGAACGAGAAGATATCGTTGTGCAGCGCACGGCGAATGACTTCGAGCCCCTCAATCAGCTGGGCCTTGTTCTCCGTCGGTAGAACCTCGAATGCGCGCAGTGCGAGCGTGGTGTTGCCTCGACCGACACCGAGTTCCACACGGCCATTGGACAAAATGTCCTCAGTGGCCAGTCGCTCTGCGACCCGAAGTGCGTGGTTGATGCGCGTGGGCAGCAGGGTCACCAGGTGCACGAACCGGATTCGATTGGTGAGCGCCATCAGGTAGGGATAGATGACCTCGGGGGCCGACGTCGTCGCCGTGCCGATCGCCACGTGCTGTTCAGAAGTGCCGAACGCATCAAATCCCACCTCTTCAGCGAGGAGAACCTCGTCGATCAGCTCCCGGTAACGGTGCTCGTGAGTATGCCCCGGCGACGTCTCGGCTTCGCTCATAAAGATGAACCGCATTGTCACAACCCTTCATTCTTGTTAACGCATATTAACGTAAGGCGCGGACCTTGGACTGTCAACACCTTGGCGCCGTCGAGTCATACCGCGGAGTCTTCACTCAGCTGAGCTCGCAATATCCCCAGTTCAAGCAGCCCATCCAGGGGCTTCCGACTGGCAATCCAGCTCGGCCCATGCCCGCCCCCGAGTCGACATGCGTTAATATTTGTTAACCTGTGAGCATGCGATCGATCGACGCGACTGGGCCTGTCCGCGGGCGGTATGCGCCTGTTCATGTACTGGTGGCAGGGTCGCCCGCTACCGTTGTGAGCCATGAGGACTGACCAGGCACAGCCGGACGCGCCAACGGTTGACCCCTCACGCCGCGAGCTGCTGCTGGAAGTGGCCGCCGACCTGTTCCTACGCCATCCCTATGATTCGGTTACGGTCCAGATGATCTGCGCGAAGGCGGGGATCTCCGGCCCAGGGCTCTATCGCCACTTCCAGAACAAGCAGGCCCTTCTCATCGCAGTGGTGGAGACTTCGCTGGAGTCTCTCCATCAGTTCGCCCGAGCGACGGCCGAGGCGGAGCCCGATCCGCGTGCGGCGCTCAACGCCATGGTCGACTTTCACATCAGGACGGTGCTGGTCGGTCCGCCGACACCGCTGATCTTCCTCAAGAACGAGCATGCGTTTCCCGAATCGGATCGCCGACGCATTCGGCGAGAGATGAATCTGTACGCCGAGGAGTGGATCTCGACCGTGTCACAGCTCCGCCCCGAGCTGTCCGAACCTGAAGTACGCCTGCTCACTCACGCGGTGTTCTCGATGCTGAATGCCGTAGCCACCCTCAACAAAGGGCTCGACCACGATTCGATCATCAAGACGATGTCGACCGCGGCGATCCAGGCACTCACCTCACCTCGCGCCGAGTAGCGCCGAAATCCGTTCGCCTTAACCTTCCTCACACAGCCGTCACCGCCTGGTGAACGGGCAGTTTCCGAGATACCCGGACAGTCAATGACTTACGTCATGCTCGGGGGTCAGTGTGTCATGTGTCACTCACATCGGCTTGGCGATCACCAAGCCGGCAAGCACCCATGATGCCTACCTCAATAGGAGCAAAACGAATGGAACTGAACACTTTCCGTCGCGTCATCGTGAGCATCAAGCAGGTTTCTGCAGCAATTGGCACGGCTTTCGTGGTGGCGATGCTGGCCATCCCCCTCGCCCACGGGACCAGCGAAGCCAACTCCAGCCTCGCACCGAGCGAGGGTTCGGTGAAGGACACTCCGACGACGGCGACAACAGCACCGAGAGAGTTGGCCACGCCTTTTGCCAGCCCAACCCACATTGCCCGACCTTGCCCCGCCAGGGCCACGTTGCCCTGTTGATCCCGGTTTGGATTGCCTGAGCTGCCTATAAGCCAATACCTTTGGCGCGCAGTGCGCTCGCAACGTGGGAACTAGGCGGGAGCTACCCGCGACGAAACACCCTGTTCAAGGACGGCGCGGCTGGTCCGGCGAGCGATACGTATGTACTCCTCGAAACGGTACTGCATTCGCTCTGTCGGCATGCTGATGGATAACGCCGCAACCATCCGGCGCTCATTTTGGTAAATGCCCACGGCAATACACGACCAACCGCCGAGGGTCTCACCGTGCTCTGTGGCAAAATCATTGCGGCGAGCTGAGACAAGCTGCGCACGAAGCACTTTGATGTCGGATACTGAGTTCTGCGTAAGGATGGGCAAGCCATATCGGTCGATCCGCTCCTGGACCTTATGCCAGGGAAGTTGTGCCATCAGCAGTTTCCCAAGAGCCGAGGTGGTACCTGAGATGTGTGTTCCGTCGCCGAGGATCGGCTCGGTCCGGTTCACCGACGCGTGGGCAATGCAGACAACACCTTGGCCGTCCCAGACCCCAATCGTGACAACGGCGGCGAGCTGGTTGGCCAGCTCGGCCACATAACGGTGCGTTTGCGCGTCGAAGCAAGTCGCGTTCAGCAATCGGCGACTGATGAGCAGAACACGCCAGCCGAGCCGGTACCGGTCGTCCGACGTTTGTTGCAGCAGTCCGATGTCAGCGAGACTGGCCACAACATCAAAGGTGGTCGACTTTGGTAGCCGCAGCGCGGCTGCAATCTCAGTAACGCCCCACTCGGCCCTCTCTGTCGTGAAGAGGTCGAGCACTTTCCCGGTGCGGTCGATCGTATTCAGCACGTGCCCGGCGCCCATGCACCACAGCCCGCGATGGCGCCTGCAAGTACCTGATGACGGTGCCCACGGGGAGACCTTCGCAACGTTTCGGTGTCGCTCGAAGTTATGAACCCCATAGCCCTGCCCCTTCACCTGCGTTAATGAATATTAACGTAAAGTGTGAGCAGCACCCTGTCAACGCCTCGCTGCGATCGACCGATGGAATGCGCTTGAGTCTCCCAATAGCACTGCACCCCATCTTTTATCACCAGGACCACCGGGTCGCGCCGCGGCCGCGCCGTAAATTTGACGCTATCGAGCTCAACGTTAATAACTATTAACTGCGGTGGTGGTGCCGCCCCTCAGGGATCAACCGGAGGCGTCAGTCCTGGGATGAAACGAAACGTGGCCGTTGGGATGGTGTCACCGCCCCAAGGCAGAATGCATAGGCCGCCCGCGTGCCGAGGGTGGTTGGCACGAGTGGGAACCGATTGCTGTGGCATCGGCCCTGTTGGAAAGGACCAGCAGTGAGTTACAACGCTGTCGACATCACCGAACTCGACGATGTCCAGCACACCCGCCTGCGCCCCGCGGTGAACCTGGGCCTCGACGTGCTCAACACCGCGCTGCGCGAGCTGGTCGACAACGCGATCGAAGAGGTTGCCGACCCCGGCCACGGTGGCTCGACGGTCACGATCACCTTGCACGCCGACGGATCGGTCAGCGTCGCTGACGACGGCCGCGGCCTTCCCGTCGACTCCGACCCGGTGACCGGCAAGAACGGCATCGTCAAAACACTGGGCACCGCGCGGGCCGGTGGCAAGTTCTCCGCACACACCGACGCGACGAGCACCGGGGCCGGGCTGAACGGCATCGGCGCCGCGGCGGCGGTGTTCATCTCCGCGCGCACCGACGTGACGGTACGTCGCGCAGGGAAGACGTATCTGCAGAGTTTCGGCGGCGGCTACCCCGGAACGTTCGACGGCAAGGACTTCGACCCGAACGCCCCGTTCACCCGGGCCGACACGCAGAAACTGCGCGGGTCGGGCAACCGCAAACCCGACGCGCACGGCACCACGGTGCGCATCCTGTTCGATCCGGTCGTGGTGCCCGATTCCAGCGTCGATGTCGGCGAGGTGCTCCTGCGTGCACACGCCGCGGCACGGATGTCGCCCGGGGTGCACCTGGTCGTCGTCGACGAAGGCTGGCCCGGCGGCGAGATCCGGCCCGAGTTGATCGAGCCGTTCAGCGGCCCGTGGGGCACGGACTCATTGCTGGAACTGATGTGTACCGCCGCCGATGCTCCGGTGCCCGGCGCCCGTGCCGCGGTCGAAGGGCGCGGCGAGTACACCACCGGGCGCGGCCCCACACCGTTCCGCTGGTCGTTGACCGCTGGCCCGGCCGAACCGGCGACGGTGGCGGCGTTCTGCAACACCGTGCGCACACCGGGCGGCGGATCGCATCTGACGGCCGCGGTGAAAGGGCTGTCCGAAGCGTTGGCCGACCGTGCCTCCCGCATCCGGGATCTGGGCCTGGCCAAAGGCGAGGACGGCCCGGAGGCACAGGATTTCGCTGCGGTCACGGCGCTGGCGGTCGACACCCGCGCCCCCGATGTGGCCTGGGACTCCCAGGCCAAGACCGCCGTGTCATCGCGGTCACTGAACCTGGCGATGGCCCCGGATGTGGCGCGCGGAGTCACCATCTGGGCGGCCAACCCCGCCAACGGTGAGGCCGTGTCACTGTGGACGAAGCTGGCCCTGGAGGCAGCCCGAGCTCGGCGGAGCGCCGAAGGCGCAAAGGCCCGGTCCCGCGCGGCGTCGAAAGCCAAAGGGCTGGGGACGAATCTGTCGCTGCCGCCGAAGTTGCTGCCCAGCCGGGAAACCGGTCGCGGATCGGGTGCCGAGCTGTTCCTGTGCGAGGGCGATTCAGCGCTGGGCACCATCAAAGCGGCGCGGGACGCCACATTCCAAGCGGCGTTCCCGCTGAAAGGCAAGCCGCCCAACGTTTACGGTTTCGCCTTGAGCAAGGCGCGGGTCAAGGACGAGTTCGACTCGATCGAACGCATTCTGGGCTGCGGAGTGCGTGAGCACTGCGATCCGGAACTGTGCCGTTACGACCGCATCTTGTTCGCCTCCGACGCCGACCCCGATGGCGGCAACATCAACTCCAGTCTGATCTCGATGTTTCTGGACTTCTACCGGCCATTGGTCGAAGCCGGCATGGTCTACGTGACGTTGCCACCGTTGTTCGTAGTCAAGGACGCCACGCAACGCATCTACTGCCAGGACGAGTCCGAGCGCGACGCCGCGGTGGCCCAGTTGCGTGCCACCTCCAAACGCAAGGTTGAGGTGCAGCGAAACAAGGGCCTCGGCGAAATGGACGCCGATGACTTCTGGAACACCGTGCTGGATCCGCAGCGGCGCACCGTGATTCGGGTGCACCTCGATGACAGCGACTCGAAGCTGCACCACACGTTGTTCGGCGGGCCGCCGGAAGGCAGGCGCACGTGGATGGCCGATGTCGCCTCCCGCGTCGACACCGCCGCTCTCGACCTCAGCTAGGAGAAACACACCGTGACCGCCACCTTGGACGTTCCTGAGCAGAATCCTGACCTGGTGCTCGACCAGAGCGCCGACGACTACTGGAACCACTACCAGCTGACCTTTGCGCTCTACAGCGTCAGCGATCGCGCGATCCCGTCCGCGTTCGACGGGCTCAAGCCGGGCCAGAGACGCCTGCTCTACCAGATGCACGACTCGAAACTGCTACCCGGCAACAAGCCTCAGAAGTCCTCGAAGGTCTGCTCGGCGGTCACCGGCAATCTGCACCCACACGGCGGCGCGTCCATGTACGGGGCCGCGGCGCTGATGGCTGCGGAGTTCCAGCGCGTGAAAGTGATTGACGGGCAGGGCGCATTTCCTCGCATCCAGGGGGACATTCCCGCGGCCGACCGCTACACCGAGATGCGGTTGTCCGCACCCGGTGCGGCACTGACCGCCGAACTCGATGATCACGCCGTGCCGATGGTGTCGACGTTCGACGGCGAATGGATCGAGCCGACCGTGCTGCCGGCACGGTGGCCGGTGCTGCTCTGCAACGGAGCGGTCGGGATCGCCGAAGGCTGGGCCACCAAGGTTCCCGCGCACAACCCCCGTGAGGTGATGGCTGCCTGCCGGGCACTGTTGACCAAGCCGAACCTCTCGGACGACAAGCTGACCGAGCTGATTCCCGGCCCCGACTGGGGATGCGGGTCCACGGTGGTCGGCACGGCCGGGCTGCGGGAGTACATGACCACCGGCCGCGGAGCGTTCACGGTGCGCGGCACGGTAACGGTCGACGGGAAGAACGTCATCGTCACCGAACTTCCTCCCGGGGTCGCCAGTTCGACTGTGCAGGAGAAGATCCGGTCACTGGTCGAATCGGGCGAGATGTCCGGCGTGGCCGACATGTCCGATCTGACCGACCGCCGCAACGGGCTGCGGATCGTCGTCACCGCCAAACGCGGGCACAGCGCCGAGACGATCCGTGACCAGCTGCTCGCCCTGACCCCACTGGAGTCGACGTTCGCGGCCAGCCTGGTCGCCCTCGATGAGGACCGGGTACCGCGCTGGTGGTCGGTGCGTGAACTGATCGCCGCGTTCCTGTCCCTGCGCGATTCGGTGGTGGTGCGACGCAGCGAGTACCGCCTGGAGAAGGTCACCGCCCGGCGTCACCTGGTGGCCGGCCTGATGACCATCCACCTGGACATCGATGCCGCGGTGGCGGTGATCCGCGGATCCGACACCGTCGACGAGGCCCGGCTGGGGTTGCAGAAGCGTTTCGCGATCGATGCTGATCAAGCTGATTACGTTCTGGGACTGCAGCTTCGCCGTCTGACCAAGCTGGACGTGATCCAACTGCAGGCCGAAGCGGAGAAGCTGGACGCCGAGTTCATCGAGCTCACCGAACTGGTGTCCGACCCCGGTGCACGCCGGAAGGTCATCAACAAGGAGCTCAAAGAGACGGCGAAACTGTTCGACGGCCCCGAGTTCGACCGCCGCACCGTACTGGACGCGGCAGCCACCCCGGTGACGTCACGGGCCGATGAGGACGGCCCCCGTGAGCGGAAGGTCAACTCCGCGTGGCGCCTCGATGACCGGGGTGTGTTCTCCGACAGCCATGGTGAGCTGCTCACCTCGGGCCTGGGCTGGGCGGTGTGGACCGACGGCCGGGTCAAGTTCACCAACGGCAGCGGTCTGCCCTTTAAGATCCGCGACATCCCGGTGGCGCCGGACATCACCGGCTTGGTGCGTTCGGGCGTGCTGCCCGACGGCTATCACCTGGCGCTGGTGACCCGCCGAGGAAAGATCCTGCGTATCGACCCGGCTGCGGTGAATCCACAGGGCGCAGCGGGTAACGGCGTGGCCGGCGTGAAGCTGGCGGCCGATGGCGATGAAGTTATCGCGGCACTTCCCGTGACCTGCGAAAACGACGAAGCCATCCTGTCGATTTCCGAAAAAGGCTGGAAAGTAACCGAAGTCGCCGACATTCCAGTCAAGGGTCGCGGCGGCGTCGGCGTCGGATTCCACCCGTTCGTCAACGGCGAAGGGGCGCTGCTGTCGGCTTCGATCTCCGCGGCCGGCTTCGTCCGTAACGGGAGATCGGTGCGTGCGGAGAAGCGGGCGAAGGCTTCCGTCAAGGGCGCGGGTGCCAACATCACTCCGGCGGTGTAGGCGGCACGGCTCGATCGCTCGGACTCGCCGGTGCCCCGCGAACCCCACGCTCGCATAGGCCTCGCCGGGAATCGCCGCGCGGTCCTTGTATATCGACCAGGTACAGACGGGCCTCGACTGTCCCCTGATCGGTGGACTGATCACCCGCAACGGAAAACCCAGTCGTTCGATGGGGGCGCGTTGTTGCAGCTGACAACAGTGCGCGCAATACAGGCAGACGCCGGTGGTGTTCCACGCCCAGTCGTGGCGGCCGGTCGTCACCGCGAATCGTGTCGCACCGGAGTCTGATTCGTAGGTCCGCCCGCCCGAGCCGCATGGGGCGAAGGTGATGCGCTTCCCTCGGGCACATAAAGTCCCTGCCGGCATCGCGCCGACGGCGGCGCTCGGCGTGTTGGGCACCACCGGCCTCACCGCCTGCTTCGGCATGGTCGAGGTCCGCCCCGGAGATGTCGTGCTCGTGTCAGGCGCTGCCGGGGCTACCGGGTCGGTGGCCGGCCAGATCGCCCGCTTGGCAGGCGCCCATACGATCGGACTGGCCGATGGGCCGGAGAAATCCCAATGGCTCACCGAGACCGCTAGATTCGACTCCGCAATCGATTACAAGGCCGACGATGTCGCCGACCGCATCGCCGAGCTCGCACCCCGCGGCGTGAACCTGTTCTACGACAACGTTGCCGCCTACGGACCGACCAACCTGTCAACCATCACGGTGCGCAGCGCCAGCATGGCAGGGTTCATCGTCACCGACTTCCTGGACCGCTTCGACGAAGCCGCCGACCGGCTCACCGCGTGGATCCGCACCGGCGACATCGTCTGGGCAGAAGATGTCCAGAAAGGCACGGTCGAGGACGCTGTCGACACCCTCAACCGCCTGTTCGACGGTAAGAACTTCGGCAAGCAGATCCTGCAGATCGCGGAGCCCACGGCCGCTTGCTGAGCGAATGGTGTCGGGATGCGATGGCAGCATCAGTGGGTATGACGCCGATGGAGCGGCAGATGCCGCCACTGAATGCTGATGAACGCACGACGCTCGAGGGTTGGCTGGACTTCTTCCGCGTGACGTTAGCGTCGAAATGCGACGGACTCGATGATGAACAGTTGCGGGTAGCGTCGGTGCCTCCGTCGGAGTTGACGTTGCTGGGCTTGGTCCAGCACGCCGCGGAGGTGGAACGGAATTGGTTTCGCCGGGTGTTCACCGGTGAGTCGGCGCCACAGATCTTCGGACCCCGGGATCATCCCGACGGGCACGACGGCGGTTTCGAGGTGTCAGCACAGTCGTCGTATCGCGCAGCCACACAGATCTGGCAGGACGAGATCGCCCGTGCGCGCTCCAACTGCGCGGCGCGAGGGCTCGATGACACCAGCCCGTTCATGGGCGGCGAGGTGAGCCTGCGCTGGATCTACATCCACATGATCGCCGAGTACGCCCGCCACTGCGGGCATGCTGATCTGATCCGTGAACGCATCGACGGGGTGGCAGGCGTCTGATATGCGCTGGTGTTCGTCGCGACCCCGCCGGTGTCATCTCCAGAACTGGGCCGGCAATGACGCTCCCCTGACCTGCGGGTCCGGCGAGTTCCATTTGCTTCTGGCAGCCGATTTTTCCATTTGAAACTGACAAAACCATAACCGTACGGTTGCGCAGCTTGCGGTCTTACTGCCCGCATTGAAACCACATCACTAGATTCGCGGGTCAGTGGACAGTTCATTAGCTCTTACTTCATCTGGTACACAGGGGTTCTCGGGTGACAACCGTCGTCGAATGTATCCGCAAGTGTCCGCCGAAAGGCCCTGCTGACTTGTGCAGGCGGTCCGATATCGTCCGGAGATCTTCAGAACGCTTAGAAGATTCGCATACCGCGCAGCCGTGCGGCATCAACGAAGGGCTTCGTGTGCTTGCCGATGCTGGAGGGGTCCAGCTGTGTGAGTGGGTCGGTACCGGTTTCATCGTCGATGCGTCGCAACCACATCGCGTAGTTGTCACCGAGTGTGGTCCCCCATTTGGAGGGGTAGAAGATTCCGTGCGGACGCTCACCGTCGAACACGACGATCCGCTCTCGAATCCAGGCAGCGATGCCGGTCGTGAGCTTCTTCATATCTGCCGAGGAACTGGTCAGTTCGCTGACCGTGAGCTGTTCGATCCCACACTCGGCCAACAGAGTTGCGCCCAGCTGTTCTGATAGCACCGATATCGACTCGGCGCCGGTGATGTCGACGAACCAACCGCTGTAGGGCAATTGCAGTTCGTAGAGAGAGCGCACGTCCCGCCAGCCCTTCGAGATAGACCGGTACAGCATGGCCCCTTGCGCCGGCAGCTCTCGCGCGATCTGCTCGGCCAACGTCTCTGCGTCGTCAGGCCCAACATCATCGAACAGTTCGGTCAACGGCGTCTGGGGCGGGTCTGGCCTGATGTACTCCAAGACTTCGACGAATGCGCCCGTCGCCGAGGTGCATCCATAGATGGTCCTTCCCGGCGTATCCCAACGCGACCAGCCCTCGACAGGATGGTGGCCGGGAACGCGGGGTGGCGGATTGACCGGCCCATACCGGGTGCGGGCCACACGAAAGATGCTCTGCCCGGCACTGGCGACGATGTTAAGCCCCGTGGACGCGCAGATGGCCGTCTCCATCAACGACACCTGCACCTGCCCTCCTCTACACAGCGATCCGGCTGAGTATAGAAAGACTTCAGCTCACGAGTAGCTAGGAGTGGTAGGTGTCGGTGATGAATGCGTCCGCGGCGCGAAAGACAGTAGGGAATTTGTCTTCGCGCAGCAGTTCAGCCGGAGTGACCCCGTCCAGGCGAGGATTGGCCGAGATCAGCCAACTGCGCGCGACTTGATCATTCTCTGCTTCCGCGATCAGGAGAAATACGGTGTGGGCGGCCTTGAGACGCCGCGCCCGTTCAGTCGAGGGCTCGGCATGGGTGCTGTCGCCCGGTGGGGCAGCCCAGCGCGCAGGCATCGCCCGACTCTTGGAGCCTGCGATGTAGGCCGTCAGTGTGGGTCCGAGGCGGGCCAACAGGTAGGCGACGACCTCGTGGGTGTCCATCCGTGCGGTGTCATCACCAGCCTTAACCAGCAGGTCAGACATTTCGCGAGCACCTCCTTGGTCAGCGACGAGTCTATAGGAACAACCACGAAGGCGGCGATTTTCATCCGTAAAGTAACCCGGCAGTAGTCATCGAATATACCCGTTTTGACCTTTGCTCGTCACTTTCGGTTTCACGCGGATTGCAGACCACCTGGTCAACGGGCTGCCGCTGGGCGGAAGTGCTGCGGGCGCAGCACATAGAAAGCGCTAGTCAGAGCAGCCGATGACTTCTGGCGTCATGTAGGTTGCCAAGGTCGGTGTCATTTCCGACTCCGCTAGCTGTCGGTTTGCATAATTTCTCGCGCCGTCGCCAAGTCCCGGCTGGGCAGCCGATAATGACGCCGTCGGTCAGCAGCTATTGGATTTCAACGCGGAGAAACGAGCAGCTCCCCGGTACCTCGCGTTCTCGGGCCGTGCGGCCTCTGCTGCGGGTGTGGTTCTTGCCCAGGCACTGGTCTGCAGCTTAGGACGTTGCGTCCGTTGAGGCCTGGGCGTTTCGGTCACCAGTCCGGGTCGAGCGGTTTGATCATGACCCATGGCGTGCAGCCCACTGTCTGGAACCTTCCTCCGCTCGCGAACGGGTTCACTTCGACGACCGGTTTGTCAAAGGCGTTGGTGTAGCTGGTGGAATCGTAGAGCTTGCCAGTCTTGTCATACACGTAGTAGGCGCAGTTGCCGCTGGACTGAGGGAGCGCGGCGTACGTTCCGAATGCCATGGTGTCCGGGACATCGTAGGTACCCGGCGGGAAAACAGGTCCGCTAGTGTTTCGGGAACCGACCATGGACGCCGCTGCCGCAACGCATTTGGCTTGTGGGAATTGCTTTATGCAATTGTCCCATCCGATTTGGCCGACGATCGCGGGGTCAGCGATTTCGGTACCCGTGTCCGGTTGCCAGGTGTAACCTCCGGGCCCGCTGGCGCATCGAATGGCTGTGCCTGAGTTCGACGTGGTGACCACGTTGATCTGCACATGGGCGCAATCGGAGCCTTCGGCAGGACCGGCCGCCGTGGTGTCTGTGCTCGTCGGCGGTGGCGTACTTGATGGTGCCGCAAGCGGTGGAGTCACCGATGTTGCCCTGATTGGTGTTGTCAGTGAGGGAACTTGAGGTGATGACGTCGCTTCGGATCTGGCGTCGGGGCCGGTCAGCTTCCACCAGGCGAAGCCGAGTCCGGCAAGGAGCAGCATTATCAATGCAATCCCGGCCACGAGGGACGTCACGGTGTGTTTCTCTCGTGGTGCCGATGCCACAGACGTGGCAGCCTGCGCCTTGGATGGTTCTCGGGCTGGTTTGGAAAGTGCCGCAACGGTTGTAGTTTGCCGCGGTCGCGTGCGCCCTCGGCTCGACAAGCCGTCGGCGAATTCCTGGCAGCTGGTGTAGCGGTCGCCTGGCTCTTTGGCGAGCGCGGTAGCCATGACGTCGTCGAAATCGGCGAGTTCGGGCCGATGCTTACTGATGGGGCGAGGGTCTGAGTTGAGATGATGACTGATGACGACCGCCGGATTCGAGTGCTCGAAGGGTGCGGCGCCGGTGAGGAGATGGTACGCGGTGGCGGCGAGAGAATATTGGTCGGCGCGGCCGTCGAGTTGGACTTCGCCCATGAGTTGTTCAGGTGCTGCGTAATTGACGCTTCCAACCGTCATGTTCGTTGCAGTGAGTCCGCTGATGTCGTTGGTGGAGCGCGCGATTCCGAAGTCGGCGAGGAGGATTCTGCGGCCGCCTTTGCGTGGCGTGGTGAGCAAGATGTTGGCTGGTTTGACGTCGCGGTGCAGCAGTTTGTGGTCATGTGCGTAGTCGAGTGCGCCCGCGATCGCAGTGATGATGTGGAGGGCTTCATCGGCAGGCATACCAGCCGGATACCGCTCGCGGAGCAGTCGAGCGGCGTCGGAGCCTTCGACGTAGTCCATTGAAATCCACAATCGGCCGTTGTGCTCGCCACGATCATGCACGCCGACTATGTGGGGATGATAGAGCTTGGCCGCCAGATCCGCTTCTCGACTGAACCGGGCCCTGAAGTCGGGGTCGGCTGAGACTTCAATGGGCAGGATCTTGAGCGCTTCGTCGCGGGGTAGCCGCGGGTGCTCCGCCAGATATACCTCACCCATTCCTCCCGACCCCAGCAATCGCATGATCCTGAAGCCGGCGAAGACCTCCCCATTCGCCAATGGCATGGGCGGATGCTACCCACCTCTTGCGCACTGCAATCGCAGTTTGACGATCGAAGCGCCCCTTGATGAGCGCCTGGAGGCTACCGAAATCCGGTCGCGGCAAATTTTCGAAAATGCCATCTGCCGATGGCTTGGCGGGATTACGCTTCGCTAACTTTCGTATGCGTCAATATCAAGATCAGGAGTCTCAGCGATGGTTCGGTCTCTACTCATCGCGGCGGCAATCATCGTTAGCGCCGTCGGCCTCGCCCCGCAGCGGCAGCGGCAGCGGCAGCGGCAGCGGCAGCGGCAGCCAGACCGTATGCGAACTGCACGCAGGCGCACCAAGGCGGTCGGTATGACATTCCGCAGGACGACCCTGCGTACTGGTCCGGCGGCGACCGAGACGGCGACGGCTTCGCTTGCGACTCATGACGAAAAGGCTCGTCGCTACCGGCGCGCTCATCCTTGCAGCCAGCACCGTGGCCATGGGCAACGCGAATGCCGACCCCGCTGGCTTATCCACACAGGACGACACCTACTTCAGGCTGCTGGCCACCCCAGACGACGACGGCTTTCTCATCACGGTGACGAACCCAACACTCATGCGCACGCACGGCCTCATGGTGTGCCAGCTGATGGACAACGGGGTGTCTGATTTGGATGCTGTCTACCAGTTGATGGACGACGGACCATACCCATGGGATACGGCATCGTCCATCGCCGCCGCCGCGGTGGCCTACTGCCCAGAGCATTTGGGCTGAGTTCACAGTGCGTCATCGCCCGCACGGGATCTCGCAACGACTTGCCCGTCGGCCTCGACCGGCACAGGACAGTTTCGGAGGTAATGAATGCCTGTAGCCGGGTGGTATCCAGATCCGTGGCGGGTGGCGGCGCTGCGATGGTGGGACGGAACTCAATGGACAGGTGCCGTCAGCACACCGGCGGCATCGCCAGCGGCTGCACAGTCCGAAGGCCACGGCCTTGCTGAATTGTTCAGTGACGCCGACCGAATCGCGGTCATCGATGTCGAGACGACAGGGCTCTACACCAAGGACCGCATCGTGGAGATCGCGATCGTCACCCTGGACCGAGACGGCGTCGTCACCGACGAATTCGACACGCTGATCAACCCTGCTCGTGATGTCGGCCCGACGTGGCTTCACCGAATCACACCATCAATGGTGAAGGACGCACCGTTGTTCTCCGATGTCGCCGGACATGTTGCGGCGCGCGTTCACGGAGCCGTCTGTGTAGCTCACAACCTTCGGTTCGATTCACGGATGGTCGGCGCCGAGATGCAGCGTGTCGGTATCGACATCGACTGGGGATCCGGTCTGGACACGTTATCGGTAACCGGATGCAAGCTCGGACAAGCCTGCGCTGACCACGGGGTTACGCTCGACGATGCCCACCGCGCACTCGCCGATGCCCGAGCCACAGCCCGGCTCCTGATCGCGGTCGCCGGCCAATTCAGGAGTGCCGGAGCGGCGGCACGCGCACACCCGATCGAGGCCAATCCGGTGCGCGTGTGTACCCGCGACGGTCACGCCAACGCCAACGCGCCGGCCCCATATCTGGCGCAGCTTGCCGCGGGGCTACACATCGCACCGGACATTGCCCCTTACATCGCACTGCTCGATACTGCGATCGCCGACCTTCGAATCACCACCGACGAGCGGTCTGAACTTCACGCAGTCGCAGCCGCACTCGGTCTGAGTTCGCACCAAATCGAACGCGCACACCGAACCTTCCTCAGCGGTCTCGTCGAGGCTGCCCTCGCCGACAGTGCAGTCACCGATGAAGAGATCGACCAACTGTGCCGTGCGGCTGCCTTGTTGAAGCTGGACCCCGACCTTGTCACGCAGCACACGGACGGGCATCGCACACTCAAAGACACCGTCGTCCTTGCACCCGGACTGTCGGTGTGCTTCACCGGATCAGCAACCGACGGTTCGGGTAATGAGATCGAACGGAGCGACCTCGAGCTGCTTGCCGTGCGACATGGACTGTCGACAACCGACTCCGTTACGGCCAAAGGGTGTGGCCTCCTGGTCGCGGCCGATACATCCACACAGTCCCGAAAGGCCGAACAAGCGCGGCGATTCGGTATCCCCGTCGCGTCGATCGACGACTTCCTGCAATCGGTAGGCACCTCGCATCCGCTCCGCGTGCTCCGACTCGAACACGTTGGCGTCGCCCAGGTTTGCGTCAACTGTGGTGACTCATGGATCGCGAAGCGCCGCAGCCGTGAACCACTCTGCGCGACCTGTAAATAACCGACGGTTCAAAGGCCTTCTGTTGCAGATAATGACCAATTGTTTCGGCTCGACACAGGCCGTGATTGCGGAGTCGATCACTCCATCGCATGAGGCAGCGGATGCGCTTGCTTAACGATCTCTGCCGCCACGGTGATAGCCCCTTCAACCTGCGACCGGCCGACCTTGAAACCTGGACGGGTAGCAGAGCTCCGCGTCGCAACGCCATGTGATGGTTGGGAATGCGACCGGATGCATGGCAGTCCAAGCGAGCCCTCAACCGCTCAGACTGCGCATGTCCTGCCCAAAGTCTTCAACGGCCGCGCACGGTGTCCGCTTACTATCGATGCGAAATATCCTGGGGCGAGTGGAGGTTAGATGCGGAACCATCGCACACTGACGTCGGGCTGCGCGAACCATGCCCGGTAGTCGGCACCCAACCGACGTCCTGCAACTCGGCCGGTACTTGTCGCCTCTCGCCATCAAGTCACTTCAAGGGCTTCGCCAATCGCCGGATTCTCGCTCACTCGGTGTTGCACGTGAGCAAATCACAGAAGAGGGACTCGCCGCACAGGCACGCATCGGTGCAGAGATCGACTCGCTGCGAAAGATGATCGAGCGCAGTGACCCTCTGCATCTCTACGGCGCGTTGCACATGTGGGACGTTCGTGCACGAAGTGTGCTCAGTAGCGAACAACTGCACGGCTCGGACGCACTGCTCGAGTTCTTCGCCGGAATCGTAACGAGCCAACCCGAAGCCGAAGTTGTCGCACGACTACGTAGTCAATTTGACCCACAGATCGTCCTTGACGCCGAGAGCCAACTACGCAGGATTGGCGAACTGCAGGCCTCCATCGACTACGGCAAAGCCTTCAAATCCCCACCAACATCCGCAGTCGACAGTGTGATTCACCTCCTTGCGTTGGAACGACACTTCGATCGGATGGCAGGGTTCGACCGCCACCTCCGCAGGATTGCCCATCTCGTGTTCGACATCGTCGATGCGCACGCGATGGAGGTTCTAGATTTCAAGCTGAGCGACGCGGTGCGCTTTGCTGATCTCCATAGTCAGACACTGCAGTCAATATGGGACTCAACGTCGGAGCGCATCACAGAGTCCCATACACCATTGAGCCCAGACGCCGACGACGCGGCCGTCGTACTCGACCTCTACGCCCGCACTTACCAGGGCGTGGCCTTGGGTGCCGACGAGTACGTGATCTCCGCCGACGAGAAGCCCTCCATCCAGGCCCGCGACCGCTGCCATGCCACAGCGCCGGCAGGCAAGGGCCAGGCACTGCGCGTGAACCACGACTACCGCCGCCGCGGGGCGTTGGCATATCTCGCTGCCTACGATGTCAGACACGGGCGGGTATTCGGACGATGCGCCACCGCCACCGGGATAACGGCGTTTACCGCGCTGGTCGATCACGTCATGAGCCAAGAGCCCTACGCCTCGGCCAGGCGTGTCTTCTGGATCGTCGACAACAGATCGACCCATCGTGGACAAGCCGCGATCGACCGGCTCAATACGCAGTATCCGAATGCGATCATGGTCCACACCCCAGTCCACGCGTCCTGGCTCAACCAGGTCGAGATCTACTTCTCGATCATTCAACGTAAAGTGCTCTCACCCAACGACGTCGCCGATCTCGACGCCGTCGAGCAACGGCTACTTGCCTTCGAAGACCGGTACAACGCGACCGCCATACCGTTCAAATGGAAATACACCACCACCGACCTCAACCGGCACCTCGAACGACTCGACCAGCACGAACGCGCCACCCACGCCGCATAACCCCCGACGAACTAACGAACCAGACCACTTAGCTTGGCTAGGCGCTGATCCACGCCCCGCCGTCGGCGTGGAGACTTTGATCGTTCACACAATGGCTATCATCGGGGCCAGGAAGACGAAGATCGGTGAGACGTCGTCATAAGGTTCACCGATTCGTCCGAAGGGGTTGCCTTTAAAGGCCTTTCGCGCCCACTCTGAACCGAGGGGCTGCGCTTGCGCAGTTAAGTGTCCGCCGTTGTCTGTCCAGCCGTCGGCTGACTGTGTTAACACGGATGTTGTACTCGCCCCGCTCCCGCACGACCACGCACGACAGGCCGCGGATGGGTTCCTTGTCTGGGGCATACCCGAGTCAAATCGTGTGCCTCCGAAACCGCCCTTGGACGACGTGTTGATGATCGAGGCACCGGCCCCACAGGTTGTCCCGAACCGCTCAACGGTGCGCTCTACGAAACGGACCCATCGCTCGTAACGGCCGACTCGCACCATCGTGCCACCACCTCTGCGACGCTCTCCTCGCAGAGTCGCGTCGTCTCCGGCAGCTTTTCTTGCTGGATGTCACCAAATCGCCAGGTTGGCGCCTTCGCGGCGAAGTTCAAAGCCTGCCGCTCGACGAGCATCGACGCCGCGATGGGATTATCGGATGGACGACCCAATACCTAGGCCGCCGTCGACGTCGAGGACGATGCCGGTGACGTAGCCGGCCGCGGGCGAACAGAGGTAGGCGGCCGCTTCGGCGATGTCGGAGGGGTTGCCGGTGTGCCCGAGGGGGACTTTGGCGACCAGTTTGTCTCGAGCGGGGCCGTTCATGGAGGCGAGCATCGGCGTTTCGATCAGGCCGGGGGCGATGGCGTTGGCGGTGATGCCGTGGCGGGCTCCTTCGAGGGCGATGGTGCGGGTTAGGCCGACGATTCCTGCTTTGGCGGCAACGTAATTGGCCTGAACAAGTAATCAGGCACATGCCATCGCCTGCGGCTACCGGCCAGTGCCGTCAGGCGAAACAGTTGCGCTTTGATCGTGTTGACGGCGAGGTCGAAGTCGGCCATCAACAGCGCCGAGAGCTCCAACCGAGACTCATAGACGACATGATCATTTTCGGTGACCGACCAGTACTTACCCGAATAATGCCGCTGCCCCTGGTACCAACGAAATGTGCGCCAAGGAGCGGCATCGAACAACCCACCCAACGACACCCGGTGAGCGGCCTGAGCCGCAGTTTGCCCATCCGCGACCCGGTATTCAATGACCGCGGAACCAACATCAACCTCAACGCCGGCCGACATCTCCGCTCCATATGGCGCATGATCTGCGGCCCAGCTAGTGCTACAGAATCCCGCACCACACCTTCTTGTGCGTTTAAAAACAACGCATCGTCAGTGTGGCAGGACCAACCACGCCACGTCCATGATCGTTGATCTGTGAAGCAACTGCAGTTGCAGCCGGGCAGCGTCGCGAAGACGCGAACTCGGTCAGCGCTGAACGGACAGTCGACGCAACTATGTCCTGGTGTCACAAGGGCAGCACAGTCATCGATTTGACCCTATATCTCGAATACTTCCACCGTGAACGAGAATCCCTGCGCCACAAGCGACGATGACGTCGGCCTACGGATCATCACACCCTTGCGTGATGTCCACTGGTCGGCCGCCAATGATTCCTGTGTCTGGAGTCCATACGGGGGTGGTGGTGTCCTTGGGCGGATTGATGATGAACCCCACGCTGTGCTGAGCTCGGGTAACCGCTACGTAGAGATTCGCTGCCTGCTGGTCATTTAGCTTCTTTGCCTTCGTTATGAACGTACAGATCGGGCCGGTAGGAAAGACCAGCACCCGCGGTCGTTGAAGCCCTTTGGCCTTACCGAAGTTCACGCAGTCGAGGTGATCATACTGCTTGCCGCTTGCCTTGCTGTTACGCAAGAGGATTGGTCGATAACGGTCGTTGTACTGATCGACATGTTCTGGTGCGATCAGGAAGATCCCATCGTGGTCGGTGCGCATAGTATTGAGCGAGACCGTCGGTTCGAATCCCCACTCGGCGCCGAACAATGAATCGGCGAATGCTGCGATCTCTGGTGCGCATCGCCATGTTTCGCGTCGCTGCTCAACAACCAAACGCCCGGCCCGTTCCTGGGCCTGAAACCATTTCCAGATTTGCATGTACATGAACGGCTTGTGCTTGGCTTCACGGCCGTTGGTAGCCAAGATGGCCTGACGAACGTCGCCGACCATCTCGAGTTTTACCTTGGATGCCATTAACAGGTCCAGGATCTCCAGGTCGTATCCGCATAGATCCTGGACCTCATCGATCATGATTCGGTCGTACACTCGCCCAAGTCGGTCCATACAGATTCCGTCACCGGCCTGATTGATCTGCACCGCCAACTCCGGGAGGTGTACTCGCCTGACGGCGCCTTGTTCATTGATGTAGCGCTGCCAGCTACCCGTGGCGACGTACATCTGGGGTGGACTGTCGAAGTCGAACCCTTCAACGCGCCTTCCTTCAAACATCAACGGCAGGAAGGGGTGAACGAAATTCTGTAGCAGGAACGAGAACCAGCCATTCACCTCGACATGGGAGTGGTCGCCTGCGAGCCGGTCGAGCCTTGTTGCCAGTTCGTGCTGGTTATTGCTCGTGTACGTCAGGACCAGAATGCGCTCGCTCGGATCAGCCGCTTTGCAGGAATCCACCAACCCTTGAGTTTTACGGGATCCAGCGACCGCCAGCGTAAGCCGGTTATTAGCCTGAATTTTCAATGAAAGCCATCGCTTCAGTGATGTAGCTCGGCGCGTTGAGCGTGGTGCTGGTCTCCAGGATCCGCAGCGCACTCTCGGTCTTGTTGTTGTCCATCCAGGTTGCCAGGACAGCTCTCTCGGTGATCGCCAGCACCGTACGTACCGTCTTCTCGTCATTGGCGTACACGATCTGAGGCTCCAGCGTGTTGCCCTGACCGAATGCTCCGATGAAGACCCCGCGGTCATCGTTGAGGTATTCGGCCAGATCCTTGAGCAGTTCGGCTGGGTCATTGCCGTCGTTGTCGCGCAACACCGCACACCGCGTTCCGAGCGCCTGAACCAGCCGCAGGCAGTGCTTCAACGACAGCGCACGCATGCTAATGACGTCGATCCCGTCAGCGATGGGCCGCCGGCCGTCATGCGTATCCATGTAAAACCGCTCGACAACGATCTCGTCGGACGGGCCTTCGACGAGAATCAGCCGCCCAGCCAAAGCCATTCGCAACGTGTCGTATCCGGGCAGCTTCTTGAAGTAGGCGACGGTGTCCTCACAGAGTGCGCCCAGTGCTGTAATGCCGTTTTCTCCAACTAGCTGCAAACCATCGACACCGATTCGGTTGAGCACATATGAGCTGTGTGTGGTGATGAACAGCTGCTGGTCATCACCGGCGAGATCAGCGATGCGGGCAAGCAGCTTATTCAGATTCGTATGGGAGAGATGGTTTTCAGGTTCTTCGATCATCACCACCCGTGCCGCCGAAGCTGTCCGTCCCATGGCCAGGGCAATCTTGATCGCAGCCTGCTGTCCCTGCCCCGACAACATGAACGGGACTTCGGCTACATGTGGGATCACGCTGGAATCCCAGGCGCCACGACCAGTCTGATCCATAGCAAGCTTTAGCGGTTTGTCATCCAGCGGCCCGGGCAAGTCTGCCATCTTCTCGTTCACCGCCTCCAGGTGCGGAGACGCCAGCGTGTCGCGATTGGCGCGCACAGCCAGGGACACCTTTGCCTTATCCGGGGCTTCAAGGTGATCGTTGAGGATCTGTTTGAGGTGGATGTCCATCCCACTGTTAGATCGGATGGTGCGCGAATCGATAACTGCAGTCGTCAGTTCTTTCGGACGAGCTGTCAACATCTTGTTGGAGAACGTGCGCCAGTCCACGCGGTAGTACTCCACTGGCAGCGACGACGGCCCATCATCATCTACGCCCAGTTCAGCCAAGTAGGCCTCAATCTCGTCACCATAATCAGGATCGGGCTCGACTCGGAGAAGGATACCAGCGCAAGCCCTTGTTGGCAGCTCTGAATTGTTGGCACCGAATAGGTTTCGCTGGAATTCATCGCGGTCGTAGAGAAATACTTCGACCTCAATCACCGGTGGCGCAAGGGTCTGCCCCTCGGCCCGCGCGGTGAAGAACTCCTTGACCATCTGGGCGTTGAACCAGAACGGATTTACCTCGTCGCTAGCCAGTCGCCCATTGATCCGCCCCGTCAGCGCCAAGGTGATCGCCTCTAGCAGAGTCGACTTTCCCGCGTCGTTATCACCGATGAGAATGTTGAGGCGCTGGTGCGGCTCGAAGTTCAACTCGCGAAACTTGCGATATCCCAGAACGCGCACCCGCTCAATCACCGATTACCCCACTCTGCCGCCGCGCCAGTGCGCATCTCCCAACGCATGCCGTACGTCAGCATGCCCACATCAATTATCGACATATTCGTCAATAGAAACCCGTCAAAGCGCGGGCGTGTCCCGACAGTTCCTGCGGTAGCAGCGCGTCAGCGCAAGTGATGCCCGTTCGCGGCGCCCCTCGGGAACGGGAACCGATGCCCGCTCCTCGTCAGGGGCCACGCGAAGTTGAGCGCCGCGTCAGCGGATGACGACTGGGAGAAGCTGGGATCCCACACAACATTGCATTCCAGGATGTCGAATTCAACATCCTTCGACATCCTTCGACATCCTGAAATGCAATTCGACACGGAGTTTTGCAACCTACACCCCGATGGCGGTTTTGCTTCGTTCATGTCGCCCCATATATAAGAATTTCTAATGATGACTAAGAATCATTAGCTGTACTTGCCTACCCACCATCCATAACGTCGAAGCGTGAACTCCCCCGTACTGATCGGCTTCCTCACCACGATGGCGCTGATCGCCGCAATCGGCGCCCAGAATGCCTTCGTGCTGCGCCAAGGCATTCGCGGTGAGCATGTGGTTCCGGTGATCGCGGTGTGCGCGATCTCCGATCTGATCCTGATCTCGGCGGGCATCGCGGGCGTCGGGGCGCTGATCACCGCGCATCCCGACGCTATGACCGTCGCCAAGTTCGGCGGTGCGGCGTTCCTCATCGGCTACGGGATACTGGCGGCGCGGCGCGCCTGGCGGCCCTCAGCGCTGAATCCTTCCGAACGCACCCCGGCCCGCCTGGCCGAGGTGTTGGTGACCTGCCTGGCACTGACCTGGCTCAACCCTCACGTGTACCTCGACACCGTGGTGCTGCTCGGCACCGTGGCCAACGAACATCACGAGCAGCGTTGGCTTTTCGGCGCCGGCGCGGTCGCCGCCAGCGCCATCTGGTTCACCGGCCTGGGCCTGGGCGCGCGCCGACTGGCCGGACTGTTCGCCACCCCGTCGACATGGCGCATCCTCGACGGCATCATCGCCGTGATGATGGTGGCACTGGGCGTGTGGATGGCGGTGTCCTGAGCCCGTGACGTCGTCCACGCCGCAGCTGGGCGTTTCGCTATCGTTAACGGGTGTTATCCGCGGACAATCTCGGTGTTTTCGTTGAGGTTGCGCGCAGCGGCCGCCTGACTGAGGCCGCCAAACACCTCGGCCTGGACCAAAGCACGGTCAGCCGCAGAATGTCCCAACTCGAGCGCTCCGTAGGCCAACGGCTTTTCCATCGAGATCACGCCGGTTGGACACTCACCGACGCCGGTATTCGCCTGCTGGTGCACGCCGAGGCTGTTGAGGCAGCGATCCAAGCTGCTCGCGAGGACCTTCTGGATTCAAATGCCGCGCTGAAGGGATCTGTACGGGTACTGACGCCGGACGGATTCGCCAGCCATCTGGTCAATCCTGGTCTCGCGCGCATTCGTCAGACGTTCCCAGAATTGGCGATCGAGCTGGTCAGTTCCAACCAGCACACCTCGTTGTCGACGCGAGAGTTCGACGTGGCGGTCTCGATCGAGCGTCCAGCGGCCCGGGCGGTAACCGTCTCGAAGCTTGCAGACTTCGAGATGGGCGCCTACGCCGCGCCGGCATACCTCGACGAGCGGCCGCCGATCTGCTCGGTCGAGGACCTGCGTCATCACCAGTTCGTCTGGTACGTGGAAGGCTCGTTGGGTCTGCCCACCTACGAAGCGTTGTTTCACGCTGTCCCGAACGCTCGGCTGACCATCCTCACCAACACCATCTCGGCGCAGGTGGAGGCAACCCAACAGGGCCTGTGCCTCGGCTACCTGCCGACATGGATCGGTGACGACACCCCGGGCATCACCCGCATCGACAATATTGATGTCTCGATGCCCAACAGTTACTGGTTGGTGGTTCCGACGCAGTTCGCCCGCTTGGCACGGGTTCGCGCCATCACCCGTTGCCTGGTCGACTTGGTCGCCGACCGTAACGGCCTACGCCTGGCTCCCGGCCATCACACCGCAACGACCGGTGCGTGAACGGCGCTGCGACCGGGCGAGCGCGACCATGGCGACGGCGCCGACGGCCGGGCCCACAGCGAGCACGGCCAGCGCCGCGGACCATGAAAAATGCTGCACCAGAACAGGAACCAGCCACAGGCTCAGAACCGTGGTGCAGTACCCGAGCGCTAGTTGGATCGACACCGCACCACCTACGTAGACGGGGTCGGCGTGCTCGGTGACCAGGGCCGAGAATTGTGCGGAGTCGGCAATCACCCAGAAGCCCCAGAAGACGCAGAGCGGTACGACAACGACCAGCGTGCGAGGTCCGACCAGGCTCAATGCCAACGCAGCACTGCCGGAGCACAGCAGCGCGATCAATGCGGATTCGGCCCGGCCGAACCGGTCGCTGAGTCGCCCGCCCACCAAGCAGCCGAGCGCGCCCGCGCCAATGCATGTGAACGCCAGGGCCGAAGCGGTGGCCTGGGCGTTGGCGGCGGCAGCGACCGCTGGGACGGCGGCCAGAAACGCCCCGACCCATGCCCACATGGCGTACAACTCCCACATGTGGCCGACGTAGCCGACATTGGCCAGCGCCACGTTCTTGTTTCGCAAGCTGGCCAGGGCAGCAGCGAAGTTGAAGGGTCGCCGCGGGAACGGGTAGGGACCGGTGGAACGCAACGCAAGCGCCGACAGGCCTCCCACCGCGGTCATCACCGATGTCACCACGATGACCTGCTGCCAGGGCACGCTGCCGAAGGATCGGACAAGGTGGGGAAGAGCCGACCCCAACGTGAGCGCGCCGATCATCACGCCCAACGCCGTACCGCGGCCGGCACGAAACCACGTCGAGATCTCCTTGAGGGCCGGCGGGTAGATCGCCGCGAGACAGAGACCCGTGAACAGCCGGAGCGGAACCGCAGTTGCCAGACCGTCGGACCACAACAGCCCGAAGTTGGCCGCGGCGGCGCCGAGAGCGCCCCAGCACATCAGTTTCGTCGGAGCCACCGCGTCCGCAAGCCCGGTAGCCGCCGACGCGACAGCACCGACGACGAACCCGAGTTGCACCGCGATCGTCAGTAGCGACGAACCGGTGGGTGACAGGTGCCAGACCTCGACGAGCTGCGGCGCGACAAAGGACGCGGAGAACCACACGCTCATCGACAGGAAGGTGCTGACGGCCACCACGAGAAGTGCGACGCCGGGCCGCGTCACGGCTGTCGGCTTCCCGCCGTCTTTCCGTGACGCGTCAGCCACCGCACTGCCCCAAGCGCGTCGATAGCACGATCAACCGAGTCGAACAGCGCCACGCCGGCCGCGGCGGACACCGGACGAAGCTGTCGGACGAGGTCATCCTGATTCGCGTCGAACCCGCTGCGCAGCACCAAGGCCAGCGGAGTGTCGCCACGACGTGCCGCCAGAATGTCCTGGGTCAGCGACCAGATGAGCTTGTTTCCCGGTTCAACCGGTTTCATGTCGAACACCGTGCCGAGGTCGAGGAACGCACACACCGCGTCGATCGACGAGTCGTCCGCGACGGCGCTGACGATCGCCCCGGTATAGCTGCCCGAGTCGTCGAACAATGACCAGATCGGGATGTCGATCGGATTGGCCAGACTCGACCCTGGAGCGTGGAACGGAGCGAGACGTTCTTCGGTGGCCGTCGAGAACGGCGCCATCCGCAGGGCCCACCGATCTGCGCGGTCGGAGCCGACCACTGCCACCCCACCACCGCTGCCGAGCAGTGCGAGGTTGTCACCGTCGACGCTCCCGACGAACTGCAGTGCGGTCAGGACGTCGAGCAACCGGTCGAGATCTTCGACCAGCAGCACTCCGGCCTGTCGGGCGGCATCAGCCAGCAGTTGCGGATCACTGGCCAGTGCTCCGGTATGCGAAGCCGCGGCGACGCCGCCCGCTGCGGTACGGCCGCCTTTGAACAGCACGACCGGTTTTGTCATCATCCGGGCCAGCCGGAAGAACTGACCGGCCCAGCGATCGTCCTCGAGGTAGAACACCACCGCCTCGGTGCGCGGATCTGCTTGGCAAAAGGCCAGTAGTTCGGCTGGATTCACGTCATCGCAGTTGCCCACCGAGCTGACGAAGCTGAATCCCAACCCCAGTTCCGTTCCGCGGCGGAGGATGTCGCCGGCGTAGGTGCCCGATTGTGACACCACGGCCAGGTGACCGGGTTGGGTCGACGAGGCCGCTGGGCTGATCATCGTCAGTTTCTCGTACGGCGTGTAGTGGCCAATACAGTTGGGGCCCAACACCCGAAGCCGGGATCCTACGATGACGTCTGCCAATGGTGGAGTGTCAGCGGTGTAGACGTGGGCGGTACGAGTACCACGCCGCGCCAACGCCTGGAGAGTGGCAGGCACCGCCGCGGCGGGTAACGCGATCACGGCGCGGTCCACGTCGTCCGGAAGATCATCGACGGTGGGGACGGTGGCAACACCACACAGCGACTCATTCTTGTTGCTCACCGGCAGGATCTCACCGGAGTAACCGAAATCGACGAGGCTGCGCACCGCGCGATAACCCATCTTGCGCTCATCGGCCGATGCGCCGACGATCGCCACCGACCGGGGGTATATGGCCGGGCGCAACATCTCGAATACCGCCGCCGCATCCGGCACCTGCACAGCGTGATCGTCCGCTGCTTCCAGTGCGGTGGCGCGGGCATCCACGGCCACAACGCGATCGGCAGTGATGACCACGGGGTTGAAGTCGACCTCGGTGATCTGCTCGTTGAGCAGCATTCCCGTGGCTCCACCGACCGCCAGCAGCGCGTCGACCACATCGTCTACCCGGGCGGAGAACCGCTTCTCGATCACCCGGCCCAATCGAGTGCTCGAAACCATTGTGCGCGCATCGTCGGCGTCGATCGGGGCGAGCGCGAACACCACGTCGTCGAACGTTTCGACGTCTACCCCACCATGGCCGAACATCACAACAGGCCCGAAGCCGGGCGCGCGCAGGCCACCGACGACGGCTTCGATCCCGGAGTCGACCATCGCCTCGATCGTGACGCCCTTCACGTCAATACCCTTGGCGCGCTGGCTCTCCAGCAACGTCCGGGTGCAGAGGGCGACGTCCCCGGGCTCCACTCCGAGCAGCACACCGCCGGCCTTGCTTTTGTGAATGACGTCGTCGGCGACCAGTTTGATCGCCACGGGACGGCCGAGTTGGCGGGCCACCTCGTCGGCGTCATCGGGGCTCGGCGCGAACGTCACGGCGTTGGCGGGGACACCGTAGCTGATGGCGAGGTCGCGAACGACGTCTTCACGCAGACGATGACTCATCCCGCTGTTCCTGTCTTGTCGAGCTTGTCTTGCAGATCCGTTGGGGCGTCAGGATATTGCGGTGGACGCTTCTCCAGGAAGGACCGCACGCCTTCGTCACCGTCGGGCAGCTCCCGCACGATCGCCGCCAAGGCGGGCTCCAGCGTGTTGCCGGCCGGCATGCCGTGCTGCAAAGTGGTCCGCAGACCGGTTTTGATCGCCCGGACGACGGCCGGCGACACTTGACTGATTTCCTCGGCCAGCGCGATCGCGCGTTCGATGGTGTCCGCGGGATCGCAGACTTCGTTGACGAAGCCACTGTCGCGGGCGGCGGTCGCACCGACCGGGCTTGCGGTGGCCAACATCGTGAACGCGGCCGGGTAACTGACCACGTTGAGCAAGCGGCTGAGTTGACCGCCCACGGGTACGAGGCCGATACGGGCACCGACGGCACAGAACCGCGCACTGCTGCCGGCAATTCTGATATCGCAGTTGAGTGCCAGGATGAATCCCGCGGCATACGCGGCCCCGTTGACGGCTGCGATCACCGGGGTGCCGATGTCTGCCGGAAGCGTGAAGGCCGCGTTGGCCTCCGGGTCTCCGGCGGTTTCGGGTTGGTCGAGCACCTCTTGCAGATCATGCCCCGACGAGAAGACCTCATCACCGCCGGTGACGACAATGGCGCGCACTGCCGGGTCGTGGTCGGCCTCCAGAAGGAGTGTGCGCAGCATCGGCGCCATGCCGGCGCTGAACGCATTGCGTTTCGACGGGTTGCTGATGGTCAGGATGCGTACCGATCCGCGGTCGGCGCGGTCGATGGTCGCGGTCATAGGACGGAACTCTCCTTGGGGGTAGACGAATCATGCGGTGCCGCTGTATCACCGGGGCAATCCAGACGGTCGACGTCTGGCAGGGCACTGCGCTGCGGGGTGAAGTTGCGAACTTGGACGGACACCAGCGTCCATACCAAAGTCACCACGAGATTGATGATCAACGCGGTGATCGCGATGTACATCGGCGAAGAGAGGAAGGGCGGCATCGCGGTAGACCCGCCGAAGTGATCGGCTTGGGGCGAGGACACGTTGTAGGCGGCCAGCGTCCCGTAAACGATGCCGACTGCCCATCCCGCCAGCAGCGCCCGACTGTTCATGAAGCGCGCCGCGAACAGACCCAACAGCACGGTAGGCAGTGTCTGCAAGATCCAGATCCCGCCCAAGAGTTGGAAGTTCAGCGCGAACTGACTGTCGAGAGTCAACACGAACACCAGCGCGCCGACCTTGACGAGGACCGACACGATCTTTGAGATTTCGGTCTCGCGCCGTGCGCTGGTCTCGCCCCGGGAGAACTGACGGATAAGGTTGCGGCTGACCAGGTTCCCCGCGCCGATCGCCATGATGGCCGCCGGCACCAGCGCGCTCATCGCGATCGCGGCGAACGCGACCCCGACAAACCAGGACGGGAACATCTCGGTGAACAGCTGCGGGACGGCGAACTGCGGATTGCCGTTGAGCGGAGTGATCCCGGCGGCCAGGGCCATCATGCCGAGCAGTGCGACCAGGCCGAGCAGCACGGTGTAGATCGGCAGCACCGACATGTTGCGTCGCACCGTCTTGGCGCCGCGGGCAGCGAACACACCGGTAATGGCGTGCGGGTACAGGAAGAACGCCATGCCGGAGCCGAGTGCCAGGGTCATGTACACACTGGCGTCGACACTGATCGTGGCCGCTTGCGGATCGGTGGCGTTGGTCCTGGCCGCGATCGCCGCGCCCGCATCGGCGAAGATGTTCCCGAATCCGCCCAGTTTGATCGGGATGACGATCACCGCGACGATCACCACAACATAGGTCAGGCCGTCTTTGAGGAACGCAATGAGCGCGGGAGCGCGGATGCCCGATGAGTAGGTGTAAGCGGCCAGCACACCGAACGCGATGAACAAGGGCAGGTGACCGATGAACCAGCTCGCTCCCGGCCCGGCGTTGATTCCCATCGACGCGAAGATCACCTCCAGCCCGATCAACTGCAGCGCCAAATAGGGAAGTGTCGCAAGCAGTCCCGTCATCGTGATCGCCACGCCAAGCGTCGTCGATTTGAATCGGTCGTTGACGAAGTCGGTAAGAGTGACGTAACCCTTTTCGTGCGCCAGGCGAACCAACTTGGGCAGAAACAAGAAACCCAACGAGTACAAGACAACAGCGTTCGGCACGGCATAGAAGCCGAACGCGCCGATGCTGAAGATCGCGGCAGGCACGGCGATCAGGGTGTAGGCCGAGTACAGATCGCCGCCGAGGAGGAACCAGGTGACGAACCCGCCGAAACCGCGGCCGCCCAAGGCCCATTCGTCGAGGTCATGCAAACTGCTGGCGCGCCGCCAGCGGCTGGCCACGAAACCGATCCCCGTGACCAGGGCGATCAGTGCCAGAAAGACGCCGACGGTGACAGCGTTGACCGTCATTGGTCCGCACCGCTTTCCGGTTCATTCCGAAACGCGATGAAGTAGCTCGCGCCACACCCGCCGGCCGCCGCAACAGCCATGGTCATCTGAAACCAGTAGAAGAACGGGATCCCCATGAGCGTCGGCTCGACGCGCTGATACAGCGGGACTGCCAACGCCAGTATCACCGGCGTGGCGATCAGCACTGCGCACAGCACCAGCTTGGGTCGCGATGTCCTCGGCCGCTGCGGGGCCGCGGGCGAGGGTGGTGGGGGGTTCATGGGGATCCTCGTCGCCGATTCATCTGTCATCGTTTGCTTACTCAACCTCGTGTCGATGTGTGCCAAGTCTCAGTGACGGCGAGAATGTGAGCAACGACCAATCCGGCAGATATCTATGCAAATATGCAAACACGCTGCATAACGACGTTCGGATCGCGACCTTTGATGAACAGGATCATCGTGGGGATGGCAGAGATCAGGTTCAGCGGACGGTTAGTTTGCAGTCTCGCCATAGCGTTCGTCGCGCCAGGCCAGGGCAGCGCCGAGACCTTTGGTGGAAACAAGGTTGGTGAACTCCTCGCGTTCTGGGGTGTAGGCCGAGTTGAGCACCGCGGCGATGTCGAGGTTGGATTCGACCGCACTGGTCAGTCCCATCGCGTCATACGCACGGGTGATCGCTCGTTTGGTGTAACGCAGGATCGGCAGCGGAGTCAGCGAGATCTTGAGCGCGAGGGCATCCACGGCGTCGTTGAGGTCGGCTTTCGCGACGACGCGGTTGACCATACCGAGGGTTTCCGCCCGTTCGGCGGTGATGACATCACCGGTGTAGAGCAGTTCGTTGGTTGCCTTCTGACCGAGTAGAAACGGCATGAGCAGAGTGACCGGGCCTGAGCCGAAACGGATTTCGGGCTCCCCGAATTCAGCATCGTCCGAGGCGACGAGGAGATCACACGCCATGGCCAGCTCGCATCCGCCTCCCAGACACCATCCGGAGACTGCCGCGATGACCGGTTTCTTCAGCCGCCACACCTGCATCGACAGGCCGATGTTGTTGGTGAGACCCGTGTGCCACTGTTCGGCGGTCGACACTCCCATCTCTACCTCTTGAGTGATGTCGTAACCGACGCTGAACGCACGGTCGTTGCCCTGCAACACGACGACCTTGATGGTGGGATCAGCCTCGGCTGCAGTCAGGGCCGCCGACAGTTCGGCGATGACCTCGACCGAAAGAGCGTTGAGCTTCTTGGGCCGGTTGATGGTCAACCACGCGACCTCACCACGATGTTCGATGACCACGAGATTCTCGGTGGACGTTGTCATGCCATTGCCTCCTTGACTAATTGGGATTGAGAACGGGCGAGCTGGCGAACGCGGGCTTTGTCGACCTTGCCGACCGACGTCATCGGGAACTCGTCGAGCACCACGAACCGGTCTGGTGTCCACCAGCGGGGAAAGCGCTGCCGGATGTGGCTGCGGAGATCGGCGAAAAGTTCTTGGCGGTCAACCCCGGGCAGCACGGTGAGGTAGGCGTATGGACGTTCGGTCCACCGTGGGTCGGGTACCGCCACCACGGCGGCTCCGGTGATCGCCGGATGTTCGCAGAGATGTTGTTCCAACTCCGCGGTGGCGATCCACTCACCGCCGGACTTGATCAGGTCCTTGTCCCGATCGTGCAACGCCAGCTTGCCATTGTCGTCAATCGAGGCGATGTCGCCGGTGTCCAACCAGTCCGAGCCAGATAACGGCGCTCCCACGACGAACGGCCCTCGCACTTGTAGCCGCCCGCGTTCTCGACCGGATCCGTCGTGAATGAATTCGCGTGTGTCGATCCGGATTTCGACCAACGGAATGGGATTTCCCGCAGACTCGCATGGTTGGTCACGTTCGTAGGTACTGCATGCCATCGTTTCTGTCATGCCCCACGCGTTGACCAGGTGAGCTCCCAGGACGGTTGTGACCGCGTCGGCCACAGACCGTGACACCCCGCTACCGCCGGTGAAGGCGGTGCGCAGATTCCTCGGAGCGGGGGCTTGGCCTGCCGCTACTGCGGCACACACGTCATGCCACACCGTGGGGACCGCAGCCGCCGCGGTGACGTCCTCCTCGGAAAGGAGACGGCCGATGCGCACAGCGGCCAGATCGCCGCCGCACAAGACCAGTGATGCCCCGGTCAGTGTGGAGGTGAACGGTAGGCCCCACCCGTTGACGTGGAAGAACGGTGCAATCGGCATGACGACGTCGCGTCGGGTGAGCCCCGTGGCGTCGGCAGATGACTGCGCCAGCGCGTGCAGCATGACGGCGCGGTGGCTGACCGGGTACATCTTCGGGCGGCCCGTGGTGCCGCTGGTGTGGAACAGGTAGGCCGTCAGGTTCTCGTCGTCGACACCCGGTGGCACCTCGAGGTCCTGTCCCTCTGCAATGAGATCCTCGTAAGACAGGTAAGTGTTCGCAGCGAACGACGACACGTCACAGGTACCGATCGCGACCAGCGGAATCCGTTGCCTATTCAGGTTTTCCACGAGTCTGCAGGCACTGTCGCCCAGCACGAGATGGTCGAGCATCGCCGAGTCGAACAACACCACCGATGGCCGGGGCGACAGTGCCTGCTCGGCGAGAGCCTCGGCACTGAGCCGAACGTTGAGGCTGTTGACCGTCGCTCCGATCCGCGGAACAGCGAACAATGCCTCGAGGTGCTCGCTGGTATTGAACCCGAGTACGCCGACCACGTCACCGACGCCGATACCGAGTTCCGCATACAGGTACGCACTCAGATGCTCGGCCCGCGCCGCGACTTCCGGGAAGGACCGGCGCGTTCTCGAATCATCCCGTGCGGCTACGTCGACGGCGAAGGAGCGAGGATGGATGTTCCGCATCCGCCACAGCAGGTGATCGATGGTCAGCTGAAACATCGCTTACTTCACCAGCGTCGTCACGACATCGACCGGACCGGCCAGCGTGTCACGGATCGGTGAGCGCCGCTCAACGGCCGAGGTGAGCTCCTGCAGTTGCTCATCGGTGGCGTTGGGCGACTCGGCGTGCACATTGACGCGGATCTGCTGCGCACCTGGGCGCACGCTGTCATCAAGGTTCAGGAAACCTTGCAGGTCGATGTCGACTTCCATCTCCAGTTTCAGTGCGGACAACTCGATTCCGCGCACCGCGGCGTTGGTGGCGAAGGTGACTGCGTAGCAACCTGCCAGCGCTTGCAGGACGTATTCCGCGGGACTCGCAGCCGTATCGGTGCCCAGAAGCGCGGCAGGCTCGTCGGATTCCAGCGTGTAGGTTGCTGCACGGCCGGCGACCACTTCACCGTTCTGACGTACATCGCCGGTCATCGAGCGCTGGCGGCATCCGGTCAGCCATGCCGACCCGAGGGTGAATGTCACCTGGGCCAGGGCCGGTGTCTGCTTGACGGCGTCGATGGTCGCCGACAGGGCGGCGCGATCGACTCCGTTGAGGTTCGACGTCGTTGCTTCGATGGTCATGGGTGGTTCCTTTCGGTTGGGTGTTTTCGTGCCGGGTCGAGTGCGGGGAATTCAGACCCCGGACAGTGATGTTGTCGTGAGATTTGAGAGATTGCCGCGCTTTTCGGGATGGTGGCTGTCGATGTCCTTCCGGTTGGTTTCGGGTGCCAGATAGGTACACACGATCGTCACGACGCTCAATGCGACGAAGTACGCGACGACGAGCCAGGGTCGGCCGCCACCCACCGCGAGCAACGTCGTGGCGATGAGTGGGGAGAATCCCCCGGCGAATACGGACCCGATCTGATAGCCGACCGAGGCACCGCTGTAACGGACCTTGGTGGAGAACATTTCGGAGAAGAACGCCGCCTGTGGTCCGTACATCGCGTCGTGGAACACATTGAGTCCGACGACCATCGCCAAGGTGATGAGGACGGGATTGCCGGTATCGGCAAGCAGGAAGAAGGGGCAAATGAACACTGCGCTGGTGACGGCTCCGAACAGATAGAGCGGTCGCCGCCCGTACCGGTCGGAAAGCGCTGCCCAGATCGGCACGGACACCAGGCCCAGGGCGGAGGCGATCAGGACCGACTGCAGACCCACGTTGGTGTCCGCACCGATGGTGCGTGCGATGTAAGCCAGCCCGAACACGGTGTAGAGGTAGTAGATCGCGTTCTGCGACAGGCGCATTCCCGTGGTCAGGTAGACCGCGCGTCGCTCGTGGCGGAACAGGTCGACGAGCGGTCGGTCAGCGAGTTCGTCGTTGCTCTTGAGCGCGGCGAAACTTTCCGGCTCAGCGAGTCGGCTACGGATGACCAGGCCGGCGAACACGAGCACGAAGCTGAGCAGGAATGGAACCCGCCAGCCCCAGGCGAGGAATGCCTCATGTGACAGCGTGGTTTTGGCGATCGTAAAGGCTCCGACCGCCAGGAGCATCCCTGCCGACACACCGATCTGGGTGAAGCTGCCGTAGAAGCCGCGCCGATGTGTGGGCGCGGATTCGACCGACATCAGTGCTGCACCGCCCCATTCGCCGCCGACTCCGAAGCCCTGAAGCAGCCGCAACAGCAGTAGAAATACCGGCGCCCAGATCCCGACGGCGGCGTAGGTCGGCAACACGCCGATCAGGGTGGTGCTCAGCCCCATGATCACCAATGAGGCGACCAGCATCGCTTTGCGGCCCACGCGGTCACCGATATGGCCGGCGATGATCCCACCCAGCGGGCGAGCCAGGAACCCGACCGCGTAGGTGCCGAACGCAGCGATCAAACCGATGGCGGGGCTCACCGCGGGAAAGAACAGCGGGCTGAAGACCAGTGCGGCCGCGGTGCCGTAGAGGAAGAAGTCGTACCACTCGATGGTGGTCCCGATGAAGCTTCCCAGCGCGACCATTCGGGGCGAGTTTCTCCGGTGCCGCACCGCCGGCCTCGTAGGTATGTTCATGAAACAGAACTCCTCTCGGCACCTGACACGCATGTGTTCGCAATGGGTCCGGCTCTACAACGGAATGTGAACCACGCCATGCATTGCCGAAGATGTGATCCAACCCTCACCGCGGCGGTGCAATTCTGCAATAACCAACGTTGAGCGGGCCTGCGCAGATCTGCACAGCAGCAGGTCAGCGAGATGCCGTGTGCAGGTTGGGCTCAGACGGGTGAGGCTACGAACGTAGAGCGATTGCGCGCCACCAGATCATCGATGTGGTCACAGAGAACCCGGACCCGGGCAAGCCGCCGCAAGTCGCGGGGAATCGATACCCAATAGCTTCGTGTTGTGTTGGTGGCGACGGGAAGTCGTCGGAGCTCAGCGATGCGGTCACCGATAAAAGTGGGCAAAAATGCGACGCCCAAACCTGATTTCGCGGCCTCGATATGGCCGGCGATGTTGTTGGCCTGGATACGCGGGTGAATTTCCGGCAGTAGTTCGTGAAGCAGGTTGAAGGTGCTCAAGTCCAGTGCGTCGTCGACGTACCAGATCAGGCTGTGCCCGTACAGGTCCTCAAGGGTGGCGACCGGATCATGCGAACCAAGGTAGTGCGGCGCCGCATAGAACGACAGGGTGTAATCGACGAGCTTGCGCAGCTCGACCGCACGGGCATACGGCTTCTCGATCGTTACCGCGACATCGAATTCGCGTGGTGTGAGCGTCGAGTGCCGATTTGCCGTGGCGACTTCGACGATCAAGCTGGGGTGGGTGGCGTGAAGGTCCGCCAGGCTGGGCAGCAGCAGGTAGGTGCCGAACCCATCCGGTGCGATGACTCGTATGCGGCCCGACAGTTTCGACCCTTGGGAGAAGCACTCCTCGCGGGCCGCGATCAGCGAAGACTCGACTCCTTCAGCGTGGACCAACAGCTGGGTTCCCGCCGGCGTAACCGTCCAGCCGTCGGCGTGGCGGTCGAACAGCCGCTGCCCCACGGCTCGCTCGAGACGGGCGATGTGACGGCTCACGGTCGTGTGGTTGATCTGGAGATGTTTGGCAGCTTCGACCAGCCTGCCCCGGCGCGAGACTTCAAGGAAAACCGTGAGATCGTCGGCCGAAATCATGGTGATCACGCTACGCGCAGGCGCCCCTCAGCGAGCCCATACGGCGAGATATTCTCTGCGACACAGCTACATTGGCCGCATCAGGGCTTATGGTTGCCGGATGACGGTCTTGCCCTGTGTACGTCCATGCGCGAGGTCTTCGAGCGCGGATGGCACGCCGTCGATACCGACGCATCGGGTGATCAATGGCGTGATCGTGCCTGCCAGCGCCAACGCGAAGATCTCCGATTGGGCCTTTGCGATCAGGTCGGGGTGATACTGCCGGTAAAGCGCCCAGTGCAACCCGGCGATCGTATAGTTCTTCACGAACGGATGGTTCAGACGCGGTGCAGGAATTGTGCCGCTTGCGAATCCGACGACGACGATGGTTCCCTCGAACGCAACGTACTTGGTCGCTGACTCGTAGGCGGCTCCGCCCACCGGGTCGAAGACGATGTCGGCGCCCGTCGGCGCGAACTCGCGGACGGTGGCGACGACGTCGGCGTCGGCGCCGTCAATCGCCAGCTCAGCGCCGAGTCGTCTCACGGTATCGACCTTGGCCGGCCCTGAGGCAATTCCGACAACTCGCGCCCCTGCCGCCCGGGCCAGTTGGACGGCCGCCGAGCCGACCCCACCTGCGGCAGCCGTGACCACCACGACACTGCCGGGTTGCACCGCCGCCCGGCGGTGCAACCCCAGCCAGGCGGTCAGATAGGTCAGATGCAGTGTCGCCGCCGAGGTTTGGTCGATGCCGCTCGGGACGGCAAGCGCATCGACGGATTCCATCAGGGCGAGTTCAGCGAATCCGCCATGCGGCAGGACAGGCTGACCTACCACGAGTGCTCCCTGCAGAGCAGGGTCCACCCGCCTACCGACCGCGTCGACGACGCCGCACATCTCCAAGCCAGGGGTGAATGGGGGATCCGGCTTGTGCTGGTAGGCACCGCGACACAGGAGCACGTCGGCGAAGTTGCACGAAGCTGCCTCGACCCGCACGCGCAGTTGTCCGGCCGCCGGCAGCGGAACGGGCATGTCCTCCCACCGCAGTACCGTCCCAGGTTCGCCGAGTTCCCGGACCGTCCACGCGCCTGCCATCGTCGGTACTTCCTACCGGGCTGCCGTCGGGCGGGGACCGGGCCACTGCGCGGTCCGGCCGTCTTCGGGACTCGTCGCCCCGATGAGGTGCACCGTGTTTCCGAAAACCTCTTCTCCGCGGCCCATCTGGGCGTGTGAAGTCGGAATCTCGTCCATCGGGAGGACTCGGCCCACACATGGGTCGATACGGCCTTCGAGGATGAGCTGGTTGTAGGCCTGTGCCTGTTGGTCATTGGTTCCGTGCGAACCCTGCAGACGCTTCTGCCGGGTCCAGTGGTAGCGGAGATCGACCATCGCGTCGAATCCCGTCGTGCCGGCACAGATGACGACCATTCCGCCGGGACGGCAGGCGAAGATGCTCGTCGGAATTGTCGCCGCGCCGGGATGTTCGAAAACGATCGCCGGATCCTCGCGGCTGCCCGCGATTTCCCAGAGCCGTTTACCGAACGCGCGTGCCCCGGCAGTCCATTCCTTCTGACCCGCTTTGTCGTCGACCAGCGGCGGCACTCCCCAGTGGCCGAAGTCCCGGCGGTTGATATAGCCGATCGCCCCGTACTTCATTGCGAAAGCGCCACGTTCGTCGTCGGACACCACGGCGACGGCGCGCCCGCCGGCATCCTTGACCAGTTGACAGGCCTGTGTTCCCAGACCACCCGAGCCGCCCCAGACCAGCACCAGGTCGCCTTCGGTCACGGTGTTGCCGGCCCAGCCGTGCAGCATGCGGTACGCAGTGGTGCCGACCAACGTCGGCGCGGCCGCCTCAGCCCAACTCAGATGCGGTGCCTTCGCAAGAACCTGATGAGCCTGGACGCGGGCAAACTGCCCGAACGACCCGAAATTCGTGTCATAACCCCAGATTTTGGCGCTCGGCGCAATCATCGGGTCGCGGCCGGCCAGCACCCACGGGTCGTCGGCGTCCCACACACCCGGGTGCACCACAACCTCGTCACCGACGTGAATTCCCTCTACCCCCTCGCCGAGGGCGTAGACGATGCCCGAGGCGTCCGAGCCGCCCACATGGAAGTCCTCGACCTCACCGCGGCGTTGTCGGGTGGCGACCTGATCGACCGGGTATCCCCGCGCAGCCCACACATTGTTGTAGTTGACGCCGGCGGCCATGACGGCGATCAACACCTCGCCAGGCCCCAATGCCGGCGTATCGATCACCTCGTGGACGAATGCCGTCGCAGGATCGCCATACCTGTCTGGTCGAACAGCCTGCGCATGCATCTTCTTCGGCACCACCCCCAGCGGCGGCAAGGAACCGACGTCCATGACGTCGACTCCGGAATCGGCCACCACGGCGCGGTCTAGCGTGTCACTCACGAAGAACCCTTCCATTCGGTACACGGGATTGGTCGGTATGCGCCAAGTCTCAGCGATGCACAAAATGTGAGCAACGACCAAACCGGCAGACAGCTATGCATATCTGCACAACCGCTGTTCAGAGCCATGAGCAGGTGGCTCCCCGGCCGGCGGAGCGCGACAGTCCGCCACTTGCGTATTCGGCAAATTCTGTCCGGAATCTTCTCCTTTCCGGGTAGGGACATGAGGCCACGCCGCTCCTAGCGTTACCTGCATTCGTTTGTGACCCAGCCCATACCGCAGGAGAAGATGTGACGAGCACACCGGCCGCCGATCTCGACAGTGGGATCTGGCGGCCCAGCGCAGTCGAACGGGAACGCAGCCGGATTCTGGCCTTTGCCAGTCATGCCGGATGCGCTGACCTCACCGGGCTGCGCGAGCGGGCCGATGCCGATCCGGACTGGTTCTGGGGCGCCGTCGCCGATTGGCTGCAACTTGACTGGCAACGGAAGCCGGCGGCAACCGTCGACCAACTCGAGGTGCCGCACGAATCCAAGTGGTTCATCGGAGGTGAACTCAACATCGCCGACAACGCGGTGGATCGGTGGTTGCGTGCGGGCCGTGGCGCCGACGAGGCGCTGTTGTGGGAACTCGAGGACGGTACGCGCGGTAGCTGGACGTTTGCCGAACTCGCAGGCGAGGTCGATCGGGTGGCCGGAGGACTGCTCGCCCTCGACATCAGTTTCGGTGACAGGGTGGGAATCCAGCTGCCGATGGTGCGGGAGGCGGTCGTCGCGCAACTCGCATGCGCCAAGATCGGCGCGATCTCGGTCCCGATCTTCTCAGGATTCGGCGCTGCGGCCGTCAGCGACCGCCTGACCATTGCCGGCGCGAAAGCCCACATCATTGCCAACGGGTTCCACCGACGCGGCAAAACCGTTGCAGTGCCACAAGATTTGGCTGACGCCCTGCGGCAGATCGAGACCTTGTCGACCACTGTCGTCGTCGACCTCGTCAGCGGGGCGACCGTGCCGAACATGCCGAGCGAGGTGGCGTGGGCCGACCTCGCCGCAACTGCCGGCCCCGTGGTCGCGGCACGAACACCCACGGACCATCCGTTGTGCATTGCCTTCACATCGGGAACCACCGGGGCCCCGAAGGGCGTGGTCCTGGGTCACGCCGGTTTCGCAGTGAAGGCCGGCAGTGATGCCGCCTTCAGCTTCGACCTCGGACCCGGTGACATCGCCACCTGGATCACCGACCCTGGTTGGATCATGAGCCCGATCATCGTGTTGGGCGGTCTTATGACCGGCAGCAGCGTTGCACTCTACGCGGGGACCCCCGACTGGCCACACCGAGACCGGTTGTGGGACATGGCCAGAGCACTCGGCGTGACCATGATGGGAGTGTCACCCACACTGATCCGCACCCTGATGGGCGCTGGGAGCGATCAGCCGGTCGATGTCGGGCCGCTGCGAGTCTTCGCCTCCAGTGGCGAAGCGTGGACACCAGACGCCTACGACTGGCTGTTTACTCACGTCGGCCGGCAGCAGGTACCCATCATCAACTACAGCGGCGGCACCGAGGTGTCGGGCGCCATCCTGTCCAACACCACCGCCGAACCGATCCATCCCTGCGGATTCGCCGCGCCGCTGCCGGGCATGGGCGCCGATATCGTTGACCCTGAGGGTAAATCGCTTGACCGCGGACTCGGTGAACTCGCCCTGCGCCACCCTTCGCCGGGTATGCCCCTGAGTTTCTGGGGTGACCCCGAGCGGTACTACACGACGTACTGGGACCGGTGGCCGAAGGTCTGGCACCACGGCGACTGGGTCGAGCTGGATCAGCACGACGTTTGGTACGTACGTGGACGCAGTGACGACACCCTCAAGATCGCCGGCAAGCGACTTGGGCCTGCCGAGGTCGAATCCGTGGTCAACGGCATCCGCCGCGTTGTCGAATCGGCGGCCGTCGGCGTGCCGGACCCGCTCAAGGGTGAGGCGTTGGTGGTCTTTGCCCGGGTCCTCGAACACGATCGCGGTGACGACGCCATCCTCGCCGCCGAGATCACCGGTGAGGTCGGTGCGCGCCTGGGAAAACCCCTGGCGCCGAAGTTAGTTCACATCGTCACGAATCTTCCTCGCACTCGCAGCGGAAAGATCCTGCGTAGGGTGATCCGCTCTGCTTACCTGGGTAACGCCGCCGGTGACACTTCGGCGATCGATGACCCGTCCGCAATCGACGTCATCCGGAATCTGAAATGACGCGCCCGAAGAAGTGTGCCGTGGTCGGCATCGCCGAATTGCCACCACAACGCGTCACCCCCGGAATCACCACCTTGGAGATGATCGCCAAGGTGTCGCGCCGAGCGGTGTTCGACGCGGGGCTTCAGCCCACACAGGTCGACGGGCTCATCTGCGGCCCGCAGGTGGGCGAGACACCCCAGCACGTGCCTGCCACCATCGCCGAGTACCTCGGCCTGCAGCCACGCTTCGCCGACGTCGTCGATCTCGGCGGTGCGTCCGGAGCCGGAATGCTCTGGCGCGCGGCGGCCGCGATCAACGCCGGAATGTGCGACACCGTGCTGTGCGTGCTGGGTAACACCCGCGATCCGCAGCGAGTCCCTCGTTCCACCAACCGCAACCCGATCAGAGAGTTCGATGTCCCTTACGGTGCGAGCGGAGCCAACCAGGCCTACGCCATGATCGCCCAACAGCACATGGCCCAGTTCGGCACCACCGCTGAGCAATTGGCACACGTCGCGGTCAAAGAGCGACAGAACGCACAACTGAACCCGGAAGCGGTGTTTCACGGCAAGTCCATCACGGTGAACGACGTGCTGGAATCGCCGATGGTGATGGCACCGCTGCGCCTGTTCGAAGTGGTCATGCCGTGCGGCGGCGGCGCCGCATGTGTGGTGACCTCCGCCGAGCGCGCCCAGGATTACCCGCACCCACCGGTGTTTCTCATGGGCGCCGGTGAGAAGGTCACCCACCGGGCACTGAGCCAGGCTCCGCGCCTGACCACGTCTCCCCTTGCTCCGGCCATCGCGCATGCCTACGCCGCGGCCGGGGTCGGGCCGAGCGACATCGACTTCCTGTCCATCTACGACTGCTACTCCATCGTGGTGGCGATCACCGCCGAAGACGCCGGATTCTGCGGGAAAGGTGAAGGCGGACAGTGGGTCGCCGAACACAACTTCTCCATCCACAGTTCACTGCCGGTGAACCCACAAGGTGGCCAATTGGCCTGCGGGCAGGCTGATCTCGCCGGTGGCATGAGTCACCTCATCGAAGCCGTCCGCCAATTGCGACGCGATGCCTGCGGCCGCCAGATCGACAACGCCGACATCGCCCTGGTCACCGGGAACGGCGCAACCATGAGCGAAGAAGTCGCACTCGTCCTGGGGGGAGCACGCATATGACCGACACCCTGCCGGCGAAACCGCTCGTAAAACCCGGTCCCACCACCACACCGCTCACCGAGACGTACTGGCACCACGCCGAGCAGGGACTGCTGTACCTGCAGCAGTGCGGCCAGTGCGGACGGCACCAACACTATCCGGGTCCCATGTGCCGGTCGTGCTGGTCAGAGGAGTTGACCTGGGTGCCGGCCGCCGGCACCGGATTCGTGTGGACATTCACCGTCGCCGGCATCCCCGGGCACCCGGCATGGAGCAGTGAGACGCCGTATGTGCTGGCGCTCGTCGAACTCGACGAAGGCCCCCGACTGATGACCAACATCGTTGGCTGCTCACCCGAACACGTACACGTCGGCCAGCGCGTCCAACTGCGTTCCGCCCCATTCAAACCGGGGCAACCGCCTCTGCAATTCGAACCTCAACACTGACACGATGAATGGACTGCCATGACTGTCAACGCCGACATCACACATAGCAGCAGCGAACTGACCCGTCGCCGTGCGCGTCTCGGAAGCTTCGTCGGGACCACGATCGAGTGGTACGACTTCTACCTCTACGGCACCGCGGCCGCGCTGGTGTTCCCCAAGCTGTTCTTCCCTTCGTACTCCGCACTGACCGGCACCCTGCTGGCCCTGCTGACCTACTCGGCCGGCTTCATCGCCCGGCCGCTCGGCGGCATCATCATGGGTCACTACGGTGACCGCATCGGCCGCAAGGCCATGCTGGTCACCTCGCTGATGGTGATGGGCGTGGCGACGACCTTGATCGGTGTGCTGCCCACCTACACCGCAGCAGGCGTCTGGGCGCCGATCCTGCTGCTGATTCTGCGCATCGTCCAAGGTTTCGGTGTCGGCGGTGAGTGGGGCGGCGCGGTGCTGGTCGCCGTCGAACACGCGCCACCCACGCGACGCGGCGTGTTCGGCGCCTGGCCGCAGGCCGGGGTCCCCGCCGGACTGTTGCTGGCAAACGGCGTCTTCATGAGCCTGTCACTCACCCTGTCCTACGACGCGTTCATGGCGTGGGGTTGGCGTGTCGGTTTCCTGGGCTCGGCGGTACTGATCGCCGTCGGCCTCCTCATCCGGCTGCGTATGGAGGAAACCCCCGACTTCGAAAAAGCCAAGCAGGACGGCAGTATCGCAAAGTTCCCCATCGTCACGGTGTTCAAGACCCAGTGGCGACAGGTGCTGCTCGCGGTCGGCATCAAGATGTCGCAGAACGCCATCTTCTACGTCATCACTGTCTTCGCCCTCACCTACGTGACAACGGTGCTCGATCTTCCCCGTTCGGTCGCGCTCATCGGAGTCCTGGCAGCATCAGCAGTCAGCCTGTTCACCCTGCTGATCTCAGGCTGGTTGTCCGACGAATACGGCAGGCGGCGGATCTATCTCGTCGGCGCCGTCCTGTCCGGCCTGTTCGCTTTCCCGTTCTTCTTCCTGATGGACACCAAAGCGTCACTGCTGATCTGCGCGGCGATCGTCATCGGGTTGGTGTTCCACGACCTCATGTACGGGCCGCAGGCGGCGTTCATGTCCGAGCTGTTCGAGCCCGAGTTGCGGTACACCGGCGCATCAGTGGGATATCAGCTGGCTTCGTTGCTCGCCGGCGGGCTGTCCCCGGTGCTGGCGGTGATGCTGCTGGGCCTGGCAGGCAACCGGCCCTGGCCGGTCGCGCTGTACATGATCGGTCTCAGCGTGATCACCATCGCGGCCACGTACTTCTCGCCGGAGACGCACCGGGGCAACCGCAGCGCCGGCGCGCCGGGGACAGCCGATCCGGTTCCGGCTGCCGATGCCGCACCGCAGCCGACGCCCGCCTCGGCCCTGACCCACCAATCCTGAACCGCACCGTCCCCATGCTGCTAGGACGCCCGATCGCCCAACGTGCCCTGATCGCCTTGGTGCAGGTGCTGAGCCTGTCCGTCTGGTTCTCGGTCACTGCGGTGGTTCCCAGCCTGACCCAGCAATGGGGCATCAGCCCGACCGCAGCAGTGTGGCTGACCGCATCCGTGCAGATCGGTTTCGTGGTGGGCGCCGTGGGTTCCACGGCACTGAACCTCGCGGACCGGATCGCCCCGCAGGTATTGCTGGCGGTCAGCGCCGGTGGGGCCGCGGCGTGCACCGCTGCGGTCACCGTGTTGGCCGACGGAGTCTCGGTCGCGGTGCCGCTGCGGGCGCTGACCGGCTTTTTCCTCGCCGGCGTGTATCCGGTGGGCATGAAGTTGATGGCGTCCTGGTCGGCGCCGGCCGACCGTGGCACCGCCTTCGGGGTGTTGATCGGTGCGCTCACCCTGGGTTCAGCCCTGCCCCACCTGATCGGCGGCATCGGGCCGTTGCCCTGGCGGTCCGTCCTGCTCACCGCCGCCGCATTGTCGGTTCTCGCCGCACTGCTGGCGGCGTTCATGATCCGAACCGGCCCACACCTCGACGGTCGCCGCGCGACACCGAATCCCCGGTACGCGATCCGGATGTTCACCGAACGCGGCCCCCGGCTGGCCAATCTCGGCTACTTCGGACACATGTGGGAGCTCTACGCGCTCTGGACGTGGCTGGCGACATTCGTGATGCTGGGCCGGCAGGAGCGTGGCGAGATTGCCTCTGTCTCAACGGGTATGGTGACGTTCCTGGCGATCGGCGCGGCCGGCGTCGTCGGTTGTCTGGTTGGCGGTTGGGCGTCGGACCGGTTCGGACGCTCACCTGCGGCGGTTGCCGCGCTCGCGGTCAGCGGCGCCTGTTGTGTCGCATCACCGCTGTTCTTCGCCGCGTCGTTCCCGGTGTTGCTTGTCTTCCTGCTGGTCTGGGGCGCCGCCGTCATCGCCGACTCCGGTGTCTTCTCCACCTCGCTCAGTGAAACCGCGGACAGCCGCTACGTCGGGACAGCCCTGACCGCACAGACCGCCATCGGGTTCCTGCTCACCGTCGTCACCATCCAACTCGTCCCCATCGCCGCCCAGTTTGTCGGCTGGCAGTTCGCGTTTCTGCTGCTGGCCCCCGGTCCTGCGGTCGGAGCGATCGCAATGTACGCGCTTCGTGTGCGCACCACTACAAAGGAGGATCTCCATGTCCAACCCCACTCGTACCGTGCCCCAGGTGGGGCAGTTCGCGGAAATGTCCCGGACTGTCGGTGACAACGACATCGCGCTGTTCACCGACATCAGTGGCGACCGCAATCCGCTGCACTATGACGAGGACGCCGCGCGGGCATCCCGGTTCGGCGAAATTGTGGTGCAAGGTGGCATTACCAGCGCCATCCTGAATGCTGTTGTCGCTGAGGAACTTCCCGGTCCAGGCACGGTCTTCCTCAACGTCAACTGGGCGTTCAAGGCACCGGTTCGGCCCGGTGACCTCATCACAGGCCGTGTCGAGGTGACCGCAGCCCGCAGCGACAAACCCATCACCGAGCTCAAGACCACCGTCACCCGTGGCGATGGCACGGTCGTGCTCGACGGCACCGCCGTCTGCTACACCATGGACCTCGGTGGGGCCGCATGACCGCCGATCGCGACGCGGTCCTCGTCGGCGCCGCCCGCACTCACGTCGCGAAATTCGGTGGTGCGTTCAGTCATCTGAGCGCCATCGATCTCGGCGCGGCCGCCATCCGCGCAGCACTGGAGCAGGTCGGCGGGCACGTGGTGCCCGAGCAGATCCTCATGGGCAACGTCGTGCAGGCCGGCAACGGTCAGAACCCGGCACGGGTGGCGGCCATCCGTGCCGGGTTGCCGACGACCATCCCCGGTGTGACCCTCAATGACGTTTGCCTGGCGTCGATGACAGCTGCCGGCGTAGCTGCATCGTTGATCCGTGCCGGCGAGCTCAATTCGGCGCTGGTGGGCGGCTTCGAGTCGATGACCGGCGCTCCACACGCCATCGCAGTGCGTACCGCCAAGCGTGTCGGCAATGCGCCGGCCGTGGACCTCTTGGTCAATGACGGCCTGTGGTGCTCGATCAGCGATTCGGGGATGGGTGAGATCTCTGACCGGGCCAACACCGACTTGAAGATCAGCCGTGCCGATCAGGACCAGTTCGCCTACGAGAGCCACCGACGCGCGGCTCAGGCTACCGAAGCGGGTCGCTTCAAGCACGAGGCCACCGCGTTGACCGAGGTCCTGGACGGGGACGAAGGCATCAGGGCGGGTACCACGACCGATACGCTCGCCCGGTTGCGGCCTGCGTTCACCGAGGACGGCACCATCACCGCCGGGAACGCCTCGCAGATGTCGGACGCCGCGGCCGCGGGCATGATCGTGAGCCGCGGCCATGCCGCGCGACTGGGATTGACGCCGATGGTGGAGATCGTCGGCAGGGCCGTGGTGGCGGGACCGGACGTCTCGCTGCATCTCAAACCGTCCGCCGCCGCGCGTGTGCTGCTCGACCAGCACCGGCTGAGCGTCTCCGACATCGGTTTGTGGGAAATCAACGAAGCGTTCGCCGGGGTCGTGCTCGCGTCCGCCCGCGATCTGGGTCTGGACCTCGACCGGATCAACGTCAACGGCGGGGCGATCGCTTTGGGGCACCCGCTGGCCGCCTCCGGTTTCCGGATGCTGCTCAGCCTCGCCCACGAGATGAGGCTGCGTGGCGTCGAATTCGGAGTCGCCGCCATCTGCGGCGGCGGCGGACAGGGTCAGGCGATGCTCCTGCGGGCGGTGTGAAACCGTACCGGGCAGTGCGAGAAGTTCTACCATTCGATGATGAGCACCCTCGCTTCGATATGAGCGCGGCACGCCGCGATTCCGCACGACCGGTGTCGATCGCACCGCTGGTCGACTACCTGCGCGCCCAGTCGGCCCAGATCGGCGATCTCCTCGCTCAGCGCTACCGCGAGGAGATCGTCGAATATCGTTCATTGCCAGAAGGGTTCATCGAGCAGGACGTCGCACCCACCGCTGCGAACAACCTCGAGACCGTCCTGCAGGCCCTGACCGAGGACAGCAGCGATCCCGCAGATACCCGATTCGACGTGTTCCGCGACAGCGCAGTCCGCAGGTTCCACCAAGGCGTGCCGATGCAGGCGCTTCTGCATGCCTACCGGTTGTGGGGTCACACGGTGTGGGATCAGGTCCTCAAAGCCCCCCGCGTCACCCCGGCGGCACGCCTTGCCGCGGCAGGCAAGATCATGCAACACGTCGATGTCGTCTCCACTGTCGTAGCCCAGGCCTACCTCGAAGAATCCTCCGGAGTCATCCAGGACCGGGAGATCCTTCGCCGCGATCTACTCGAAGCGTTGATCGCCGGCACTGCTCCTCAGCGGGTCGACCGACTGTCCGGAAAATTCGGCCTCATCCCAGACGCCCAACACGCCGTGGTGATCCTGCGGCACCGGAGGTTGAGCCATGCCGAACCGTCATCGCTGCGGGAGAGCCTGCATACCGTTCGCGCGCAGTTGCACTCGGACACAGGCCAATCCGTACTCACCGGGGTGCGCGACGAGGAAATCGTGGCGATCTATCCGCTGAAGGCCCGCGACCACCTGGATTCCCTGCGGCAGCAGGCCAATGCACTGGCTCGGGAGTCCCCCGACTACTACGTCGGCGTCAGTCGCAGCCACCTGGGGCTGTCCAGCATGTCGACCGCCTACCTGGAAGCCCAGAACGCCGTGCAGACCGCCGCAGCTGACGACGAACCGCGTGCCTACATCTATTCCGATGCGCTCCTGGACCGTATCGTGCGAGAGTGCGCGCTCCGCAGCACCCTGATCGAGGACACCCTCACACCGCTGCAGCAGTACGACGCCAAACACGACAGCAAACTGATCACCACACTACGGGCCTACATCACCTCGGGTTTCAACCTCACCCGGGCGGCTACTTCACTTGTCGTACAACCAAACACGGTCCGCTACCGCCTTCACCGCATCGCTGAGCTGACCGGCCACGACCCCTTCAGTGCCGAGGACGTCATCCTGCTGTCCCTGGGACTTCGCGCCGCCGACCAGGAATCCTGAGGCAGCAGGCGTCAGTCATCCCCTGCGCGCACAGCGGGCAGAATCAGCGTGTCGATGACGTCTCGAACGAACTTCGCGTCGACGCTCTGACCGCTGATGACGCGCATCAGTCCCATACCGGTGAGCACGTCGGCGATCAGCGACCAATCGCGGTCAGGCGCCAACTCTCCCCGCGCCGCTGCCTGTTGCAGGATGGCGGTCACCACGCGCCTGCCCTTGAGCACCATCAGATCGTCGAGAGCCGACGCGAGATGCGGATCGTGCACAGCCTCCAGCGCCACCCGCAGCACCAGGTCATTGGAGATCAGCTCGTCATCGTTGCGGGCCGCCCGTCGCACAATTTCGTCGAAATCGCCTTCAAGACTTCCGGTATCCGGCGCCTCATCGGACATCAGCTCAGGCCGCCAGTACACCAGTGCGTCGGTGATCAACGCCGCCTTCGACGACCATCGACGGTATATCGCGGCTTTGCCGACACCGGCTCGGGCGGCGATGTCGTTCATGTTCGTGTCGCTGTAACAGTTTTCGCGCAGGGCGGCCAGCGCAGCGTTGAGGATCGCGGGATCACGGGACCGATCCAGCCGCCCGTCAGTACGCTGACGCAGTTTCGATTCTGTGTCTTCCATATCTACCGGATCTTTCGATCCTGCGGCCGACATCGTTACCTAGCTGGGTTGCCCGATGGGAGCGGTGTCCTCGTCGGCCGGTCGCGCCTTCTGAGCGAGACGACCACGCCTGGTGATCTCGAAGGTGTTCAGCGGCCACCAGAACCAGCGGCCGAGAGCCGCCGCGATCGACGGAGTCATGAACGCCCGGACGATCAGCGTATCGACGATCAGACCGATACCGATGGTCATACCGAACTGACCGACCACCCGCAGGTCGCTGACGATCATCGACATCATGGTGAACGCGAACACCAGGCCGGCGGCGGTGACAACGCGCCCGGTGGCACCCATACCGCGGATAATCCCCGTGTTGAGCCCGGCATGGATCTCCTCTTTGAGACGCGAGACCACCAGCAGATTGTAGTCCGAACCCACCGCCAACAGAATCACCATCGAGAACGGGATCACGACCCACTGCACGCCCAGGCCCAGGATGTCCTGCCAGAGCAGCACCGACAGTCCACACGCGGTGCCCAACGATGCGGCTACCGTGCCGACGATCACCAGTGCCGCCACCACACTGCGGGTGATCAGCAACATGATCGCGAAGATCAGGATCATCGACGCGATCACCGCGATCAGCAGGTCGACGGTGACGCCGTCCTGCATATCTGCGTACAGCGACGCGGTGCCGGCCAGCGACACCTTGGCGTTGGACAGCGGTGTGCCCTTGACCGCGTCGGCCACAACACCTTTGAGGTCGCGAACATGGTCGATACCTTCGACGGAGGCCGGGTCGCCCTGGTGGGTGATGATCATCCGGACTGCCTTGCCGTCGGGTGAGACGAACATCTTGAGCCCACGCTCGAAGTCGGGGTTCTGGAACACGTCCGGCGGTAGGTAGAACATGTCGTCGTTCTTGGCCTGATCGAAGTACAGGCCTATCTCCGTCGCCCCCTTGGCCGCTTCCTGTTGCGCGGCCTGAGTGCCGGCCATGGTGCTGTGGGTCGCGATCATGAAGTCGCGCATCGTCTTCATCGTTCCGATGGTGTCCTGCAGAACCGGCAACATCTGCGGCAGCAGGTGATCCAAGCGGTCGATATCGGAAGTGAGACCTTGGATCTGGTCAGCGAGTTTGTCGATCCCGTCGAGGGTGTCGAAGATCGACCGTATCGACTGGCACATCGGAATGTCGTAGCAGTGCGGCTCCCAGTAGAGGTAGTTGCGGATCGGGCGGAAGAAGTCATCGAAATCCGCGAGATGGTCGCGCAGATCATTGGTGGCGTCGGCCATGTCGTGCGTCTTACCGGCCATGCTGTGCGTGATCTCGGTCATCTCTTTCGTGATCGCGTACATGCGTTCCATGCTGGCGACGGTCTTGCTCAGCTCATCGGCCTGTTCGAGCATCTGCGCCGAGTTGTCGTTGTTGAACTTCGCGGACTGCAGCGTGCTGGCGTTCTGCGCACCGAGCAGGAACGGGATGGAGCTGTGCTCGATCGGTGCGCCCAGTGGCCGGGTGATGGTCTGCACCCGATCGATGCCCCGCAGGCGAAAGACGCTCTTGGCGACCTTCTCGATCACGAGCATGTCGGCGGGGGTCCGCAGGTCATGGTCGGCCTCGAGCATCAACAGTTCGGGGTTCATCCTGGCCTGGGAGAAGTGTCGTTCCGCGACGGCCATGGCCTGGTTACTGGGCATGTCGGCCGGGGTGAACTTCTGGTCGTTGTACTGCGGTACGTAGGTCAACAGGGCGACAAAGCCAACGATGGCGATCAGGCTGGTCATCAGGATGATCGGGATGGGCCAGCGAACTGCGGCGGTGCCGACCTTGCGCCAACCCCGGGTCGACAGTTCACGTTTGGCGTCGAGGAGCCCGAACTTCGACGCCACCGTGAGCACTGCGGGCGCCAATGTCAGTGCCGCGGCGACGATCACCAGAATGGCGATCGCGCAGGGCAGACCCATGGTCTGGAAGTACGGCAACGTCGTCATGGTGAGGCACAGGCACGCGCCGACGATGGTCAATCCGGAGCCCAGGATGACGTGCGAGACACCACGATAGGAGACGTAGAACGCGTCTTCTCGGTCCAGACCTTTCGATCTCTCCTCTTGATATCGACCAAGTAGGAAGATCACATAGTCCGTCCCCGCGGCCAGGGACAGCATGGTCACCATGCTCACCGCGTACGGGGTAAGGCCGATGATGTTCAAGTTGCCTGCGGTGGCCGTAACACCCTGAGCGGCAAATAGTTCCAGACCGATGATCACCATCGACACGAGCATCGTGACCAGGGAGCGATAGATGACGAGCAACATCACGACGATGACGCCGACCGACACCAACTCCATGGTCGCCAGACTCTGATGTCCGGCCACCTGCGTGTCGGCGTTGAGCACGGTGTTGCCTGCGACGTGGGCCTTGATTCCCGGTGGGGCCGGTACCGAGGCAACGATGTCGCGCACGGCGGCCACCGACTCATAGCTGGCGCTGGTGCCCTGCGCACCGTTGAGGAAGATCTGCACGTAGGCGGACCTACCGTCCACGCTCTGCGACCCCGCCGCGGTCAACGGATCGCTCCAGAAGTCCTGGACGTTCTGCACGTGGTCGTGATCGGCGATCAGTTTGGCGACGATCTTGTCGTAGAACTTGTGCGCCTCGTCGCCGAGGTGGTCATCGCCCTCCAGCACGACCATCGCCGTGGAGTCCGAATCGTACTGCTGAAACACCTTGCCGATGTTCAGCATCGACTGGTAAGACGGCGCGGACGTGGGGCTCAACGGCACCGAGCGGGTGGCTGCAACCTCGTCGAGGGATGGGGTCACAATGCCCAGTGCGACCACGATCAACACCCAGAACACGATGATCGGCAGCGAGAAGATCCGAACCATCCGGCTGATGAAGGGGCGATGGGGCTTCGTGTCTGCGTTGCTCACAGCGTCTGCGTTGCTCATACGGATTTCACCAAGCAGTAGATGAACGGTTTGAATGTGTCGGTGCTCGCCCGGTCGTCGCGCACCTCTCCGTCGACGGTGACCCGACACCGAAGGTTCTGGGTATCGCGGTCACCCTGAGCCATGATGTTGGCCGACATGGAGGGCAGCGTCGTCACGATCGTGAACGACCATGGCAGTGGGGTGTTTTCGATGAGATGGGGCTGGCCGTTCTCGTCGAGATAATTGAGATTCGCGGTACCACCCGCCCCGGTGACCTCATACGTGATGTGCTTCGGATTGAAGTTCTCGGTAATCCCCGAGCCCTCCGCCGTATTTACGCCTGGGCCTTTGGGCTCGCGGATACGGACAATCGCATACGCGCCGATTGCAACGACAACCACCAGCAGTAGCGGGATCCAGAATTTTTTCAACACTCGGTACACCGCGTGCGTGCCTCCCGCTCTTCGTTGCCAAACAGGTCCAGACGCAAGGGAAACCCGTCCAGCACCACACCCGGTTCGGGCACGAAGGCACGGTCACCCAACGAGGCGGAACCTGAGTTCCGCCTGCGCGACGGCGAGAACTTTACCGCATGCCACGGCGCGACGTGCGATGGAGCTGACCTAAAGCACACCAGAGGCAGTTGACGAGGGGCAGGCCCGGCCCGGAATAGCCGTAGGCCTAGCCCAAAACGCCTGCCGCCAAACCCAGTTCACGCTCTGTGGTGCGGAGAAGCATCTCAGTGACAATGGGATAGTTCAGAGTTGAATTGCCACGTAGAGCGGTGCGCACCGCACTCTGACCGAACGTGCCGTCGATCATCGCGAGTATCCGCATTGCCGATGCGGCGATGTCGTCCGTTGAGAAATCACCCGCATCGACCCCGCGTGACAGTAGGGCCGTCAGGTCCGCCAGATCGATTTCCATCTGGCGAATGACTTCCAGCTGCAATGGCGGCCGCCGCGGGCTTTCGCGCCATGCGTCGAGCCACAACAGCGCAACGGAGTCATGTTCAGTAGCGATCGCCTCGTTCAGGAACATCCTCAACTCGGCGGTGGGGCTATTCGCCGCTCCGGCGACGTGCGCTGCCTGTTTTTCGCGGCGGCTTTCGGCCGCAGCGGCGAATCCAGCGGCGACCAGTTCATCGGCCGACCGAAAATAGTGATTGACCAGACCTGGGTAGACACCCACCGCCTCGGCGACGCGTTTGGCGGTCACCTGCACTAATCCTTCTGCGATGGCGATCCTGCCGGCCGCCGCCGCAATCTCATCCCGACGCATCTGAGGCGGCTTGCGGCGAGGGCCCGATGCGGTCCCCGTCGAAGTCATGGCTCGACGTTAACACCACCGCAGGCGGAGGGCCTTTCTCCCAAACCAGTGACAACTCTGCACCATAGGAGTTATTGTCATCGCCACCAATAGTTATTGGTACTTACACCAACAAGGAGATGCGATGGCAGTCGACGACGTGCGCCGGGAGGTGGTCAGCGACGAATTCGGCAAGGTCGAAACCCGCGGGATCGACTTCATTCCGCCCGAAGAGCGGCACGGCAAGCCGCGCGACGTGTTCGCAGTCTGGGCCGCGTCGAACATCAACTACCTCTACATCCTTCTCGGCGGGTTGTTGACGGTGTTCGGGCTGAACGTGTGGCAGGCCATGACCGCGGTGGTGGTCGGGAATCTGTTCTGGGTGGCCATCGGGACCATCGCCACGAGCGGTCCGGTCGCCGGGGCTCCGAGCAGCGTGATCATGCGCGCGATGTACGGAACCAACGGCAACCGCATCAACGTCGGCATCTTCAACTGGCCGGTGTCCATCGCCTACGAAGCGATCAACCTCTGTGTGGGGGCACTCGCCGGGTTCGCGGTCATCGAAGCCTGGGGCGGTTCACTGTCCATCCCGACCAAAGTCGCGATCGTCATCGTGACTTCCGGCGTGACACTCGCAATCAGCGTGTACGGCCACGCGACCATCCTTCGGATGAGCGGCGTGTTCACCGCGGTACTCGCCGCCGCGATGGTCGTCCTGGGTGTATTCGTCGTCGCGCATGCCGACTGGGGATACCAGCCCGAGACCGTGCTCACCGGTGGTGCCATGTGGGCGAAGCTGGCCGCAGGTATCGCCTTGATCGCGGCCGCACCGCTGTCCTGGAGTATCAGCCCCGACTACGCCCGGTACCTACCGAGCGACACCTCCGCCAAAGCTGTGGCGATTTGGACAGCCCTTGGCGGGGTCATTCCGAACGTGACATTGGCAGCACTGGGCGTGCTGGCGGGAACGGTCATCGACATGCGCGAAGCCCAGACCAACCTCGCCCAGATCGTCCCCGGCTGGTTCTATCCGCTGTTCCTGCTCGTCATCGTGGTCGGATCGATGGCCAACAACGTGTTGACGATGTACTCCTCGGGCCTGAGCCTGCAGGCCGTCGGCATTCCGCTACGCCGCTCGATCACCGTACTTTTCGACGGCCTACTGGGCGTGGCGCTCGCATGCTATGCCCTGTTCGTCTCCGACTTCACCAGTGCACTGAGCAGCATTCTCGAACTCACCGTCATCGTCCTCGGCCCGACCATCTTCATCTACGTCACCGACCAGTGGCTGCGGCGCAACCGATACGACGGACTCGCCCTCAACGATGTGAGCCAGAACAGCATTGCCTGGTACACAAGAGGTTTCAATATCGCTGGTGTCGCAGCATTCCTCTCGGGGGCCATTGGCGCGGCGCTGTGCGTGGATGTTGCCGAGTTCTCCGGCCCCATCGCCACGGCACTCGGCGGCGCCGACCTGTCGTGGCTCGTCGGTCCATTGATCGCCTCGGGTGTCTACATCGCTGTCGCAAAGCGGTGCTACCCCGACCAATTCGCGAAGCCGGCAAGCCGGTGAGCATGCGGGTTTCCCCGGAGCCATGGTTTCGGACCTGTGCGGTGGGTCCTTCACTCGACCGGATCGACGAACCTCACGTCCACGAACTGCTGAGGGCCAACATCTGGCACCTGCGCGGACGGGATCGAGACCTCATCGTGGACACCGGACTTGGGGTGGCATCGCTGCGGGTTCATCTCCCACAACTGTTCGAGCGAGACCCCATCGTGGTTCTGACGCACGCCCATCTCGACCACATGGGCGGTGCACACGAGTTCGATCGCTGCTGGGCGCACCCGGGCGAACCCTTCCACGCGCCCCCGCCCGGTAGCCTCTACCTGCAGCCCCTTACTCGCGAATTGGGAATCAATACAGCAGAAGTCGAGTCCGACCCATTCATACTGCTCGACGCTGCACCGCAACGTGAGTTCAGGTTGGACGAGTACCGGCTGAAGCCGGCACCTGAAATCGAATGGCTGCGCGAGGGGACGCTGATCGACCTGGGCGACCACAAATTCACCGTCCTACACCTGCCCGGGCACACCCCGGCCAGCATCGGACTGCTCGACCCGCACAACGGCGTGCTGTTCTCCGGAGATGTTGTTTACGACGAGGCCCTCATCGACAACTGCGTCGGGTCCGACGTCCGGGACTACCGAGAGACGATGCGGCGCCTTGTCGACTGCGACGTATCCGTCGTGTACCCCGGGCACGGAGACAGCTTCGACGGGATCCGGCTTCGCAAGATCGCGACCGCCTACCTTTCCGCGACGGCACGCATCTCGTCTAGCTGAGAGCGGCGGCAAGGTAGGGGGCGGTCACGCTGTCGATATGGGTCGATGCCGCAGCCGGTGTGCCGGTGACCACAACACGTCCTCCGTCTCCGCCAGCACCGGGACCGAGGTCGATGGCGTAATCGGCTTGCGCGACAACGCGCATGTCGAGTTCGACGACCACGACCGTATTGCCCACGTCTACCAGCTTCTGCAGATGCAGCATCAACCGGTCGGCGTCGGCGGGATGCAATCCCCCGGTGGGCTCGTCGAGCAGGTAGAGCGCGTCGCCGCGATGTGCCCGCTGCAGCTCGGTGGCCAGCTTGACGCGTTGAGCCTCACCGCCGGACAGCTCGGTCGCCGGCTGCCCCAAGCGCAGGTAGCCCAGGCCGACGTCACACAGCACCGTCAACGAACGGAGCACATCGGTATCGCCGTCGAAGAATACCCGAGCCTGCTCCACGCTCATCTCCAGAATCTCCGCGATATTGCGATCCCGCCAGGTGATCTCCAATGTGCTTTCTTTGTAACGGGTTCCATGACAGTCGGGGCACGGAGCGTAAACGCTGGGAAGGAACAGCAGCTCGACCATCACCCACCCTTCGCCCTCACAGGTTGGGCATCGCCCCGACACGACATTGAACGAGAACCGTCCAGCTTTGTAGCCGCGGCGTCGCGCCTCCGGTGTCTCGGCGAAACGGCGGCGGATGTAGTCGAACATGCCGGTATACGTGGCCACGTTCGACCGGGGCGTGCGGCCGATCGGTTTCTGATCGATGCACACCACACGACGGAGACCGCCGATGTCGCCGACGATCCTGCCGTCGACCGGGGCGGACGCGGAGGCCAGCAGCAGGTCGTCGTCGTCGGACACGTCGTCGGTCGAACCGCTCACCGGTGCACCCAGGTAATCGGCGACCAGTGTCGGCAGCGCCTGACTGACCAGGCTCGATTTGCCCGAGCCCGAGACTCCGGTGACCGCGGTCAGACATTTCAGTGGGAACGACACCGCCACGTCGTGAAGGTTGTTTCGGCTCACGTGTTCCAACCGCAGCCAGCCGCCGGGCTCTCGGGGAGGTCGGCTCACTGGCGGTGCCAGATCGAACAGGTAACGGCGCGTGACTGATTCGCTCACCTGCGCAAGACCGTTCGGCGGACCGCTGTAAAGGATCTCGCCACCGCTCTCGCCGGCTCCGGGGCCGATGTCGACCAGCCAGTCGGCGGCGCCGATGATGTCGAGCGAGTGTTCGACAACGAAGACGCTGTTGCCACGTCGCTTCAAACCTTTCAGAATGGTCAGCAACGCATCCCGATCGCGTGGGTGCAGACCGGCCGAGGGCTCATCGAGCACGTACACCACCCCGAACAGCTGCGACGACAATTGGGTTGCCAGCCGCAGCCGCTGCAGTTCACCCGACGACAGTGTCGGGGTGCTGCGATCCAGCGAGAGATAGCCGAGGCCCAGATCCATGATCGGCAGCAGCCGCTCGAGCAGTTCGGCTGCCAAACGCCCAGCGGCAGCCTGCTTTTCGACGGACATGTTGGGCGTGTGCCGAATGTCGGGAGCCGCCTTGTGTGCTGACCCACCGGCGGCCACCCGGTGTTGGACCGCGGCGCGGCGCGTGCCCTCATCGAGCACGTCACCGGGGCCGACATCGGTCGGCATCCAGTTCTCACCGACGACCGGCTCCAACACCTGTGCGAGCCGAAACAGCGAGAGTCCGGACAGTTCGGCGATATCGAACCCCTCGAACGTGACCGACAACGCCTCGGGCTTGAGAAGTTTGCCATGACACGTCGGACAGGCCGCGCTACTGACGAATTGGGAAACCCGCTTCTTCACCAACGCACTTTTGGTGTTGGCGAACGTGTCCAGCACGTAGCGGCGCGCCCCTGTGAAGGTGCCTTGATAACTGGGCTCCATACCTTGCTTGACGGCCCGCCGCGTCTCCGTCGGGGTAAATCCGGCGTACACCGGCACCGTCGGGTGTGCCTCGGTGTAGAGGATCCAGTCGCGATCCTTCTTCGGCAGTTTCTTCCACGGCTTGTCGACGTCATAGCCCAGCGACACCAGGATGTCGCGCAAGTTCTGGCCGTACCAGGCCGGTGGCCACGACGCGATGGCCCTGTCCCGGATGGTCAGCGACGGATCCGGCACCATGAGCGCCTCGGGCACCTCATACACCCGGCCGATGCCGTGACACGTCGGGCACGCCCCCTGCACGGTGTTCGGGGAGAAATCCTCCGCGAACAGCATGGCCTGGTCGGCCGGATAGTTGCCGGCACGCGAATAGAGCATCCGCACCAGGCTCGACAGTGTCGTCACACTCCCCACCGACGACCGGGCACCACCCCCACCGCGCTGCTGCTGCAATGCCACTGCAGGCGGCATCCCCTCGATCGAGTCGACGTCAGGCACACCCACCTGGTCGATCAGTCGACGCGCGTACGGGGCAACCGACTCCAGATACCGACGCTGCGACTCCGCGAACAACGTGCCGAACGCCAGCGACGACTTACCCGATCCCGACACACCGGTGAACACCACCAGCGCATCCCGCGGAATGTCGACATCGACACCCTTGAGGTTGTGTTCCCGGGCACCGCGTACCCGGACATCGGCCGGTATGTCTACCAGCCGCTCATCCCACGGCCGTTCAGACAACTTCATCACCACATACCGACGGCATAGCGCGACCCTAGTTGTACTGACCACGGACGTTAGGTACGGCGTGGCGTGGTGACATAACGAAGACCTCCGAGTGAAGTGCGAGCTGTCTAGGAACGCACCAACTCACTCCGGAGGTCTTCGTGTCCCACCGTAATGCCCCTTTGTCAGAAACCGGTCGCCTGCGCCTGGCTCGTTGCGTCGTCGAGGACGGGTGGCCGCTGCGGCGAGCCGCTGAACGGTTCCAGGTCGCTGTGAGCACGGCGGCGCGCTGGGCCGACCGCTACCGCGAACTGGGCCCGGCCGGGATGGCTGATCGCAGCTCACGACCGCACCGAAGCCCGAACCAAACCCCGACCCGCACCGAGCGGCGAATCATCAAAGTCCGCGTACTCCGCCGGTGGGGCCCAGCCCGGATCGCCTATCTGCTGGGGTTGCAACCTTCGACAGTGCACCGCGTCCTGACTCGCTACGGCCTGGCTAAACTGCGCTGGCTGGACCGCGCGACCGGACAGGTGACCCGGCGCATCGAGTCGGCGCAGCCCGGGGATCTCGTCCACGTCGACGTCAAGAAGCTCGGCAAGATCCCCGCCGGTGGCGGCTGGCGGATGCTGGGCCGCACCGCCGGCAATCGCAACTCGCAAGCGGACAAAAGTTCAGGACGACAAAGCAAACACCGCCATCCATTGCGCGGGCACCACTTCTTGCACACCGCGATCGACGGCTACTCACGGTTGGTCTACAGCGAGATGCTCGCCGATGAACGCAAGGAGACTGCCGCAGAGTTCTGGACCCGCGCCAACGCCTGGTTCGAACAGTGGGGCATAAACGTCCGAAAAGTGCTGACCGACAACGGGTCCTGCTACCGATCTCACGCCTTCCGTGACGCGCTCGGAGACGTCGAACATCGCCGTACCCGTCCGTATCGGCCCCAAACCAATGGCAAGGTCGAACGCTTCCACCGCACCCTGGCCGACGAATGGGCCTACGCCCGGCTCTACACCAGCGACGCCGAACGCTGCGCCGAGTACCCACGATGGCTGCACACCTACAATTACCACCGCGGCCACACCGCACTCGGGGGTCAACCACCCGCCAGCCGCGTACCTAACCTCTCAGGTCAGTACACCTAGTCCTGGCCTCCGGGCCAACGAGGTATCGCGATCAATGCTCCACTGGATTGACGAGAGTCAGACGTGGTCAAGACATATCCGGTAGCCCTTGGTTCCTCGTGGACAACGCAGGGCGGTGAACGATCCGGCCGGCCTGAATGACCGCGGTCACACGATCACCCACTCCCGCCAGATCGTCAAGGTCGCCGTCGATCACGGTCAGATCAGCGACCAAACCCTCCTTGGCATAGCCGATCTGGTCGTCCAGGCGAAGTAGCTCGGCCGCGCTGCCAGTGGCCGCATGCGCGACGTGGCAGACACTCATACCCGCATGGTGCATCAGTTCGAGTTCGCGCAGATTTTCACCGTGGACTCCGACACCCATGTCGGTGCCCATCGCGATCCGGACCCCTGCGTCGTATGCACGTCGCAGCGCCGTCGCGTGGACGTCGGCCACCTCGCGGGCCTTGCGCAACGTGTCGGCAGACAACGTCGCTCCGCCCTCCGCCTGTTCGACGACCGCGACCGGGGCGATGAGAGTTGGTACCAGCCAGGTCCCGTGGCTGAGCATCAGATCGATCGCTTCGTCGTCGAGATATACGGCGTGTTCTATCGAACGGGCTCCGTGTCTGATCGCAGCTTTGATCCCCGCTGCTGCGTGGGCGTGGGCCATGACATCGACTCGCGCCGCAGCCGCCTCGGCCGCGACCTCGGCCAACTCATCGTCTCGCAGTTGGGTGCAGTGCAAATCATCTTCGGACAGGACGCCACCGGTGGTAGCAATCTTGATCCAGTCGGCACGGGCCCGCACGAGCTCACGCACTTTAAGCCGTACCTGGTCAGGCCCGTCGACAAGGCCGCCCGGCGCGCCGGGGTGGGCGTGGAAAGGGGGAATGTCGCACCCGGAGAGCAGGTGACCATCTCCGTGGCCACCGGTCTGGCTCAACATGGCGATGGAGATCAGGAGTCGCGGACCGGGGATCAGTCCCGCCTCGAGGGCACGTTTGACCCCGTAGTCGGCGCCCGCAGCGTCGCGGACGGTGGTGATTCCGGCATCGAGGGTACGACGCAGGTTACGGGCGGCTTCGTAGAACATCAGGGAGAACGGCGCCTGTTGCCATACCCACATGTCGATCCCGGTCATCATCACGTGGACATGACAGTCGATCAGGCCGGGTAGGACCGTCTGACCGCTGACATCGAGAACCTCCTCGGCGTCGAAACCGCTGCCCAGTCCAACGATCCCCCCATCGACCACCAGAACGTCGGCGCGTTCCGCTGGCGCACCGGTACCGTCGAAGACCGATCCACCGGCCAACAGCAGGCGATGCCCTTCTGCAACGTCAGTCGGCGACATGTCGGGTCATCCAATCCACGAGTGCTTCGTTCTGTGCACGCCGGACCTCGACGGGCCCGAAGGTGGAGCCTGCATGCGAGGCGCCGGGAAGCATCAACAGTTCTGCGATGCATCCTGCTCGCTTGAGCTGGGCGTAGAATTGCCTGCCTTGCTCAGGCGGACAGCGGTGGTCCTCCTCGCCCAGCACGATCAGCGTGGGCGTGATACAACGGTGCGCTTCCGATACCGGCGAACTCCGCAGGTAGGTCTCCATCGCGACTTGAGGCGTGCCGTCGAGGATCTCGGGTACGAACACCAGGCCGATATCACTGGTGCCATACATGCTCCAGAAATTGGTGACCGGATTTTCGATGACTGCGGCGCGAAATCTGTTGGTGTGCGTCACCATCCATGCGCTCATGAAGCCGCCGTAGGACAGGCCACTGACGCCGAGCCGGTCCGGATCCGCCAGCCCCTTGTCCACAGCGAGATCGACCGAATCCATCAGGTCCGCGTAATCGTCGCCACCCCAATTCCCCGTGATGGCCGACGCGAAGTCCACCCCATATCCGCGTGAACCCCTGGGATTCACCAGCAGCACCCCGAATCCGGCCTCACACAGAAGTTGCGCATCGGCGAAGAACGACTGCCCGAATGCCGACTTTGGCCCGCCGTGGATCAGCAGCACGGTCGGCAGCGCCCCTTCGCAACCGCGCGGCCGCAGAAACTTGATCTGGACGGCGGGCCGGCCGACCGCCGGCAATGACAGCTCCTCGACGTCTACGCCACGAAGCACGCGCGCATTCTGCTCAGCGGTGAAGCTCACCCTTGTGGTCGCCCCGGTCGCGAGATCACGTACCGACAGGTCGGGCGGACTGGTCAGTGTCCCACCGGCATAGAGCAACCGGCCGTTCGCAACCGCGAGCGGATACGCGCATCCGCCATCGACCACGACGGATGCGCTCTGGGATGTCCCGTTGAGCGCAACCCGGCGGATCTGGAGCCGGTCACCGGACTGTGTGCGGACAAACGCCTCGCCACCCGAGACGACAAGACGGTCTTCAGGATCCGTGTACGGCACCGGCATGTCGCCGAGCACGTCGCCTGTGACATCCAGCGCGAGCTCGTTGGTGCGAGACTCGATTTCACCTGTGGTCCGCACGACGAACAACTCGCCGAGTGCAGAAGTGACGAATCCCAACGAGGTGACCGCCACCTCCCCGTCGGCCAGGGCCGCCACGGCCAGCGCGTCGGGCAGTTGCGCAGCGTCGCGCACGGTCCCGTCCAGAGTGACGCGGCGTACGACGTAGGTCGGATCCCATTCGTCCGGACCGCTCGCGGCGAGATAGACGAGAGCCGCGGAATCCGGCTGCCAGCTCGGCGTTCCGTTGACCCAGGCGTCGTCGGTCAGCCGGTCGTGTCGACCGCTCTCGCATTCGACGACGTAGATTTCGGCGGTGGCATCGTCGACAAGTCCGACGCCGTCCAACCACCCGATGGCCCGGGTGATCCGGTACGGCGCACCATCTTTCCGGCGTGCCGGCGGGGCTGTGTAGGCGATCCGGCGGCCGTCGGGGCTCCACACCGGCCGTCCAGTCACGCCCTGGGGCAGGTCGGTGATCTGCCCGACGTGCATCGAGTCCAGCGTCAGCACTGCCAACTGCGCCGTGTCGTCGACGTCGGAGACGAACGCGATACGGGTTCCGTCCGGCGACCACACCGGATGCTGATGTCCCTTCCCCCAGTCGACTTCCGTGGCATCGCGTTCGCCCACGATCGTGATTCTGAGGGTGATGCACTCGTCGTCCCCCTCGATACGGCTGACACACCAGGCGACGCGGCTGCCATCCGGCGAGAGGTCCGCGCCATGCACGAAGGTCATCGCCTCGATCGCCGCCACCGGAGCGGACAGTGCGGTCAGTCGGCTCGACTCAGCCATTGCCTACCTTTCTGTTGCTTGCATCAACCCGTACACACGCGGCGCGATGTGATTGCGTGCCGAGCAGCGGTGGATCCTCGTCCGCACACACCGGTAACGCGACCGCGCACCGCGGCCGAAACCGGCACCCCACGCCGACCGACAGCGCGCTGGCAGGCTCACCCTCCAATGCCGGCGCGTGCGCGGCAGAGTTCCGGTGTGCCGTGGCGATATCCGGCACCGCGGCCAGCAGTGCCCGGGTATAGGGGTGCTGCGGAGACTCGAACAGTCGCTCGGTGGGGGCGTCTTCGACGACACGCCCCAGATACATGACGACGACGCGGTCGCACAGTGCGCGCACGACCCCGAGGTCGTGTGAGATGAACACGAGTGTCAGCCCGAGCCGTTCGCGAAGCTCCGACAGCAGATTGACGACCTTCGCCTGGGCTGAGACGTCCAGGGCTGACACCGCCTCGTCGGCGACGATGACATCAGGCTGCACCGCGAGCGCCCGGGCAATGGCGATACGTTGCCGTTGCCCACCGGACAGGTCGCGTGGGCGTGCATCGAGGACGTCGCCCGGGAGGCCGACCATGTCCACCAACTCGTGTAACGCTGCCTGCAGTCCCGAATCCGGCACGAGATCGTGATAGGTGAGCAGTTCGGCGAGCGCCGAACTGACGCGGCGCCGCGGGTTGAGCGACGATCCCGGATCTTGGAACACCATCTGCAGCCGACGGCGCGAGTGTGCGCTCCGTCGCGTGGTGAGCGGCTCGCCGTCGAGGTGAACAGAACCTTGTGTCGGCTTCGTAAGCCCCATCAGGACTTTGGCCAAGGTTGTCTTTCCACAGCCGGACTCACCGACTATGCCGATGCACTGTGAACGTTGGACGTCGAGATCGACACCGTCGAGTGCGCGCAGGGTGAGTGGCTGCCTGCCGTCGGGATCTCGCACCGCGAAGTGCACGTGGATGTCCCGCATCTCGATGAGTTCGCTCATGGGTGTTGTCCGATCGTGAGCAGCGAGTGGCGGAGGCATGCCGTGCTGTGGTTCTCGCCGCTGTCGGTCAACGGTGGCTGCTGAGTGCGGCAGGCGTCTTCGGCAAGTTCGCAACGCGGGGCGAACCGGCATCCGGCGGGAAAGTGCCCGGCGGCGGGTGGGTTACCGGGGATGGTTGCCAATCTCGTGGCGGTGCTGCTGATCCGTGGGACGGATTCGACCAAGCCTCGTGTGTAGGGATGTCGCGGCGCGTCAACGACCTCTCGGGTGGGGCCTTCCTCGACGATGCGCCCGGCGTACATCACCGCGGTCCGGTCGGCCACACGGGCGATGACGCCGAGGTCGTGGCTCACGAAGATCACCGCCAGGTCGAGTTCACTGCGCAGACGTTCGATCAACGCGAGGATCTGGTCCTGGACTGTCACGTCAAGCGCAGTGGTGGGCTCGTCACACAACAGCAACCGTGGTTCGACCGAAAGCGCCATCGCAATCATCACGCGCTGCCGCAAACCGCCCGAGAGTTCGTGTGGCCACGCACGACAACGCCTTCGCGGATCCGGTACACCGACTTCTGCGAGCAGTTCTACGGCCCGACCGGCGGCGGCCTTGCGGGACATCCCGTTGGCTCGGCAACCGGCCGACACCAGATCTCCCACGCGCATCGTGGGGTTCAACGAACTCATCGGCTCCTGGAACACCATCGACACGCCACGGCCACGCAGATCCCTCGGGTGCTGGGTGCGCAAAGTCCCGTCGGCGTCCGCGAAGCGGAACCCACCGGTGCTGTGCTGCAACGTCGGCGGTAACAAGCCGAGCATCGACCGGAGGGTCAGACTCTTGCCCGAGCCGGATTCACCGACCAGACCGAGGCACTCGCCGGCATGCACACGCAGCGTGACGCCATCCACCAGAGTGGGCGAGAGCATGTGGCCGACTCCGACTCGGAGGTCGTCGACTTCCAGCACACACCGCGTCATGATTTGATCCGATCGTCGAGGCCGTCGCCAATCAGGGCAAGTCCCATCGCCAGCGTCGCTATCGCGACCCCGGGCGCCGCCATGAGCCACCAATTGGTCAGGATCAGGCCGCGGCTCGAATTGATCATCGCGCCCCACTCGGGGGTGTCGATGGGGATACCGACACCCAGGAACGACAGGGTCGCAATCGCCACGATCGCCAGTCCGATATCGACCACGACATACACGACGGTCTGCCCGATGGCGTTGGGCAACACGTGATTCAGGATGACGCGGCGCTGCGGGAGGCCGCCGGTGACGGCGGCGCGTACGTAGTCGGTGTCCCGCACTCGGCGGATTTCGGTCCGCAACAGTCTCGTGTAGACGATCCAGGAGATCGCGGTGAACCCGATGATGATCGGAATTTCGCCAGGCCCCAGGAACAGCCAACCGCTGCCCGGGCCGAGGAGCCCTACCAAGGCGATGAAGAACACCAGAAGCGGGAAGGACACCACGACGTCGCAGATGCGCATGATCGCCGTATCGACGAGCTTACCGCCGAAGCCGGCCACGAGGGCTATCGCACTGCCGATCATCGCGGGGATGAGAGCACCGAGCAGCCCGATACGAAGATCGATCCGGATCGCGTACACCAGCCGGGTCCACGCGTCGCGGCCCAGTTGATCGGTACCCAGCAGATGCTGGCTGGACGGCGGCGCCAGCCGGTGCAGGAGATCCTGCGCTGCGGGATCTCCTGTCGTGATCAGCGGAGCGAACACCGCAGCCAGGACGAACAGGGCGACGACGATGCCGCCGCAGACCAGCTTGCCGCTGCCCTCGCGCCGGGTCCGACGGGGACTTTCCGTTGCCGGGGCAACTTCGATGAGTTCGATCACGGCTACGCCACCTTCGGATCGAGGAGCGCGACGGCCGTCTCACCGAGGAACGTGGAGATGACGACACCGATCGCGAAGACCAACGTGATCCCTTGCACCACATAGACATCCTGCTTTGCCGAGGCCAGGACGAGCGCACTGCCGAGCCCCGGAATATCAAAGGTCGCTTCGAGCACCACGACGCCGAACATGAGGTATCCCACATTGAGGGCCAGCAGCGTGATCACCGGCCCCAGGGCGTTGCGCATGACGTGTTTGACGGCAAGTGCAGGGCCTGCGATGCCCAATGACCTGGCCACAGCGATATATTCAGCGTCCAGCACCTCGATCAGGCTGGAACGCAAGCTGCGCACCAGCACCGGTGCGAGGGATATCGCGCCCGTGATCGATGGCAGGACGAGGGCCCGGACCAGTTCCTGCGGAGTGTCACCGAGGCCTGCCACGGGAAACAGGCCCGTGGGAATCGCCACCAGGCGGATGAGCAGAAAACCCACCCAGAATGACGGTAGGAACAGTACCAACAGCATGACCAATCGAAGAGTGTGGTCGAGGAGCCGGTCTCTGAACATGGCCGCCAGCCACGCCAGCGCGACGGCAGACAGGACAGACGCCACGATCGTGCCGGTCACCAACCAGGCCGTGTCCGAGAACCTCTGTGCCACCAGGCTCGTCACTTGTTGGCCGTCAACCGAGACTCCGAGGTCACCGCGTAGAACCCGCGCGAGGTAATCGACGTACTGCGCCGGCAGGCTCTGGTCGAGGCCGAGCTGGTGGCGCAACTCGTCGACGGCCGCCTGCGAGGCGCGGGGGCCCAACCGCAGGCGGGCGGCGTCCCCCGGGGCCACCTGAGTCAGGACGAATACGACGAGGGTAACCGCCAGCAGAACGAGGAGCAGTTGGCCGGCGCGACTGAGGAACGACCGAAGAATGCGCACGTATCAGACCCCTATCGGCCCGGCGCCGTCATACATCACTTGGTCACCCACAGTTCGTCGGCGGTGTAGAGCCGGTAGGGCGCGGGCGCGAAGCCGTGCAGATTCTTCGAAACTGCGTAGACGACGTTGGTTTGGGCCAGAGGTATCGCCGCGACACTGTCGTAGGCCTGCTTCTCGAAGGCCTGGGTCGCCGCGGACACCTGGTCGTCGCGATCAGCCTGCCGCACAGCCTGTATCGCGACGTCCGCGGATTCGACACTGTAGTCGGTGTACAGGAAATTCGTCGAGGAGATCATCCCCAGCGGGTCCAGCGGGCTCGGCGCATTCGCGCTGACAGTGATCAGCCCGAGACGGTAATCGCCCTTTTCGAGTCGATCGACGACCGTGCTCAGCGGCAACGCACTGACCGTGATTTTGATACCGGCCTCCCCGAGCATCGGTTCAAGGGCTTGGGCTGCAAGCACTTCAGTAGGTGAGGACGTGGCGACGATGACTTCGAGGTTCTCGCCGCCGTAACCGGACTTGGCAACCAATTCCTTGGCCTTTTCGAGGTCGTACTTCGACCAGTCACATGACGGGCACGGCGTGACACCGGGAACTGCCTGGGAAAGTAGAGATGTCGCCTGCTTGGCCTCACCTGCATAGCCACCTGCGATCAGGTCGTCGTGCTTGATCGCCAACGTGACCGCACGGCGGAAGTCCGCGTTGTCCAACGGCGCCGTCTTGGTCTGGGTCATGAGCACGCTGGTTCCGGAAGAGGGGCTCGACACCGTTGTGCCGGTGGGATATTGCGCCAACTGGGTGGGATCCACCTCATTGACGACATCGATGGTGCCGCTCTGAAACTGCAACAACTGCTGGTTCTGATCCGCGACGATCTTGTAGTCGAGCTTGTCCAGATACGGCAACCCGGCACGGTAGTAGAAGGGATTGCGCACCAGGGAGATCGACTGGCCCGGGACGTCGTTGTCGATCTTGAACGGGCCCGCGGCGATCGGCCTCTTCCAGTAATCGTCGGCCGTCCGGCCGCCGTAATTGTCGGGATAGATCGACGCATTCGACGTCGCCAGGATGTCGACGAGGGTCACATCGGGTTCTGACAGTTCGAACACCGCCGTGCGTGGATCCGGGGTCAGGACATCGCGCACCGCGTCGAAGTAGTTCCCGAACAGGTCGCCGGCATGCCAGACTCCGAACGAGAATTTCACGTCGGCAGAAGTCACGGGCGTGCCATCACTGAACTTGGCCGCAGGGTCGAGGATGAAGGTGATCATCTTGGCCGCCGGGTCGTACTTGTACTCGGACGCGAGCCCGGGCTTGATCGATGTTCCGTCGGCCTCTGTGCGCAGCAGCGAAGCGTAGACCTGCGCGATCGCCTGATAGCTGGACTGGACCAGCGCAAGCTGCGGATTCCAGGTGTCGATCGGGTCGGCGACGGCAATCGTGGCGGACCCGCCGCGCTGCGGCTCACCCGAGCCGCTTCCGTTCGTCCCATCCGTCGACGGGCCCGCGCAGGCGAGCGCGAAGATCATCAGCCCCGACACGGTCGCTGCGATCAGCCTCCGACGCATCCTCTTGAACGAACCTTGCACGAGTATCCTCCGCAATTCATTAGAGATATCTCCAAGCCCACCGAAGTCGGCTCCTCAGCTCGCACGCCTTGCTGTGCGCTGGCTCACACGAAGGTAGCCACCCCAATACCCGCATGTCTTGAGGGAAATCCCCGAAAACGTCGCATAGGGCTTAGGAAAATCGACAACGAAACCGGCAGCATCGGAGAGAACGCCAAAGAACCTTCACCGTCGGGTTACTCTCACCCTTCGTAGGTATCCACCAACACGACGTCAGCAGAGGATCACCGATGGATTCGGCTGTTCGATCCGCCGTCCTCAACGTGCAGCACGTCGTTGATGCCATCGGCCAGGACATCGTCACCATCGCCGCTGCGCCCGACGGCACCGACATCGAGGTCAGCGGGATCGAGTTCTACGACTCCGCACGTTCCCTACAGGCGGACCGTGGGATCATTTTGTGTCTGCCGTCCGCAGCCGGGCTGTCCGCCGACGCGCTCACTTCCGTGGCGCGACGGGCACACGAACTTGGATGTGCCGCGATCGCAGTGACGACATCCAGCCACACTCAGACCTACGTCGATGTCGCGACCGACGCCGGTCTCGCACTCTTGGTGCTGGACGACAGCTTGTCCTGGCGGCGATTCAACGTGGCGGTGTCAGCTGCCATAGCTGTCCACGGCCTCGGTGAAAGGCTGTCGGTCGCCGATGACAGCGCCGAATTGTCTGCTCTGGCAGACTCCATCGCGAACGTGTTCGGTGGATCGACCACCATCGAGGATCTCGACAGGCGGGTCGTGGCCTACTCGTCGATTCCCGGTCAACTCATCGATCCGCTGCGGACCACCGGAATCCTGGAACGTTACGTTCCGCCGTCGGACCTCGGTGACGAGCAGTACCGCCGAGTCGCCCGCGCACACGACGAGTGCCGTTTTCCCCAGTTTCGCGATGAACTCGCGCGCATCGCCATCGCGGTCAACGCAGGTGGCATGCAGCTCGGAACCATCTGGGTGATCGACCCGAGTCCGGAGACGGCGCTGACGGATGACCAGCGGCACGCCCTTCGCAGTGGCGCGGATCTCGCTGCGTATCACCTTATTCAGCGACGGGACAACGATCCGATCGACCGCAGGCGGCGGGATTCCACATTGCGCGGATTGCTGCTCGGCATACATCCGGGTGGCGAGGGACTGGCGGACCTGTTTGCCGCCGAGGCCGCGGAGTCCATCCTCGTCGGGTTCAGCCTCGGACCGCATCTGCCGTCGTCGGTCGGTACACACCAGATACGGAGCGTGGTCTCCCGACACTTTGCTCCGTACCGTGCCGCCACCGCGACCGCGGTCATCGACAACACCGCCTACGCACTGGTTCCCGGAAGCGACGTCGCCGAGATGTGTTCCACGGCCGAACGGATCTTGCGGTTCATCGGCCAGACCGTCGGCCAGCTGGCGTACGCAGGGATAAGCGCGCCGACCGGTTTGGCGAGTGAAGTCCGCCAGCAGCGCACAGAAGTCGACGAGGTGCTCGAGTGCATCGCAGCTCCGAACAAACCCGCTGTGGCAGCGGCGGTTTCCGATGTCCGCTCGCAGGTACTGCTGTCCAAGTTGACCACGGCCATCGCCTCGTTTCCCCGACTGGCGGACCCTGCGATCCGCGAGATCCTGCTCAGCGACCGCCGGGACAACACTGAGTACGCCCTGACGCTGCTGAGCTGGTTCGACAACTTCACCCACATTCCCGCCACTGCACGGGATCTCGGCCTCCACGAGAACACCGTCCGGTACCGCCTGCAACGCGCCCACGAGTTGTTCGACATCAAACTCGAAACCGCCGAGCAGAGACTGACCTTCTGGCTCGAACTTCGGGCGGCTGTCACCAACCACCGGGCGTTACTGATGCAACCCGATACCCTCTGACCGCGCGGTCGTGGGTTCGGGGACCAGGTGGGTGCGGGCCAGGTCCTCATAGGTTTCACGACGCGTGACCAGCCGGGCGTCCCCGTCACGACAGAAGACGATCGCCGGTTTGAGCGCTCCGTTGTAGTTGTTGGCGAAGGTATAGCTGTACGCGCCCGTTGCCAGGATCGCGAGGACGTCGTCTCTGCGAGGGTTGTTGAGCATGGCCCCGCCCACGAGCAGGTCCCCCGACTCGCATTGACGTCCCACGACGTCGGCCAGCGTCTCGAACGTGTCGTTCATCCGGTTGGCGATGATCGCCTCGTAGCGTTGGTCGGTCAGTGCGGCGTCGAGGTGATCGGACATGCCTCCGTCCACTGCGACAAAGGTTTTCATCGTGGTCTTGACTGTGGTGACGCTGTACAACGTGATGCCTGCGCGTGCGACCATCGCACGACCAGGCTCGACCAGCAACTGCGACTCATCGGGCAGGTACCGCTTCGCGGCTTCTGCGACAGTGCCGAGGTACTCGGAGACGCTGGGCGCCGGCTCGTCACGGGTGTACTGAACGCCGAGCCCGCCGCCGAGGTCATAAACGGGGTATTCGCCGTACGCGGACAGCGCACGAATGGACTGAGCGAACGGCAACGCGGACAGAATCTGGGATCCGATGTGCACATGCACGCCTTCGAACCGCAATCTCGGCGACTGCATCATCCGGTCGATTGCCCGCAGCGCCTGGTCCCGTGGTAGCCCGAACTTCGACGTTGCGCCGCCTGTCGACTGCGATGCGTGAGTGTCCGGTGAGACATCGGGAATCACCCGGAGCAGCACCCGCTGCTCGCGGTCGACCAGCCGCTCGAGCCGATCGATGTCATGGTCGTTGTCGACAATGATCGTGCCTACGCCCGCGTCGACGGCCATCGCCAGTTCAGCGTCGGTCTTGGCGTTGCCATGCAAGTAGATGTCTTCGGGTTCGACTCCAGCGCATAGAGCCAGGTACAACTCACCGCCACCGGCGACGTCGACTTTCAAACCTTCCTCTGCCGCGAGTCGGTACATCGCCACACAGGGAAATGCCTTCGATGCGAACAGGACCGCCGAGTTGGGCCACAACCCGGTCAGGACGCTGCGGTACTCCTGCGCCTGGTCGCGGATGCCTTTCTCGTCGAAAACATAGAGAGGAGTGCCGTACTCGCGACGAAGATCCGTTACGGCACACCCCGCGACGACCAGCTCCCCGCGCGCCGAGATCGACGCATGCGCCGGAAGAACGGGCGCAAAAGCACTTCCCGTGATGTTATCGCCGCGACGAGTTCCCGGATCGGGCATCAAACTCTCCAATTCACGTGGTGGGTAGGAATGAACGTATCCAGCCCGTACATCACAGTCATTGGAGAAAACCGCGAAAATCGCCTCGCCCCCTCGGGTATCACCACGATCCGGGTCGGAGGTTGATCGGGTGATCTTCCAGGCCGTGGCAGGCATCCTGGAGGGCCTCCCCCATCGTGGGGTGCCATCGAGGACCCGCGCTGCTGAATCAACCGCTCGAGCCACCAGCATCAGGAGTGTATCTTTATCGTAATAAAACTACGAAAGGTGCGTTTGATGGCTGTCACCGCCGCGGCGACCGGGTGTCTGATCGATCCACGCACTGGCCGGGAGAATGGCCGGGTCCCGGTCGGGCGTGAAGCTCAGGTGGACGCGGCCTACACGGAAGCGGTGCAAGCGTTCACGCTGTGGAGTCGCACGACACCGGGGCAGCGGCAGGAATCGCTGCTGGGCATCGCCGACGAGATGGAGGATCTCGCCGATGAGTTCGTCGAAGCCGAGTGCCGCGACACCGGCAAATTGCCCGACGTCTTCCACGCCGAGGAACTGATGCCGATCATCGACCAGATGCGCTTCTTCGCGGGTGCCGCACGCACCCTCGAGGGACGTGCGGCAGGCGAGTACGTCGAAGGCCACACGTCAATGATCCGGCGCGAGCCGGTCGGCGTGGTCGCGGCGATCGCGCCATGGAATTACCCCCTGATGACGGCGGTGTGGAAGTTGGCCCCCGCGTTGGCGGCGGGCAACGCCGTCGTGTTCAAGCCCGATGCCGCGACGCCATCGAGTGCCCTACTCCTGCAAGACATCTGCGAGCGACACTTGCCACCCGGGGCCGTCACGGTGGTGTGTGGAGATCGCACGACCGGCGAACTGGTGGCATCGCACCCCGACGCGGCCATGGTGGCGTTGACGGGATCTGTCGAAGCCGGCGTCGCGGTTGCCAGGAACGCCGCCGCGGACCTGCGGCGCACGCATCTCGAACTCGGCGGCAACGCCCCGGTACTGGTGTTCGAGGACGCCGATGTCCACGCCTGTGCGTCAATGGTCAGCGGCTCCGCCTATTACAACGCAGGGCAGGACTGCACCGCGCCGTCACGGATCCTCGTTCACGACTCGGTCGCCGACGAACTCACTGCCGCATTGGTCCGAGAAGCCCATGACCTCCTGGCCGGCGATGCCGACGATCCGAACCACGGTCGCAGCCCGTTGATCAGCGAGTCCCAGCGCGACCGCGTCACCGGACTCGTCGCGAGAATCGGCACGCACGCTCAACTCCTCACCGGCGGTGCGGCAGAACCCCGCCCAGGATTCTTTTTCCAGCCCACGGTCATCACCGGAGTGAAGCAGTCCGACGAGATCGTCCAGGAGGAGATCTTCGGCCCAGTCCTGACGATCCAGCGTTTCGCCACCGAGGACGAGGCACTCGACCTGGCCAACGGGGTTCGCCAAGGGTTGGCCGCCGGCGTCTGGACCCGGGACGTTGCGCGCGCTTTCCGGGTCACCAGCGCCCTGGATTTCGGTGTGACCTGGGTGAACACCCACGTGACCACCGCAGCCGAGATGCCGCATGGCGGATTCAAGTGTACCGGTGGCGCACAGGATCTTTCGATCTATGGGCTGGAGGCGTACACCCGGATCAAGCATGTCCTGATGGCCTGGAGCTGAAGGGCCGCCCGTGATGGCTACTTCTACAACTGAGGTACTGGTGCTCGGAGCGGGCACCGCAGGCTGCGTCGTGGCGGCACGTCTGCTCACTGCGGGCCATCGGGTGACACTGCTCGAAGCGGGTCCCGACCATGGGACGTTGGCGGCGGGAAACTGGCCGGCCGACTTGCTGGACGCGTCGGCCTTACCCGTGGAGAGCCACGACTGGGGCTACCACGGTGTGGGCGCGGGCGGACAGCCACTGCCCTTCGAACGCGCCAAGGTGATGGGCGGTTGCTCGTCCCACAACGGCTGCACGCAGACAGTCGGGTGGGCCGGTGACTACGACAGGTGGGCAGCGGACTCCTGTCCGGGCTGGGACGCCGCGAGCCTGCAGCCGGACTTCTGCCGTGCCGCTTCGACGCTGAGACTGCGCCGCTACGACGAGGACGAGATCCAGCCGTTTCAACGGGATTTCATTGACCTGTGCATCGAATCAGGCCTCCCGTACCTGCATGATCTGCATCAACTCGACGGCCGGCAGGGCGTGGGGTGCGCACCGGTCAACACCGTGGACGGGGTGCGTTTAAACACCTCGTTCGCCTACCTCGATGACCTGCACGCAGATCCAAGGTTGACGATCGTCGACCGCGCGATGGTCGACACCCTCGTTGTCAGAACCGGCTCCGTCATCGGCGCCCGCTACCTTCGGGACGGACTCATCCATACCGTCTACGCCGACCACGTCGTCCTGTCCGCAGGCGCCTTCGGCTCACCGGAGATCCTGCTGCGCACGGGAATAGGTCCTGCCGATCACCTGGTTGGGCTGGGCCTGCCGGTGTTGCTTGATCGGCCCGGCGTCGGGGCGAACCTGCACGAACACCCCACCGTCCAGTTGGAGTATGCGGCGACCGCAACCCTCGCCGCAGCGCTGACCGAGTTCGCCTCGACCAGATGGCTTCCCGAGGAACAATCGATCGCCAAGCTGGCGTCGCCGTTCTCGGACGGTCCGTTCGACCTGCACGTCTATCCGTGGATCGAACCCGATTCGACGATCGAAAGTGGCTGGCGTGTCGTATTTCCCGTCAGCCAGCTGCGCCCTCGTTCCCGCGGCTCGGTCCGATTGCGTAGCGTTGACCCGATGGTTCGGGCGGCGATCGACCCCGGCTTCCTGACCGACACCGCCGGAACGGACATCGGCTCGTTGCGGTTCGGATTGGAATGGATAACGACACACATCGTGTCCCGAATGGCAGATCGGAACCTCGCCTGGGCGTTGCACGATCTTGCCGAGCACCGGGACGTCGATGCGTGGATCCGGCGCAATCACACGCACTACTGGCATCCTGCCGGCTCCTGCCGGATGGGGTCACCTGCCGACCCGATGAGCGTGGTGGGTCACGACGGTGGCCTGATCGGCCTGGGCGGGCTGACCGTCGCGGACGCGTCGATCTTTCCGACCATTCCCCGCGCCACCCCGGCGTCACCCGTCGTCGTTGCGGCCGAGCGGATTTCACGGTTTCTGCTCGGCGATACCGGCACCGTCACTGGGTGATTCAGATCTGCGCGTCCGTCGTGACGACGGGCTCCAGAGCCGGGGCCTGGGCCGGCAGCAGAAGGTAGACGACCCCGGAAGCGACAGCGGCGAGCAGAAAGCTCAGGTCGATCCCGCCGGTCGAGTCAAGTAATGGTCCGCGAAAAAGGGAGGTGTCGATGCCGAGCATGCCGACGCCCGCGCCGACCACCCACGCGGCAGTCGCCCGGACGCTCCATCCGGCCCGGTACCAATAGATTCCGCCACGAGCACGCCGGTTGTAGATCTGCAGCGCGTCAAGGTCATAACGACCGCGCAGTTGTGCGTGTCCGATCAGGGTGATCACAGCCCATGGCGTCCCCAGGGTTGTCAGCATCAACACGAACGCCGTGATTGCGTCCTGCGCATCCCAGACGAAATGGCCGTAGAGCACCAGCACGGTCGCCACGACGGCCACGATTCCCGTCGCCGTCGTGCGACGAAGGCTGGGCACGATGGCGTCGAGGTCGAGGCCCATGTCGTAAGCCAGCATGCTCGAGTTGCCCAGTGTCCCAAAGAGTCCGCTGAGAGCCAATGGAATGAGTAGCCACAGCGGTGCGGCCAGCACCAGCGACGTGACGTAGTCTTCGGTCGCCCGCGTCGCCAGGGCGGTGAACGTTCCGAACAGCTGAGGGACGAAGAGGCCGACGAACAATCCCAGCGCCGTTGCCGTGAGGACCGAGCGAGACGTCGTCGTGCGCGGTGACATATAGCGGGTGTAATCGCCCAAGACGGTGATGTAGCTGATCGGTCCGCTGATTCCCACGATGACGACGGCAAGGGCCCACGTCGGCCAGAAACCGCCGCTGGCGTACTCGTTCACGATCGGGTCGGTGGTGAAGGTGTGCGCATAGGCGGCGACCGCGAGGATCATCATCGCGATGGTGCCCACGACTATCCATCGGTTCAGGCGGACGACCCAGTGGTAGCCGACCACGGCGACAAGGATCGTCAGAGCCGCCATGACGATGTAGACGATGGTGTAGGTCGTTGCACCATCCGCGATGCCCGCCATGCGATGAAGGAGCACGACGACGATTCCGCCGCCGGTCCAGATGATCAGCGCCGTATAGCCCAGCGCGAGCAGCAGCCCGATCGCCGATCCGAGAAGTCGCCCTCGCACGCCGAAAGTGGCGCCGCTGCTGGTCGACAGATTGGTCGCGGTCCGCATCGAGATCAGGGACAGCGGCGTCACCAGCGCCGTGCCGATGAGGGTGCCAAGTGCCATGGCCGACACGCTCGCCCAGAACCCGAGGCCCATCGAGACCGGCAACCACCCGAACAGGACCGTTCCGAGCGACATATTGGACCCGAGCAGTACACCGAGAATGTCTCGCGGCCGCCCGGTTCGCTCGCTCTCGGGAATCGTGTCGACGCCATGCGACTCGATCGCGGCGGTCCGGGCGGCACCGGATTCTGATGCCATGACTGATCTCCTACCTGGGGATACGAACAGGGCCAGTAGACATATTCGTTACATCGTAAATAAATTACGTAATTCCCGGAGACTGTACGCTAACATCGGGAACGTGCCTAGAGTCGCGATTGGCCAAAAATCCGCAAAGGGAAATCCGGCGCGCCGCCGTCGGCCGCGCGAGGAAACCAGAGCGCTCTTTCTGGAGGCTGGAACCCGGATTGCCATCAACCGGACTGCCGAGCCGACGGCACGCGATCAGAACTTCCTGGCCGGCATCCGCGTGACCGACGTCCTCGCCGACATCAACTCCGGCGAAACCGTGCAACTGACCACCGGTGCCTTCTACCAGATATGGCCGAGTCAAGCCGAATTCCAGCGTGAACTGCTCACCCACGTAATGGATCAGATCGCGGTGCCCGGAGGCGACGAAATCACGACGCTGGTCTTCCACCTCGTCGCCGAACGGACCGACGTGGACGAGATCTTTCGGCGCCTGGCCGATGAAGACTTCCGCCTCACCCGGGAGTCGCCCGAGCTCTTTCTGGCGATCGGACTCGGAGCACTGGCGCCTGCCGACCTGGTCCACGACGCCCAACGGGGCGCGAACGAGCAGTACGTCGCCTCGATGGGGCGCGTGCTGAACGGTCTACTCACCTACGCGCATCGCCGCCTGCGCCCGGGCCGCACCATCGAGGACCTCATCTGGGCGATCGAGGCGCTGAGCATCGGCTACCTCTTACGATCACGTACCGATCCTGATGTCCCCGAACGCGTCGACCCCGACGGTTGGAGCGCCCGCGCCTCCGCATTCCTGGGCGTGGTCGAAGCATTCACCGAACACATCCCCGATTAGGCCGTTGCCTTCACACCGACGATCGACTTCGCGCGTCGCGGCGCGCTGAGATTCCGGGCGCCTTGTTTGTCCTATGATCGCCCGTATGGGGGACTCCTGCGGATGCCATCCCCCACATGGGCAGGCGATCTCGCGACGGTCCATCTTGGCGGCTTCGATGTCGGCCATTGCCGGCGGAGCCGTTCTCAGCGCATCGGCCGGCGCCCCAGAGGCATCGGCACAGACCGCCCCGACGTTGCCCGCCAACGCGCTGATCACCCTTGGAGTACAAGCCGGACCGCCACCGGTCCCGCACAGGACCGGTATCTCCTCGGCACTGAAGGTCGGAACTGATGTCTATCAAATCGACTGCGGCCTGGGCTCTTTGAATGCCTTTACCAATGCGGGTCTGCGTTTCGACGACCTGAAGAGCATGTTCATCACCCACCTGCATACCGACCACATCGTGGACTACTTCAGCTTCTTCCTCTCCGGCGGTTACACGGCAGCGAAGGGCAAGGCCCCGGTGACGGTGTACGGCCCCGGCCCGGCCGGCGGTCTGCCCCCGAGCCGGGTCGGCAACCCGAATCCCGCCACGATCGACCCGGACGACCCGGTGCCGGGCCTCGCTGCGACCACCACGGCGCTGCAACAGGCGTTCGCCTATACCAACAACATCTTCATCCGCGACATGGGCACCGACGACATCCAGGCCTTGGCGGACGTCACCGAGATCGCCGTGCCGCCCGGGTCCGACTACCTGAACCGGTCGCCACTGATGGCGCCGTTCCCGGTGATGTCCGACGACAACGTGACGGTCACCGCCACGTTGGTGTCCCACTACGACGTCTACCCGGCGTTCGCCTTCCGCTTCGACCTGAAGGATCTCGGGACATCGGTGACCTTCTCGGGCGACACCACCAAATCCGACAATGTGATCACCCTTGCCCGGGGCACGGACATCCTCGTACACGAGGCGCAGTTCAGCCTGGATGACGCGTACTACGGCAACAGGTTTCCGCCGAACTACCTCGTCAACTCGCACACGTCTGCCGAGCAGGTCGGCGAGGTCGCCGCGGCGGCGAACGTCAAGCACCTGGTCCTGAGTCACTACGAGCCCACCGACCTTCCGGACTCGCAATGGTTCGATGCCATCGGCAAGCACTACTCCGGCAAGGTCACCGTCGCCCGAGACGGCCAGGTCTTCGAACTCTGATCCTAGGCGCCCAGGTGCCGCGGGAGCCGATCACCGAAGAGCCGAATCGCATTCTCGGAGCTGACTTTCCGAAGGGTGCCGGCATCCATCGGATAGGAAGCCAGAAACGTCGCACCATCCTCGTTGTCATCCATGGGATAGTCCACCGAGAACATCACCCGGTCGGCACCCATCACCTCAAGAGTGCAGGCGAATGCAGGCGGACAGAAGTTGCCGCTGGTGGTGACGTAGAAATTGTTGAGCAGGTACTCCGAGGGCAATCGTTGGAGCCGGTTGCCGGAATCGCCGCCGAGCCCGTAGTACCGGTCGATCCGATAGGCGGCGAACGGCAACATCTCGCCAAGATGCCCGATGATCATCTGCAGCCGCGGAAACTTGTCGAACAAGCCCGAGTAGATCAGCCGCAACACGTGCGTACCTGCCTCAGCGGCGAACCCCCAGGACGCGAGGTGCATTCCTTGGGCGACATACGGTGCGAACCAGGCCGCCATGACCGCCGGATGCGGCGTCGTCGGGTGCAGGTAGATCGGTGCACCCAACGCTTCGGCGCGTGCAAAGAGACCCTCATACGCCGGATCGTCGAGGTAACGCCCTTGACAGTGCCCGTTGATCAGCGCGCCGACGAGGCCCAGCTCGGTGACGGCACGCTCGAGCTCGGCGGCAGCGGCATCGGGGTCTTGGGTCGCCAGCGTCGCGAAGCCCCCGAATCGGCCGGGATGTGCGCGCACCGTCTCGGCCAAGACGTCATTTGCACGACGGGCAAGGTCGACGGCACGCGCGACGTCGGCCTCCTCTTGCACGCCCGGGTCGAACAGCGACATGATCTGGAAATCGATTCCGGCAGAGTCCATTTGCTCAAAACGCAACGGACCCCGGTCATACAACCTCTGGTACGCCACCGGATTACCGGACTTCAGCCAGGTGGCCACGGTATTGCCGGTGCTGGCCGGATCCCAGGCGAAGTGTTCCTCGAGGGCGATCAACGTCATGTGTCACCTTTACACCCAGTTGCGCCCTGCTTCGCCTCGACCCGCGGATCCAGCCGGTGTCAGCTCAGGCCGGATGCGCGTTGTTGTTCACGCCGCCCGTGCCCGCTGTCACGATCAGTACCGTCGCCGGCTCGTCCGTTGCATTCCGGAGGTGGTGAGGCATCTGCGCCTCGAAATGCACGACATCGCCCGTCGCCATTTCCAGGTCCTCGGATTCCTGGACGAGGCGAACGTGCCCCTGTAGCACGTAGATCCACTCCTCACCGGCGTGGTGCACATTGCGGTTCGTGGTTCCGTGCGGCTCCAGTTCGAACCGGATCGCGGTGAGTTGATTCTGACCCACGATGCCGCTCAGGGGCGTGTACGTACCGCCGGTGCCGGCATAGCTGAGCGCGCTGCCGTCCTTGATGACATGCACGGCTTCGTGTGGCTCTTCACCGACGAGTTGCCCCAACGGCATGCGGTACGCGCGGCCGAGCTCGATCAGCAGACCGATCGACGGTTGCCTGTCGCCACGTTCGATGCGGGACAGATGAGCGACGGAGACGCCGGCTTGAGATGCCGCGTCGGTCAGCGTCAGGCCGAGATCCCGCCGAGCCCGCGCCAGCCGCGCAGCGATGCGTTTCGTCGTCGAGTCTGACACGCGAATCACCCTACCTTGACCTCACAGGCAACGATTTTGCCTATCAGGCTTGCATTCGAGTTTTGCCTGTGAGACAAATATGTTGCCAAAGCGACGTGTTGGCAGTCACAACGGAAGGTCGGACGACATGACGCAGATCCACGAAAAGCCCACTGAGCAGCACTACGAGGTGCTCGATCTCGAACCCCTCCCCGAGGGAGGCAGGTCCATCGACGAAGAGCGTTTGCACCGTAAGCAGCAGTTGGCCGCGGCTTTCCGCATCTTCGCCCGTTACGGATTCGACGAAGGTATCGCCGGGCACATCACGGCACGGGACCCTGAACATCCCGAGCATTTCTGGGTGAACCCCTACGCGGTCCACTTCTCCCGCATCAAGGTCAGCGACCTGCTACGGGTGGACGAGAACGGCAAGGTCATCGAGGGCACCAAGCGGACCAACAAGGCCGCCTTCTCCATCCACTCGACGATCCACGAAGCACGACCGGATGTGGTCGCCATCGCGCACGCCCACACAATTTACGGTCGCGCCTGGTCCGCGCTGAGCCGACCGCTGGACCCGATCATTCAAGAGGCCTGTGCCTTCTACGACGATCACGTCGTATTCGACGAATACAACGGCTTGGTGCTGGAACGCGATGAGGGGGAACGCATCGCGGCCCGGCTGCAGCATCGCCGCGCCGCGATTCTGCGGCACCACGGTCTTCTGACGGTCGGCCGGAGCGTAGAAGAAGCGGCGTGGTGGTTCATCACCATGGACCGCGCATGCCAGGCGCAGTTGCTGGCCGAAGCGGCAGGCACGCCACATGTCATGACCGACGAAGAAGCGACGATGGCGCACCGCCAGTTCGGAAACCGGAACATGGCCAGGCACGGATTCCGCCTGCTCGCCGATCTGGTGTTCGACACCGAACCCGACGTCCTCGACTAACACCCTGACCGCGGCCGCACTCAGGGGCCGAACCGCTTCGCCTTCTGACGCAGGAGTTCACGATGGATACCCAGAGCACCGCCGCACCCACCTCGCCGAAACTGGTGGCCTTCGCCAGCAGCGTCGGCGCCACGATCGAATGGTATGACTTCTTCATCTACGGCACCGCCGCCGCACTCGTCTTCAATCGACTGTTCTTCCCGAGTTTCTCCTCTGTCGCAGGCACACTGGCCGCCTTCGCGACATTCACCGTGGGGTTCATCGCCCGACCCCTCGGCGGCGCGATCTTCGGACACTACGGAGATCGACTGGGCCGCAAGACCATGCTCATCGCATCACTGCTCATCATGGGCCTGGGCACGGGACTGGTCGGGCTTCTCCCCACCTACGACACGCTGGGTCTCGGCGCGGCCGTCCTCCTCGTGACGCTTCGCATCCTTCAAGGTATCGGCCTCGGCGGCGAATGGGGCGGAGCAGTCCTGATGTCTGTCGAACACGCACCGCCCCGGTCCCGGGGACTGTACGGCGCACTCCCGCAAGCGGGGGTACCGATCGGATTGATCCTTGCCACTGCGGCTTTCACGTTAGTCTCGCGACTTCCTGACGACGCGCTCTACACCTGGGGCTGGCGACTGCCGTTCGTGTTCAGCTTCGTCCTCGTCGGGATCGGCCTGGTCGTCCGGTACAAGGTGGCGGAATCTCCCGTCTTCCAACAGGCCAGATCATCGGCGGGAACCCACCGGTCCCCGCTGCGGGAGACAGTCCAAAAGCAGTGGCGAAGCGTGCTTTTGGGTATCGGGCTCAGGTTCTGCGAGAACGGCTCGTTCTACATCTACACCACATTCATCCTCGTGTACGGCACCACCCATGCCGCCTGGTCGCGGGAACAGATGCTGATCGCTGTCATGATCGCCGCCGCTCTGGCGCTCATCACGATCCCGTTCTTCGGATGGGTGTCAGACCGGGTCGGACGCAAACCCATCTTCATCGCGGGGACGCTCGGATCCGCTGCCATCGCCTTCCCGTTGTTCATCGGCGTCGACTCCGGAAACTCGGCGATCCTGTGGGCGGTGTGTCTCGGAGCCCTCGGCGTAGCGTTCGCCGCCATGTACGGCCCGGAAGCAAGCTTCATGTCCGAGCTGTTTCCGACCAACGTCCGCTACAGCGGCATCTCGCTGTCCGCCCAGATCGCCGGCGTGCTCGCGGGTGGATTCGCCCCATTGATCGCCACCGTTCTGCTCGCGCGCGCCGGCCACTACTGGCCCGTTGCCGTGTACCTGATCGTCATCGCCGCAATCAGTTTCATCGCCGCAGTCCTTGCACCGGAGACACATCGCCAAGACCTCAACCAGTCCCTGGACGCATCACCGGACGTGGTCGAGGCCACGCCCGAACGGGCGCCTGCGTAGTCGACGGACGGTCCGGCCATGCCGGTCACTCAGGTCAGGCGAAATCGCAGCCGGGGCTCGGCACACTGTCCGAGGGCGGTGCGGCCGCGGGATCGACGTAGGTCACTTCCAGCACGACAGGCACCGAGCCGAGGTTTCGACCGATGTGGGGATGATCGGCACCAGCAGGATCGGTGAGCGCAGCACCGGCCTCGTAGACACCGTCTTGCCGGCAGTCGGCGCCGTAATGGGTGAGGACACCGGCCTTCACGATCCCGTACACCTCGCCGCGGTGGGTGTGCCACCCGGTGCTGCCGTTGGGCGCAATCGTGATCTCGCTGACGATGTAGTCCTTGCCATTGACGGTCTGCTTCGACAACACCGTTGAACTGGCCCCGACGGGTGGAGTTGCACCGGCCACGGGCATCGACACATCGACGGGTGTGAGTGCCGCCGCGGCCGACAGTGCCGCCGCTCCGATTGCCATGTTCCGCGTGCTCCGTCGCATCGTTGCCTGCTCCTTCTGTCCACTGTTCTGTTGCACGGTGTACGACCCGATATTGACTGCTGTGCAACTGCCTTCGGCCGCGACCCGGTGAGCGACCACGCCAATTGATGCGAAGGCCACAATGACGGAAACACTTCCCTTTGTGACCGACACCACACCGTATCGGCCGTACCGGCTAGCAGGTATGGCGTGTGGGTGCCAGCGTCGATGACTCCCGTTCACCGTCGGGACACGATATTGGCGACTTTCCATTCGCGTCGGTCGAGCATTCGGATCCGTACCCCGCACGGAGACGGCGTGACATCTGCACTGGGTAGGAGCGTGACAACCGTGGTGGATCGCGACTTCGTGGGCTTGAAATTCGCCTACCGCGCGGAGCTCGGCGCATGACAGTGACGGTGAGCGACCGCTGCGGCGATGAACTGTATGCGGACACCTTCCGGCGCGACGTGCTGCCGTTGACAGGATCGCTCCTGCGAGATGCCAAGCGGCTCACGCGCAGTCATGCCGATGCCGAGGACCTCCTCCAGGAGACATTGATGCATGCCTACGCGGGATTCCACGGCTTTCAACCAGGGACGAACCTGCGAGCGTGGCTCAGGCGCATCATGCGCAACCGGTGGATAAGTGAGTACCGCCGTATGGAGCGTCGGCCGGCAGAGGTTCTTGCCGAAGACGTCAGCACCCGGATCTCGGGGCCTTCCACACATATGGCGTTCCTTCAACCATCGGCCGAAGATCACGTTCTGGCGGCACTGCCCCATAGCGAGCTCGCCACCGCCATGGCCGTGCTGTCCCGCGATAATCGACTTGTTCTTTATTACGCCGACGTCGAAGGCTATCCACTTCGCGAGGTGGCCAGGCTTATGAATATCCCGGTGGGGACGGTGATGTCTCGCCTTCACCGCGGCCGCCGTCGACTTCGAGCCGAGCTCACCACCCAGCGGCTCGCGGCAGCGCCGGAAGGTGGGCCGCATGCCGGGTAGTCCGGCAACTCGTCAGCATGACCGCACTGAACTGCATGATCTCACCGAGACACAGTCTGCGCTAGCACGTCTCGCGGCACTCACTGCCAGGGGTGTATCGCCGTCGGAGTTGTTCGCCGCGGTCACCAACGAGGTGCGGCGACGCTTCGGGGCGACGACGGCCCGGATGATCCGCTACGAGAGCGACGGCACCGCAACCGTACAGGCCAATGACGGCACCATCGGCGCGCACGTGCAGGTAGGCCAGGAGTGGCGCGGCTATCCCGAGACCGGGCTCACCCGAACGGTATGGACCACGGGACGTCCGGCGCGCGTGGACGATTACGGTCAGATCCCCGGCGGTGACGTCTACACAGGAGAAGGGCTCATTGGTGCGGTCGGGGTGCCGATCTTTGTGCATGGCACGCTGTGGGGACTGATCGCCATCGGCTCCTCCGACGGCGCCCTGCCGCTCGATGCCGAAGAGCGACTGCTCGCGTTCACCGCCCTCACCGCCACTGCGATCGCCACCGCTCAGGGGCGTGCCGAGATAGCAGTATCCAGGGCGAGGATCGTCGCAGCCTCGGATGAGTTGCACCGAAGACTTGAGCGTGACCTTCACGACGGCGCACAACAGAAGCTCGTGAGCCTGGCGATGCTCCTGGCGGAGATGTCCGAAAGCAACGCCGGCTCAAGTTGTTTCCAAACCGATCTCGACGAGGCATCAAAGATGGTGATCAGTATCGTCGAGGATCTGCGGGAGATGGCACGGGCGATTCACCCGCCCCTGCTCACCGAAGCCGGCCTCGGGCCGGCGCTGCGGGCTCTTGCCCGGCGATCAGCAGTACCGACCAAGGTGCGGGTCGAAGTGCCCTCGCGGATGCCTGCGCCTGTGGAGCTGGGCGCCTACTTCGCTGCCTCGGAGATGCTGACCAACGCGGTCAAACACGCTCACGCGAACAATGTCGAGATCGCGGCCGTGCTGACCGACCATGTCCTGCGGCTCACCGTGAGTGACGACGGGGTCGGCGCCGGCGACCAGCTCGAAAAGTACGGTCTGATCGGTCTGCAGGACCGGGTGGAAGCCCTCGGCGGACGGCTCATCATTGACAGTGCGTCCGACGGCGGCACAGTTGGCTACTGCGAAATTCCCACCCGTCACGAAGCTTTCATGCACGTGGAGTGACGTTCATCTATGCGTCCTCAGCTGAGTCCGCCCAGGTATCCGATATGGCCGGGGCGCACTGGTCAGAACCGTGCTTCACCGTCAGCCAGCATCACACCCCACAATGAATCGCCCAGCTTCTTACCTGCACCGTTAGCTTGACCTGCAGTTACATCGTCGACGAAGGTGTACAGCTGGTGGCCGTCGAGCGTGAGTTGGCGGCCTCCGTCCGCGCGGGTGAAGACTCCGAGCTGTCCGTCGATCCCGGTGATCGACGCCGGCAGCGATGGCGGGGCGGTGAGCCGTGTATACGTCCGCGCTGCTCGATCGTCAACGCCAATCCGACCGGACACGACAGACAGGTGGGTGACCGCCGTTCAAGGTCGAAGGGGGTTGTAGCCCTTCACCAGTGGCTCCGGCACCGGCGAGATGATGCCGGAGAGAAACTGGACGCCGAGATGCGCGATGGTGTCGAAGTCGTAGTGCTGCGCGAACAAAACTGAGTACGCCGAGATGCCGTCGATGAAGGCCATGATCGTCTTGGCGATCGACTCGTCGGTGCCGCTACCGACCAGGGCGCCGTCGCGGCGGCACCCGGCGATCAGGGGCACCCACCACTGCGCCAACTCGGTCTCGAATGCGGCGGTCCTGGCGGCCAGCAGGTCGCCGGTCGTGACCGCTTGCCCCCAGAAGTTCAACTCAACCTCCGCCTCGATGAGACGTTCGGTATCGAGTGGCAGCATCCAGTCGAAGATCGTTCTCAGTCTTGCAGCCGCGGGCGCGTCTTCGAAGCCCTGCAGGAGACCGTCCACCTGGTGCTTGAGCCGAGAGAATGTCAGCTGATGTGCGGCGAACAGGACGTCGGACTTGTTGCTGAAGTAGTGCGCCACGATGCCGTGGGAGTAGCCGGCCTCGGCCGCGATCAGGCCGACGGTGGTGTTGTGGAGACCGACGCGACAGATGACACGCCACGTTGCGCCGACAAGTTCGGTGCGACGCTTCTCGTGATCAACGATCTTGGGCACAGCGCCTGCCACGGTTGCAGTCAAGGCGGCCAACGAGTTCCATCACCCGGTCATGATAGTCAGCCGGGCGCGGGATAGATTCCCGAAACGAAACTGTTTTATTTTGGACATCCATAAAATATAGTGTGCCATCATCAACCGACACCAGGGAGTACACCGCACATGCTGACGACGCCACCCGGAGACACCACAGCCCCGACACGGGGGCTCCTGGGAGGGATGTCCTCGAACTTCCGGGTGAACCCGTTCACGGGCCGACGGCTGACGGTTCACCATGCTGATGGCTGCCGGATCCAGACCGATCAGGGCGAGTTGCTCGACATGTTCATGGCACACGGCAGCAACATCGTCGGCCACCGCAGGCCCGAGGTCGTCGGAGCCATCAAGGAGAGCCTGGATACCGGTGTGATCGCTGGCTACGAGACCGGCCTCGGCGAGGATGTCGCCGGCCTCTTGGCCGATCTGGTTCCCTCGGCCGAGGCGGTGCGCTTTGTCGCCTCCGGGAGCGAGGCCGCACACTCCATGATGCGCATTGCTCGGGCATTTACCCAGCGGGACATCATCATTCGCATCGACGGTCACTTCCACGGAGGTAGTGACTACGCGATGTACAACCAACTGGCGCCGGCGGTCGACCTCGACAACCCCGGCGGTCGGATGTCCAAGCCGATCATCCGCACCGGCGGCGTTCCCGCCGTCGTCGCCGATTCGCTTGCCGTGGTGCCGTGGCACGACATCGAAGCACTACATGCGGCCTTCGCCACGTATCGCGACCGGGTAGCGGGCGTGCTGCTCACCCCCATCGACTACAACAACGGCTGCATCGTTCCCGAGCCCGAGTACCTGCAGAAGGTGCGTGAGGCCGCCACCGCGCACGGGGCTGTCCTGATGTTCGACGAGGTGTTGTCCGGATTCAAATCGGGAACCGACTGCGCACAGGGGCTTCTGGGCGTAACTCCCGACCTCACTGCCCTCTCGAAGGCGCTCAGCAGTTCGATGCCGCTTTCGGCGATCGTCGGCAGCTACGACGTCATGTCGACAGTCGCCAAACCTGGCCTGGCCGGCACGGTGCAGGGCGGCACCTTCGCCGGCAACATCCCCGGACTGGCCGCCGCCAAGGCCACCCTCGGAATCGTCAGCCAACCCGGCTTCTATCCCAGCTTGTTGGGCCGGTCAGAAGCGTTCTACCAGGCCCTGACCGACATGTTCACGCGCGTCGGGCTGCCTGCCGTGGTGCAGCATGCCGGATGCGGTTTCGGGATCTACATCGGCACAACCGAACCCGTTGTCACCTACGCCCAGGTTCGCGAGTTCGACTCAGACCTGCGCGCGCGCTTCTTCGCCGCGTGCATAGCGAACGGTGTGTACTACCACACCGATTTCACGATCTCCGACGCGCACACCGAGGACGATCTGCGCGAGGTCTTGTCCCGCATGGAACAGGCCGCCATCTCCGTCGTCTGACCCCGCAACATCTAAGAACCCACCATCGAAGGACCAACCGTGGAATCACCGAATTTGATGCAGAAGGCAATATCTCGGCGGTCTTTCGGCCGCGGTGCACTTGGACTCGGGCTCGGGCTGGCTGGGCTTCCCGCCATCCTCAGCGCCTGTGGCAACGGGGCTTCCACGGAAGGCAAATTGAACGTCCTTGCCGCCGCCGCACCGGACCCCGCACCCGTCGGAGTGGCGAACTTCGGCACCGCAGCCGAAGAGAGTTTCGCGAAATGGCAGAGCGATCACCAGATCGAGGTCGCCTATGAGGCGCTGCCGTGGCCGCAGATGCACGACCGCATTGCCACTACCTTCGCCTCGGGCGCAGACGGTCCTGATGTCATCTACATGAGCGGCTGGGTGCCCGAGTTTTCCGGGCACCTGCTGGATCTCGGTGGCCTCATGCCGAAAGAACTCGTCTCGGATATGCCGCAGTCGGCCATCGAGACCACCAGTTGGCAGGGTCAGAACAAGGGCATGATCTTCACCAACTCTGTTCTGAGCTTGTACTACAACACCGAGCACTTCGAGAAAGCCGGTTTCAAGGGTGCACCGGCGAACTGGCAGCAGTTCAAGGAGTACGTCGGTGCGCTCAACAACGGCGACCAATACGGTTTCGTGCTGAACTTCGGTGACCCCGCCGGTGTCGGCGGCACCGCCTCGTACTGGATGGTGTTCCTGCAGCAGGCCGGCGGCACGATGTACGGGCCCGACGGTATGCCCGCGTTCAATACCCCCGAAGGGGTCGATGCCCTGCAGTTCATGATGGATCTGCAGAAGGCCGGCGGTGACCCCGCTTCGATCTCCTACGTCGGCATCAACGACGCCGCGAGCGTCTTCCTGTCCGGCAAGGCGTCGATGATGTTCAACTGGCCGCTGACCTATGCGCAAGCTCAGAAACCGGATCAGTCCTCCATCGCCGGGAAGGTCAGCGCGGCAGTCCTTCCCGCCGGCCCGGCCGGTACAGCTTCGCTCGACGGCGCCGATTCCTGGAGCGTCGCGAACACGACGAAGAACCAAGAGCTGGCCAGTCAACTCATCCAGTTCTATCTGAGCCCCGAACAGCAGAAGGCCCAGGTACTCGAGACGGGCTGGCTACCCATTCTGAACTCGGTGCTGGCTGACCCCGAGGTGCAGAAGGCCGCGCCCAACGCCCAGGTGATCCTCGAGCAGCGCAAGTCTCCCTGTAACAGCTTCCTGACCCCCGATTACACCCAGGTCACCCAGGCCATCGGATCCGAAGTGCAGGCGGCACTACAAGGCAACAAGACTGCTGCACAAGCCATCAAGGACTCTGATCAAGCGGTTCGCGCGATCGTGTCCGCCCGTTCCTGACGCTGATGACCACGCTGACCCCCACTGAGCCCGACAGGTCGCTGCAGACCGGGCGAACCCGCCGCGGCAGGCAGCGGGGATTCGCGCAGCGACGGCGCCGCGCGGGATGGATGTATCTCGCCCCGGCGCTCGTCGTACTCGTCGCGCTGCTCGGATTTCCCATCGTGCAGTCGTTCCTGCTGTCCTTTCAGTCGGTCCGCGCCGCCGATGGCCTGTTCGGCGGGACCTGGACGGGACTGGCCAACTACCAGAAACTGCTCACCGATCCCGCCGTAGCCAAGGCGACCACCAACACGGTGTACTTCACCGTCGTTGAAGTTATTGCTGTGCTCGTGATCTCGCTGATATTCGCACAGCTGCTCAACCATCCGAGGGTCAAATCGTCATTCTTCACGGTGGTCCTGATGATCCCATGGGCAATCGCGCCGGTGGCCAACGCGACCATCTGGAAGTGGATCTACAACGGCAACTACGGCATCCTCAACCAGACCCTGATGTGGATGGGTGTCATCGACAAACCCATGGTGTGGCTGGCGAATCCGACCACGGCGCTCAACATGATGCTGCTGGCCGACATCTGGAAGTCGATCCCCTTCATCACACTCCTGCTGCTCGCCGGGCTGCGCGGAATCCCCCCGGTGCTCTACAAGGCCGCCAAGATCGACGGCGCATCGCGCGTTCAGACGTTCTGGTCGATCACTCTGCCGCAGATCCGCCCCGTGCTGTTGATCTGTGTCGTGCTGCAATCCATCTGGGCCGTCAAGGTTTTCGATCTCATCTATGTCTTGACCAAAGGCGGACCCGCCGATGGCACGGTAACGCTGAACTTCCTCGCCTATCGGTCAGCGTTCAATTTCGGTGACCTCGGCTACGGGTCGGCACTGGCCAACTTGTTGTTCATCATCATGTTCGTGGCAGCGCTGCTGTACGTGCGACTGCTCGGCACGCAGCGACGCCGGCCTCCCATCGCCGAAGCCGAGGAGGCGACGAAGTGAGCCGCATTCGCTCCCGCGCACTGCTGTGGCTGGCCCTGGTGCTCTTCATGGTGTGGACGCTGGCTCCGATCGTCTGGGCAATCGTGTCCAGCCTGTTCCCCACCGCTGCGCTCACCAGTACACCGATGGACCTCTCACTCGACCGCATGACGCTCAAGAATTTTGCGGCGTCTTTTACTTCCCGAGGTCCCAATCTCCTCGAAGCCATGCGCAATTCGCTGCTGATTGCGGTCATCGCGAGCTGCCTCGGCGTCATCATCGGCGCTCCCGCCGGCTACGCGTTGGCCAACCTGGGGATCCGTCGCAGCGGCGCCATCCTGATGGCGGTCCTGGCCAGCCAGATGTTTCCCGCCATCGTGCTGGTGATCCCGCTGTTTGTGGTGCTGGCCGGTCTGGGACTGGTCGGCACGTACGCCGCACTGATCATCGTGCACCTGACTTTCATCGTGCCGATCGTCATCTGGGTGACCAAAGGCTTCTTCGAGGCGATCCCACCGCAACTGGAGAAGTCCGCCGCCATCGATGGGGCGAACATGTGGAACACGTTCCGGCTGATCGTCTTTCCATTGGCGGCACCATCGATATTCGCCGTCGGGGTGTTCGCGTTCATCGAGTCGTGGAACGAGTTCTTCTTCGCCGTCATCCTGTCGAGCTCACGGACCAAGACTGTGCCGGTGACCATCGCCGAGTTCAGTGGCCAATTTCAAACGCTCTACGGCGAGATGATCGCCGCCTCTGTCATCTCCAGCATCCCCGTGGTGCTGCTGGCCATCGTCTTCCGGCGGTATCTGGTGGAAGGCTTCGTTGAAGGATCGGTGAAGGGTTAATGCCAGGGATTCAACTCGTCGACCTCGTCAAGCAGTACGGCTCCGTGACGGCGTGCAGCGGCCTCAACCTCGACATCCGCGACGGAGAATTTCTCACCCTGTTGGGACCATCAGGGTGTGGTAAGAGCACGCTGCTCAACATGATCGCGGGCCTGGAGGACATCACGTCCGGCCAGATCCTGATGGACGGACGCCTGGTCAACGAGATGACGCCGTCGGAGCGTGACGTTGCCATGGTGTTCCAGTCCTACGGCCTCTACCCGCACATGACCGTCGCACAGAACATCGGCTTCTCGCTGCGGATGAGGAAACGCCCGAAGAAGGAGATTGCCCAGCGGGTCAAAGAGGTGGCGGAATCGCTGGAGCTCACCAAACTTCTGGACCGTCTACCTCGCGAACTGTCCGGCGGACAGCAACAGCGCGTCGCGCTCGGTCGCGCCGTGGTTCGCGAGCCTCAAGTCTTTCTGTTCGATGAGCCGTTCTCCAATCTCGACGCGGCATTGCGGGTGCGGATGCGCGGTGAGGTCAAGATCCTTCACGAGCGCATCGGCGTCACCTCGATCTTCGTCACGCACGATCAGGAAGAGGCGTTGTCGATGTCCGACCGCATCGTCGTGTTGAGCAATGGGCACATCGAGCAGGTCGGGACACCGCTGGAGGTCTACAGCAGGCCGGTGTCGAAGTATGTTGCATCGTTCGTCGGCAGCCCGCAGATGTCGTTCCTCACCGGTACCGTCGAGGCCAGCGGCGAGGATGCCGGGTTCCGCTGCGGCACTGCCCTATTTGATATCGACCAGGCCGAAGCCGCGACCCTGACGGAACACTCGGTCGATCTCGGTGTGCGCGCTGAGCACGTGCTCCTCAACCGTGGCGGCGGCGTCGCCGCGACGGTGTCGGTATGCCAGCCACAGGGCCCTGCCACCGACGTCACCGTCGCCTGGGACGGCGGCACGCTGGTGGCCCGCGTCCCCGGCTTCGCTGCATACGACACCGGCGCCCAGGTCACCGTGAGCATCGACCCCAACGGGCGGCATTGGTTCGACCGCGAGACCGGCAAGCGCATCGAAGCGGTTCAGGCATGCAGGGTGGGACGGTAGATGAGCTCTTGGATATGACCGTCGAGCGTCCTGCCCTCGATCAGTTCGAGGTCGAAGTCGGCCGCACCCCGGAAGATGGGGTCATCACCGGTCTCACCGGTGATGACGGGAAACAGCGTCACCTGGACGCGGTCGACCAGCCCGGCGGCCATCAGCGCACGGTTCATCGACAGACTGCCGTGTGACCGCAACGGCACCTCGGACTCCGCCTTGAGCCGGGCGACGACATCGACGGCGTCACCGCTGGCCACGGTGGCGTCCGGCCAGTCCAGAGGCCCGTCCAGCGTCGTCGACACCACCGTCGCCGGGAGGCTGCGCATCCGGGTGACCCATGCGTCACGTACTTCGGACTCCTCCGTGCTCGCGGCCAGCATTTGCGAGAACATCCGATAGGTGTTGGCTCCGAAGACCATCCGCTGGCCTGCCTCGTACAGGGCCAGGCGGTGGTCGAGCAGTTCCGGGCCTTGCTTACCCCAGTAACCTCCCCAGTCACCGCCGCTGACACCGCCGTAACCGTCGAGGCTGGAAAAGACGTCGAAGGTGTAAGTAACGGCCATGGTGCGCTCCTCGCGTGCGGTTTGATCGGTTGTGAATACAGACCGGAAGCCACGGAGAAACTCATCGCCGTTCGACTGGTCGCGATACGCGCGACCGTCAGCGCCAGTGTGGCAGCATCTGGAGGAACGACGCTCCGCTGCCTGCGGCGCCACCGCCGGCGACAGCCATAACGACTCCGACGGTGATCAGACGCCGGATACGTCGAATGACAAAGTGCAAGAACGCAGTGAGGGCCACGCCGGCCAGAACACCGAGCAGAATTGCCGGGTGGGCGCTCAGCACATCCAGGATGGCGGTGGTCACGGGCGTGGGTTCCTTCCTGTAGCCGGCCCCAAGTGAAAGGCAATCGGGTGATCATGACACGCGACCTCGGGTGCGCGAGTCACGGGCCGATGCGGATGTGGCCCGGACTCCACAGCCCGCCACGGGTGGCCGTGGCAAGGTCGAGTTCGGCCTCGGGGGCGTCCACGACAGTGTCGAAGCGGCGAAGCGATCCCCAGTCGCGGTTGAGATAAGTCGGCATGACGTGTGCGCGCAGCAGTAGGTCGGTGATGCCGATCGGTCCACCGTTTTCGCCGGATTGCCACGTGTCGGGCATTTCGATCTTGGCGGGATAGTCCGGGGAGATGCGGAAGTTGGGTACTTGAGTGACGCCGTTGGCGTGGCGCATGGGTTGCTGGCAGGGAAAGACCAGGCCGACTGCCCAGTCGAGCAGGATCGGCTGACGGCTGCCGAGATATTCCTGCAACGACCGGAGTTCGGGAACGCGCGGTGGGGTGATCGCCACCCAGTCTCCCGGGTCCAGCGACCGATCGTCGGCCACGATTCGTACGTATCGCGCATCGTCGGGAATGTCTGTGCGCGGGAATCGCAGGTTGCGCCAGGCGGGTTGGGGCCCGACGTCGATCGAGGCGCACCGACAGTGGTGTTTCGAGGACTGGCACGCCTGCACCCGCGGTGAACGCCGCGATACCCTGCGCGTCGTCCTGCAAGTCTTCGGCGCCGCCTGCGGTCTGGACAGCCCCTACCGTGAATACACCTGGGACACTTTGTCGTTGCTGACCCGCAACTCCCAAGCCCGCCTCGAAGCCCTCGGGATGCCCACCCACGTCGCCGAAACCCGCTCACGCATCGCGCTGGCCGCCTTCCAAGGATTCATCATCGAGTTCTTCAGCACTGAAGACCCCGAACATGTCGATGACACCTTCGCCCGGTTCGTCGACGAGTTCCTGCTGGCACCGTTCCCGTCGGCCGGCCCATCGTCGGCGGGCGAGGCCACGTGACCGGTTGGAGGTTCAGGGTTTGCCCCCGTCAACGGCCGCGTCAGAACTTGCAGCCCAAAGAACTTCGAAGAAGTTGCGTTGCATCTCGGCATATTCCTGGCTCTCGATGACCATCGCGAATGTCTCCCTCGCAGACGAGAGCGACACCACTTCATGCGTCCCGATGATCTCGGTCATGGTGAACTCGTAGGCAGCGGGTGCGTGCTTGACGATCCGAAAATCTTGCGCGCTGGTGAGCCATCCTCCCGGCCAATCGTGATCCCGGGTGCGGATCACGCGCAACACCAGTTCCCGCTCGCGACGACCCGTGATGTACTCGTCCATCGCCGCCTCACCGGGCACGGTCATCAGGTCCCGCATCGAGAGAACTCCGCAGATCGGTGAAGCCCACTCCAGCGTCTCGAACAGCGCGGATCGAATGCCTGCCGGGCCTTCGAGATAGCGCACTTTCGGGCGTGCACGGCTCTCTGAGAACAGGGCACGCAGCTGCGGGACAACGTCATCGAGCACGCGCCGCCGATCGGCCCACTCCTCCAACAGCTGGATTGGGTCACTGGCCACCAGATGGCTCTGCGTTCGCAGATCCCCAGACTCGCCCGGCTCGGATTCGACCCGCGCCAGCAGCCCACGGTCCTGCAGCCGTCGTGCGATGTCGTACCCGCCGGTGCGGCTGACGTTTGCTTCCCGCGCCGCCTCTGCAACCGTCGCGCGTCCACGCCTGAGCACAGCGAGGTAAAAGTGCGCGTCCTTGGGGTCGAGCCCAGCCTCCACCAGGTCCTTCCACATCGCGAATCCTCTTCTTTCGTTGTCGAAAACCGTCGACATACTCTCCGTTGACCGGGTGTGATCTACGCCTCTAGCGTTCGCAAATACACACGTTGACACCGTCTAAGAGCGTCGCATCTCTTCGACACAACCCGCAAGGACAACCTTCCCATGAGTAATGACCGCCTGCCCGCAGTACGGGTCGCCGCCGTCCAGGCGGCGCCCGTGTTCCTCGATCGAGACAGCACGCTCGACAAGCTCGAATCCTTGGTGGCCGACGCCGCAGCACAAGGAGCCGAGCTTGTGGTGTTCGGCGAAACCTTCGTCTCGGGATTTCCGATCTGGGGCTCGGTGCTGGCTCCGGTGGACCAGCATGACCTCTATCTACGGCTCTTCGAGTCGGCGATCACGGTTCCGGGACCGCATGCCGAGCGGCTCGGACGTATCGCCGCGCGCCACGGCGTCGTGCTCTCGGTCGGCGTCAACGAACGTGCCGGCCACAGCCTCGGGCAGCTCTTCAATTCCAACCTGATCTTCGACCGGCGCGGCAACCTGGTGAACCACCGGCGCAAACTCGTCGGCACCTGGCACGAACGACTCACGTGGTCTCATGGCGACGCCCACAATCTCGAACCGGTCGACCTCGGCGGCTGGTTCCTGGGGGCACTGATCTGCGGCGAGAACACCAATACCTTGGCGCGGTACACCCTGCTGGCTCAGGGCGAACGGCTGCACATCGCCACCTACCCGCCCGCCTGGCCTTTCGATCAGCGCGCCGACGCACCCGAGTACGACCTCGCCGAGAGCATCCGATTGCGCAGCGCCGCACACAGTTTCGAAGGGAAAGTGTTCACTGTGGTGGCCGCCACCACGCTGGACCAGTCCGCCATCGACGCCGTGGCCGAGGGTGACTCGCGAATCGAACGACTGCTGCGCGCCACTCCCACCGTCTCGATGATCGTCGGCCCCCGCGGCGAAGTCATCGCCGGTCCCCCGGAAGGTCACGAGGGCATCGTCACCGCCACGGTCGATCTTCACGACGAGATTGTGCTGAAACGCGCTCACGACATCGTCGGCACCTACAACCGTTTCGACATTTTCGACCTTCGCGTCGACAAGACCCGGAGACCTGCCATTACGACCACCGACGGTGAGTCGTCGGAGCCCGAGCATGCATCGCGCGTGGTCGATTCAGCTCTCTTGAACGGAGATGGGGTGTCCGCAGATGTCCTCTGAAACCTCAGTCCGAGGAGCCGACGCGGCAGACCTCGAGAGTCAACGCACCGACGATCCCGAGTACCGGGCGAACGGGCGTAAAGCGTTGCGCGCGGCGATTGCCGGGTTTTTCGTCGACATGTACGACGTGTACCTTCCGGTCATCGCTCTGGCGCCCGCGATCGCATACTTCATGCCTGCCTCTGCAACCAGAACAGAGGCGGCGACCCTGACGGCGTTGATCTTCGCGGTCTCACTCATCGGCCGGCCCATCGGTTCCATCATCTTCGGGTTTCTCGGGGACCGTATCGGCAGGCGCAAGACGACGGTGTGGGTCGCCGGCGGGTTCACGTTGTGCACCGGGCTCATCGCTCTGCTCCCGGGCTATGCGGTCGCGGGATGGTGGGCTGCAGGGGCACTGATCTTCCTCCGTCTGATCGATGGGATCTTTCTCGGCGGCGAGTACACCGCGGCCAACCCGCTGGCGATGGAGTACGCACCGCGTCACCGCCGAGGCCTCTACGGAGCACTACTCAACATCGGTTATCCCGCTGCTCTCGGTTTCATGACGCTACTGACGATGCTGATCCTGTGGGTGTTGCCCGCTGGGGCCGCCAACTCTGCCTACAGCGTGTGGGGCTGGCGCATCCCCTTCGCGATCGGATTCGTCATCTCCGCCATGGTGTTTGTGCACTACCTGAGATCCGTTCCCGAGTCCGAAGTTTGGGCCAGGACATCGAACGTCGGCAATCCTCTCCGAACGCTGCTTTCGGGTGCCAACTTGCGCAACTTCGCCGTCGCGTTCATCACCTCCACGGGTGCGTGGCTCATCCTCGACGGCACCATCGGCGTCTTCTCCGGTCACTTCAAGCTGCTCGGCACCACAACTGAAACCGTGAATGCGGCAGTGTTGGTGTCGGCGGTCATCGCTATTGCCTTGTTCCCGCTGATCGGCGCCGCGGGTCAGCACTACGGCAGACGCCGAGTCTTCCTGGCGATCGCCCTGTTCAACCTCGTGCCCGGTCCCATTGCTTTCGCCCTGGCCATCGGTAACCACACGAGCGCCGCAGCGGTAATCGCCGGGGCCGCAGTGGCGATCGTCGGCGGGCTGCTCGTGTTCGCGATGATCACCGCCTACATCATGGAGATGTTCCCGACCGAAGTGCGGTCCTCCGGATACGGCATCGCGTACAGCCTGCCCAGTGTCCTGCCCGCCTTCTACCCGTACTACATGCTATGGCTCGGAACCACCATGAGTTACGACTTCACGCCGCTGGTCATCCTCGTTGCCGGTGGTGCACTACTGTTCATCGGATCATTCATCAGTAAGGACCTGCGCCATGTCCACCTGTGAACACGTCATCCTCACGCCGGAACGGATTCCATTCGGTATCGCCGTCCTCGGTGGACCCACCACGGTGGTCGACATCGGCGGCCAACGGATCATCTGCGATCCCACCTTCGATCCCCCCACCGACTACGGATATCTGGAGAAGTTGGCCGGGCCGGCCGTCGACGAGGCTGCGGTCGGCGGGGTCGACATCGCACTCGTCAGTCATGATCTGCACCCCGACAACCTTGATGTCGCGGGGCGCGCGTTCGCGCTGGCCGCCCCCGTGGTGCTGACCACGGCGACCGCGGCCGGCCGCCTCGGTGGACCCGCGATTCCGCTGACCCTCTGGTCAACGTGGACATCTCCCGACGGGAACGTTCGAGTCACCGGGGTGCCTGCCCAGCACGGCCCCGCCGACGGCGAACTCAATGACGAGGGCTTCGTCAACTGTGAGGTCGTCGGGTTCGTCATCGAAGCAGCGGGCAGTCCCACCACCTACATCAGCGGGGACAATGCGTCCCTTGAGGTCGTTCGTGAAATCCGGGAACGCATCAGGCAAATCGACTGTGCAGTCCTCTTCTCCGGCTCCGCGTCCGTCCCGGCGAAGTTCGGCGGGCGGCCGCTGAGTCTCACCCCCGAGCGTGCGGCAGCTGCCGCCGAGGTCCTCGGCTCACCGCATGTCGTGGTTGCCCACCAGGAAGGCTGGCGGCATTTCACGCGGGGACCCGCGGATACGAAGGCCGCCTTCGACGCAGCAGGAATCTCAGGAAGGCTCTGCACCGCACCCCTCGGTCACTGGTGCGTGCCACACCCGGTTCGGGGTTAGATTGCAAAGTGCGGTTCCATCCATCCAGGTCGCAGGAGGTACGGCAGTGACAGACAGCACGCCCGCTCAGCCGCAGACATGGCCGGCATTGCGCGTCGACGACTGGACCGACACCCGCGACACCCTGCACATGTGGGCTCAGATCATCGGCAAGATCAGGCTGTCCCGGGCCCCGTTGGTCAATCACTGGTGGCAGGTCACCCTGTACGTCAGCCCGCGGGGATTGACCACCTCCGCGATTCCCGGCCCAACCGGCGTGTTCGACATCGAGTTTGACTTCGTCGACCACCGGCTGCACATACGATCCAGCGACGGCCAGACCCGGCACGTGACGCTGGAACCCAAGTCCGTGGCCGACTTCTATGCCGAAACCGTCGCTGCGCTGGACGAACTCGGAATCCCCGTACAGATCCAAGCCAGACCCAACGAGGTCGACCCCTCGATCCCGTTTGCCGACGACCGCGTACATCGCTCCTATGATGCCGACGCCGTCCACCTGTTCTGGCAGCAGCTGGTCGCTGCCGACCGCGTGCTGCACGAGTTCCGGTCGCACTTCATGGGCAAGGTCAGTCCGGTGCACTTCTTCTGGGGGGCGATGGATTTGGCGTGCACCAGGTTCTCCGGTCGCACTGCACCGCAGCACCCCGGCGGTGCGCCCAACTGCGGTGACTGGGTCATGGTGGAGGGCTATTCCCACGAATTGAGCAGCTGCGGATTCTGGCCGGGCGGCGGTGAGGAAGGCGCCTTTTACGCCTACGCCTATCCAGAGCCCAGCGGATTCGCCGACTACCGCGTCGGCCCGCAAGAAGCGTTCTACAGCAAGGAAAACGGCCAGTTCCTGCTGCCGTACGAGGCGGTGCGCACCGCCGCATCACCGGAACGCGCGTTGCTCGAGTTCCTCACCACCACCTACGAGGCTGCCGCCGAATGCGGAAACTGGGACCGCCAAGCCCTAGAGGCCGACGGCGGCCGCTGGGACCACAAACGCCTGCGGCACTAGGACGCAGAAGAGGCAGACATGACCGGCTCAATTGGCGGCGACAGCCTGTTCGCAGGAACAGCCTGGCACTATGCGCGCTATCGGCCGGGCTATCCGCAGATGCTCGTCGACGACATCGTGCAGCAGTTCCACCTCGACGGCACCGGGCGTCTGCTCGACTTGGGCTGCGGCACCGGCCAACTGAGCCTGCCTCTCGCGGAGCACGTCGCCGCAATCGTCGGTATGGACCCCGAGCCCGAGATGCTCGCCGAGGCGACCCGACAAGCCCAGGCCGACCACATCGTCAATGCGACGTGGGTCCAAGGCGACTCGGCAGACCTCCCAGGCGAATTCGGGCGCTTCCGGCTCGTCACCATGGGCCGCTCGTTTCATTGGATGGACCGCGAACAAGTCCTCGTGGCGCTCGATCACATGGTCGAGGACAGCGGCGGACTTGTGCTCGCCAACGACAGCTGCCTGGTGCGACCGGTTACGGCATGGCAGCAGGCCATCGAAGACATGCAGGGTCGTTTCCTGCCGCCTGACTTCGCACCACCCGACCCGCTGCCCGGACGTATGAATGCTCCCGTCGACCACCGCTCACACCAGGAGATCCTGGCACGTTCGTCTTTCGCGCAGGTACGCGGACTGGTGTACGAATTCGACCGCCGATGGACCGTTGAACAGATCATCGGCTACCTCTATTCGACCTCGCTTCCGCTACGTCGGCTCCTCGGCGACCAACTGACCGCATTCGAACAAGCAATCACCAGCGCATTGCTCGCGATCGACCCGGCCGGGCAGTTCGTCGAGCCGGTCACGCTGGAAGTCCTGGCTGCCACCAGAGGATGATCGCGATCGGACGGCTGTGGCAGCCCGGTCGCCGTTAGTGTGCAGCTATGGACCCGCCAGAGTCGGCCGATGGCGCGGACGTGGGACGGGGTATCGCTGCGTCTCTGCTGGCGGATGTGTCCAGTCTGGCCGAGGACATGGCCGGGTACATCATCGAGCGGGTACCGGAGGTCGGCGGGGACGCTGAACTTCGCGGTCTGACCCTGGGATCGTGCTCGTCGAATCTCGAAGCGGTATTTTCGATGCTCCGGCATGGGATCGACGTCGCGGCCGCCGAGGCGCCGGTAACGGCACTCGAGCACGCGCGAGCAATGGCATCACGGGGACACAGCGTCGATGTGATGCTGCGGTTCTACCGGTTGGGCCACGAGTACTTCACCGAGAAACTGTCCGACTTGCTGGCCGACAGGATCGACGATCCTACCGTCGCGCTGAGAACGTTCATCGACCTCGAGCGGTTCGGATTCCGATACATCGACCGCATCTCCAGTCTGGTGGCGGCCGAGTACGTCGCCGAGCTCGACCGGCGCCAGAACCAGGCACGGGCCGAACGCGACGAGGTCGTGCGGGCCCTGCTCGCCGGCGAACGCGTCGACAATGCCCGGGCCGAACGGGTGCTCAGCCACCGGCTCACCGGTCGGCAGATCGGTTTCGTGTGCTGGATCGACGACCGCGGCGTCGACCTTGAAGGATTCGCCAGGCAGGTTGGTCGGTTTCTCGGGGTGAGTCATGTACTCGTCGTGGCGGACGGTCCACTCGCGGTGTGGGGATGGGCATCGGTCACGGGGGATGCCAGAGCTCCGCTGACCGGCATGGTGACGGAGTTACCCGGCAAACGCGAAAACGTTCACCTCGCGGTGGGCTCCGCCCATCCGGGAGCCGCGGGCTTTCGCACCTCCCACCTGGAGGCGCTACGCACGCGCCGCGTCGTCGAACTGTCTGGGCGCGCAGCGCCAACGATCACCGAGTTCAGCGATGTCGCGTTGGTGGATGCCATTTCGCGCGACCTGGATGCGGCGAGGGCCTTCGTCGCCGCGCAGCTCGGCGATCTCGCGCGGGACGACGCGAAAGAGCGCGCCGAGCGCACCACACTCCTGGCCGTTCTCGACGCGCAAGGGAGTCTGACGACCGCGGCGCGCACGTTGGGAATCCACAAGAACACGGTCCTGCAAAGGATGCGCCGTGCCGAAGAGCGCATGGGTCGGCCCGCCACGACCAAAGTCGCCGAACTACACGCCGCCCTGCTCGTGTGCGACGTGCTGGGAGCCTCGGTGTTGCGCGAGCCGTAACCGGACTGACCGGATCTCAGGCGCGCCAGAATGTGCTGGCAGCACATCGGAGAGGGCTGGGAGGGCCTTGTTGACCGATACCGGCCGTTTGTAGGTTTCGAGGCATCTCATCCCGCAGCGCGAAGGACTCCGATGTTGACTACGACTCAACACTCCCGACCCCCGGCCTCGCAGCACGCCTTGCCTGATCCGGGCGAGCAGGTTCCGACGCTGTCCTGGCCGATCGTCGGCATCTTCACGTTCGCGCTTGCTCTCTTCGGTGCATCGACGTGGGCTGCCGTCACCGATGTTCTGCCTGCGATCGCCACCATCGCCGCGAGCGCCACCGCGATCTTCGTCCTATTCACCGTGTTGCACGACGCCTCGCATTACTCGATCAGCACGCACCGCTGGGTCAACGTCGCCTTCGGTCGCGTGGCGATGTTCTTCGTCTCGCCGCTGATCTCATTCAAGTCGTTCGCGTTCATCCATATCGAGCACCACCGCAACACCAACGACGATGGGTCCGATCCCGATCACTTCGTCAGTGCCGCACCCTGGTGGCAGCTGCCCATCCGGTTCCCGGCCATGGACCTGCCCTACATCCGTTTCCTGGTACGCAACGTGCGCAGGCGCCCGCGCGCCGAGATTCTCGAAACCCTAGCCTTGATGGCCTTCTCGGTGACGGTGATCGTGTCGGCCTTCTTCACCGGGCAGCTGTGGACGCTCGCGCTGGTTTACCTGATTCCCGAGCGGGTGGCGATGTTCGTGCTGGCGTGGTGGTTCGACTGGCTGCCCCACCACGACCTGGAACACACCCAACGCGACAACCGCTACCGCGCAACCCGCAACCGTGTCGGCTCAGAGTGGATCCTGACTCCCCTGCTGCTGTCGCAGAATTACCACCTGGTCCACCACCTCCACCCGTCCATCCCCTTCCACCGCTACGTCGCGACCTGGCGGCGCAATGAGACCGCCTACCTGGAGCGCGACTCGGCGATGAGCACCGTCTTCGGGCAGCAGCTCGACGCCGAGCAGTACCACGAGTGGAAACGCCTCAACGGCAAACTGGCTGCGCTGCTACCAGTTCGGATGCCGCGTTCCTCCGCGGCACGCCATGCCAGCACCCACCCGATCCCGGTCAAAAGCGTCGAGCCTCTGACTCCGGGCAGCGTCAAGGTCACGTTCGACGTTCCCGATCACCTCAGCGGCCAATTCCATTTCCAGGCAGGCCAACACCTGACCGTTCGACACCGCATCGACGGGAAGGAAGTACGGCGAAACTACTCGATCTGCACCTCGGCCACCTCGGGCGAGCTGGCGATCGGAGTCCGGCACCTCGAAGGCGGGGTGTTCTCCACCTTTGCCGTCGAAACACTGCGCGCCGGTGACGTTCTGGAACTGATGACGCCCACGGGTAGCTTCGGCGCACCGCTTGATCCACTCGCCCAGCGCGACTATGCCGCGGTGGCGGCCGGCAGCGGCATCACGCCCATCCTGTCGATCATCCGCACAACCATGGAGATTGAGACCGAGAGCCGATTCACCCTCTTCTACGGCAACCGAACCGCAGAATCGACCATGTTCGCCGCCGAACTCGATGAGCTCGAAACGCGATATGCAGACCGGTTACGTATCTTCCATATCCGCTCCGCCGAGGCGCACCATCCCGCAGCGCTTCGCGGCCGCATCGACCTGGCGATGGTTCAACAGCTGCTCGCCACCGGCGTCACCTCGATCGACCGGTGGTATCTGTGCGGCCCAGCCGATCTCGTCACGACGATGCGCGACGACCTCGCATCGGTTGAGGTGCCGACCGAGCGGATACACCTCGAACTGTTCCGCGGCACGGGCCGACCGACACACGTCGATCACTTTCCCGAGTCCGAGGTGACCATCACGCTTTCCGGAGCGGATCACACCGTGGAGCTCGCCCCGGGAGAAACCGTCCTCGAATCGGCGCTGAAGAACAACATCGACGCACCGTATGCCTGCCTCGGCGGCGCGTGCGGCACGTGCAAAGCCAGGATCACGACAGGAGCGGTATCGATGGAGCAGAACTTCGCCCTCAGCAAGGCTGAGGTCGAGGCCGGCGTCATCCTGACGTGTCAATCCCACCCGACGACCCCAACAGTCGCAGTCGACTACGACAGCTGAGCCGTTTCCGTCACATCCCGGCGGCCGATCCGGGCGAAGATGTCGGGTCGTTTCGCTCGGTAGAAAATACCGAGCGCGATCCCGGTGAGACCACTGCCCCACACCACGGCCTGAAGGATGACCGCGAGCGCACCAGATCCACCGGTGAGTGTCGAGAAGTTCATGATCCCCACGATGAGAAGAACACTCATTGCCACCAGGGATGCGGCCGGGGCGACGACAGACACCCAGACATTCACTGAATGTGAGCCCCGCCGGCCCCAGAAGTAGACCAGAACCGCCAGGCTGACCACGGCGAAGAGCAGCAGGTAGCCGTAGCCGCCCGTGCCTCCGAGCCGGCCGTAGATCAGCGACGGATCCGCACCGCCCAGCATGACGGGCAGCACACCAACCAGGAACAGCGCGCCCGCGGCAAACGATGCCTTGTGTGGTGAATTGTGCTTCGGATGAACGGCACCCAGCTGTCGTGGCAGAACCCGGTCGACTCCGAGTGAGTAGAGATAACGCGTCAGGATGCTGTAGATCGAGACGGACGCCGCGAAGATCGAAGTCAGAAGCAAGATACTCGCGACGTCGACCAACCACTGGCCGGCCGACGCGCCGAGTGCCGTCGTGAACATGCTGACCGGATCGGAGCTGGCCAGTTCGACCGCCTTGTCCGCACCGAAGTAGGAGACGATTGCCCACGACGCGATGCAGTAGAAGACACCGACGAACGCGACCACCATCAGTGTGGTCCGGCCGATGGTGCGGGCGGGATCTCTGACCTCCTCACGAAAGGCCGCCGTTCCCTCGAAGCCGTTGAAGAACAGGATCGCGAACAGCAGGCCCAGCCCCCAGGATGCGCCCGTCAACGACATCCACGAGAACGGTTCGAGAGATACACCGCCCTGCTCAGATACGTTGCCGCCGGCAAAGATTGCCAGGTCGAAGATGAGCACCACCACAATCTCGAGCGACATCGCGACGAGCAGTACCTTCGCCGACAATTCGACCTGCAGATAACCGAAGACGCTCACGACGACCAACAACATCAACGTGTACCAGTACCAACTGATGCCGGGACCGTGGAGTTCGCCTGTGACGAAGTTGGATGCGGCGACGCCGAAGAAGATGAACGACGACATTCCGAGGAGTATGTACACCGCGACCGCGACGAAGCCCGCGCCGAGGCCCATCACACGTCCCAGGCTCGCCGCGACGTAGGAGTAGAAGGCGCCGGGGTTGGGCATGTGGTGTCCCATCGCCACGAAACCCAGCGAGAAGATGGTGACCAGCACCGCGGCCACGAGCATCATCGCGGGCGCGGCCGGACCGCCGTAGGCAATCAGGATGACGAGCCATCCAGCCACGGTCACCAGCGGTGATACGAAGGCCATGACCAAGGCGAAGAGCCGGAATGTGCCCATCGATCCGCTCAGGCCTACGACCTTCTGCGCGGCGGGAGTTTCTGACGGCGCCGTTGAGACGTCAGTGATGTTTCGGTTCATTCGCCTGCCTCAGCATTTGAAGGCACATCCACAATCTGACATGCCATGGGTCGGAATATCGATCAATCTGCCGCGTCCCTCCGGTGCCCCTACGCGGTCGGGGGAAAGCGGCGGTGCAGATCCGCCACGGCCTCCTCCCTTAAATACGCCGGCGAGCGGCCTTCCAGGAGCAGGTACAGGCGCGCGGTCTCCTCGATCTCCTCGACCGCGTCTACCGCGCTGTCGAGCGACAGCGCGGCGACGAGCGACCCATGGTTGCGCATCAGCACCGCACGTGAGCGCTGCGACGCCCGCGAGACCTGCTCCTCGAGTTCGGGGCTTCCCGGTGGCGCGTAGTCGATCAGCGGGAGCCGGCCGACGCGCATCACGAAGTACGGCGTGATCGGCGGCAGCGCGTCTTCTGTAGAGAGCCCCGGTAGGCATGAGACGGCCACTGCGGAAGTCGAATGCAGGTGTGCCACCGCGGAACATGTGGGGTGATGGCGGTAGAGCGCCTGGTGCAAGACGAGTTCCTTCGATGGACGGTCACCCGCGAGGTGTGCCCCGTCGATCGAGGTCACGGCGAGCCGCTCGGGGTCGAGTCGACCCAGGCACGCAGCGGTCGGGGTGATCATGATCTCGTCGTCTGTCCGAACGCTGAGGTTCCCGGTCCGGCCCGGGGTCAGGCCCCGGTCGTACAACGCGGCGCCGAGCTGCACGATCTGGGTTCGCACGGTGTCGTCGAAATTCGTGTCGTTGAAATTCGTGCCGTCGAAAGTCACGACCGCACCACCTCCAACGCGTCTCGGAAGAACCCCGGCCCACCGAAGTTTCCCGATTTGAAGGCGACGGACAGCTCGCGGTCCTCGGCGACGAGCCACGGGACGCCGACGCTGATGTCGGGGCCTATCCGCGCCGACCGCAGGGCAAGGGCCTCGGCCACCGCACCCGAGGTCTCACCGCCGGCGACGATGAGCCGCCGGATGCCGAGCCCTTCGAGCCCAATTCCTATGCGGCCCATGGCCAGTTCGATCCGGCGCGAGACCTGCGCCGGACTCAGCCCGGTCGCGCCTACGCGTAATCCGACAGCATCATGGTCGGTGGTGATCAGCAACGGACCGCAGGCGCGGCGGCGGTCGGCGAAGTCGAGCGCGCGGCGCACGGCGTAGTCCCCGTCGACGAGGTCGACGACGCCGAGGGTCAGGGTCGGCCCGTCGAACGCCCGCACCTGTTCGCGCGTCGCGCGCGAGAGGCTGCCGGCGAGGATCGCGGCCGGCCCGGGCGGCGGCACCGGGCGCTGCTGGTGGACCGGTGGCGGATGGCCGGCGCGCGCGTGGGCAGCGACGGCGAAAGCCGCACCGTACGCGGCCCCGCCCGCGGCGAGCCGATCTCCGGCCGTGGCCTCGGCGATCACGTCGAGGTCCTCGTCCCGGACGGCGTCGGCGATCACGTGATGGGCGCCGGCGGTGAGGCCGGCGGTCTCGGCCAGACGCACGGTAACCGCGTCGGCGCCCGCATCGACCGTGGACAACTCGACGAGCGCCACGCCGCGCGGCGTCTGTTCGCCGAGCACGCGACGCAGTTGCGGATCACGCATCGGATTCAGGGGGTGGTCGCGCATCGGGGACTCGCTGAGCAACTCGTCACCGACGAACAGGTGGCCGAGGTAGACCGTGCGGCCGTTCGCCGGGTATGACGGGCAGTGCGCGACGTGGCGAGCGCCCGACACGTCGATGAGCGCGTCGGTGGTCGGCCCGATATTGCCGTCGGCCGTCGAGTCAAATGTGCTGCAGTACTTGAAGAAAATCTGCTGGGCACCGACTGCGCGGAGTGCCTCGGCGGCCTCGGTCGCGGCCGCCCGCGCCTCGGATGCGGGCACGCTGCGGATCTTGAGCGCGACCACAACTGCATCCCCGCCGTCGTCAGGCACTGCGGCGCTGCCGAAGGCGAGGCGGGTGTCGAGCCCGCGCCCGGCGAGTGCGCTCGCAAGGTCCGTGGCACCGGTGATGTCGTCGGCGATGAAACCGATCGGCGGGTAGGAGCGAAGCGACCGGGGAAGTGTGTTGGTCGGCCGAGCGGTGGACATCAGGTGAGGTTTATGCCGCCGTCGACGAGCAAGTCGACACCGGTGGTGTACGACGACTCGTCTGACGCAAGGAAGGCGATCGTCTTGGCGATCTCGGCCGGGCGGGCCATGCGCCGCATCGGAATCTTCGCGACATCTTTTGCGACCCGGTCAGGTTCGGTCTTTTCTGCGTATTCGACCTGCGGCGTCCGGACGTAGCCCGGTGATACCGAGTTCACCCGGATCCCGTGCCTGCCAAGGTTCATCGCCGCGTTACGGGTGATCCCCAGGACCGCGGCCTTCGTCGCGACGTACGCGATGAACCCGTTCTCCGTACCGCCCCGGTGCGCCCACGATGACGCGATGTTGATGATGGACCCAGAACCCTGCTCGGTCATCCCGGGGATGACGGCCTGCATGCCCAGCAGAATCCCGGTCTGGTTGATCGCAACGACGCGGTTCCACTCGTCGATGCTGACGTCGGCGACGCCGGCCGGCGAGCTGATGCCCGCGTTGTTGACGAGGACGTTGATCGGGCCCCAGTTGGGGTCGACGCCGGCGATGACTGCGGCCCAGTCCTTTTCGGACGCGACGTCGAGATGCCGGTAGACGACCTGCAAGCCCTCGGCGTCGAGCTGTTCTGCGAGCGCCTCTCCCTGCTCGTCGAGCACATCCGTCGCGATGACGCGGGCGCCCTGTCGGGCAAGCAAATCCGTGTGCGCAGCGCCCTGTCCCTGTGCGGCGCCGGTGACCAACGCCACTTTGCCTTCCAGCCTGTTAACCATGGCGGAAAGCTTTCCGGCCCGCCGCCGCGCGGCGCCACTGTATGTGGACATGAACCGTGGCCGGTGGGTTAGTCCGCCATCCAAGAACCTGTACGCATCGACAGCCAAACGCCGGACGTTTGAGGTTGGCATCAATTGTGAGGACGCGTCTGCTGCCCGACCTTGGGAGGAGGAAAGCCGAAAATGTCACCGAACACACAAGGAATCGAACGCAGCCATGGATCTTGGACTTTTCAGCCCGCCATATGCCCAGGAGTACGTCGCCGGACGCCGCACGTTGCAGGAGGTGATCGAGTGGGACCTCCAGATCGCCAGGTGGGCCGATGAATACGGCCTGGCCGAGCTCTTCTTCGCCGAACACCACACGATCGGCCACGAGCCGAACCCGGCTCCCGACCTGATGATCGCCGCCGCCGCGCGCGAGACGCAGCGGCTCCGGTTGGGCGCTGCGGCTCACCTGCTGCCGTACCACAACCCCATCGCCCTCGCGAACCGGCTGATGTACCTCGACCACCTGACGGGCGGGCGCTACATTGCGGGCTTTGCACCCGGCTCGTTCCCGACGGACGCGCAGCTGTTCGGCGCTGGGCTGCAGAACAACGCGAAGATGATGGACGAGGCCATCGACATCATCATGGCCATCTGGACCCGCACCGGGACGTTCCGCATCGAGGGCGAATTCTGGACCGTCGACATGCCTGCCCACTCCGAGCAGTGGAACGGGCCGCACCTCAAGCCCTTTCAGCGGCCGCATCCCGAGGTGGTGATGACCGGCGTCCAGCCCACCTCGCCCACGTTCGCCGACGCCGCCCGACGGGGCTTCTCCCCGATGAGCCAGCAGGTCGGCACGGCCGCACTGCGCCAACAGTGGGAGACCTACTCGGACGCGGCAACCGAAGCCGGCCACACGCCTGACCGTGCGAACTGGCGCGTCATGCGCGACGTCTTCGTCGCCGAGAGCGATGAAGAGGCGCGCCGGTTGTTCCTCGAGGGCCCGGCCGGCCGCACGTGGGATGAGCTGGTGCTGCCCACGTTCCGCGTCGTCCGCGACCGTGGCGGCAAGCCGTACGCGCTCGGTGAACTGCTCCTCGACCCCGGCATGACCATCGACGAGCTGACACTCGAGTGGATGGTCGACCATTTCTTCATCGTCGGTTCCCCCGACACGGTCGTCGAGAAGATCACGCGCTTCAACGAGGACCTCGGCGGCATCGGCGCCCTGCTGTCGTTCACCTTCGACTTCAGTCAGGACCCCGAGCCCTACCGGCGCCATCTTGAGCTCCTCGGACGCGAGGTCGGCCCGCGCATCGCAACCCTCGGCGCCCGCGCCGTCGCCAACGCATGACCACGATCCCGGCGATCGCCTACAACGCCGACCCCAAGACGCTGGAGCTGACCATTCGCGGCGCCCGCACGCCCGCCCTGACCGGTACGCCGGTCGAGTCGGTCCATGTGCTGCACAGTGACGCCGGCGGGCGCAGCGGTATCTGGGAGTGCACCCCGGGGAGCTTCGACTCTGCCCGCAACGGCGACACCGAGTTGATGTACTTCCTCACCGGTGCCGGCACCATCACCACCGCCGACGGCACCGTCCACGAGATCCGTCCGGGCGTCGTGCTCGTCGCGCCGGACGGCTGGCGGGGCACCTGGGATATCCGTGAAACGGTCCGCAAGATCTACACGATCTGGAACGCCGCGCCCGACCAGCGGTAGCACCGGCGCCTTGAGTGCAGAAGGGCGGGCGTCCGAAACCGGACTCCGCCCTTCTGCACTTCACGCCCGCTCAATCCGCGCCCGGGCCTTCTTGCACAGACGGCACCAAACGATTCAGCGCATCATCGACACTGATCCGGCGGTATGTCTCGCGCAGAACCTGCCCATCGTCGAGCGCCGATCGGCGCGCCCGGGCCAACTCGAGCCCCTCGGATCCCTCATCAGCGCGTAGTTGCACCAAGCGGGCCCACTCTCGTTGCAGAAGAACGGGATCGGTGGTCGTCAATCGGACGAAATCAGGAGCCGACACGTCGGCGCACATCCGCTTCGGGTCAAGCACATCGCTCGGGCTGACCTCGGCCGCAGGCCGCACCCCGTGGATCGTGATGTCAGGCAGATCCACCTGGCCCGACGCCGAGTAGGCGAACACACTCTCGATTCGATCGCGCGCCGCTGCGGGTTCCTTGTACTCGTGCTCGACAGGCCTTGGCGGGACATCCGGGACTGCCAGGCGGGTGATCCCACGGTCGTTGACTGCGTCGAGCACCAGCCGGGGGTCGGATTCGACGAAGACCTCTTTGCGCGCAGGCCAGAAGTCGAACATGCTGAAGTCACCGTGACGGCCGCCGACGTGGAATATGTAGATGTCCGGATAGATCGCCACGTCATTGGGTTCGACTATGCCCGGTCCCCTTCCGGCACGGCGCTGCGGGCGGACATCGTAAAACGCCACGATGGCGGCCTGGATCAGATAGCTGGCGCCGATGGCGCCGTACGGCTCGTGGACCACGATGCCGAACCTGTCGTGAGGTGTCCAGCCTGGCAACAGCGATGCCAGATCACTTGGTGCACCGTCTATTTTGATCCTGAAGTCGTCGGCGGAAAGTTGGAGGGCAGTGTGCATGCTCGTTCCTTTTGCTCACTCACGGTTGGATCTGAGATCAGACTCTGGTTCTGCGCGTCGGACCGCCCCGGTCAGACCGGTCATCAATTGGCTGAACACGGTGGCCAGGATCAACATGCACAGTCCAGCGGCGACACCGGCGGCGAGGTCGACCTGCGCGACGGCCACCAGGATGGTCCGGCCCAGGCCGGGGGCACCGATGAACGAACTGACGACGGTCATGGCCAAAGCCATGATGACGCTCTGGTTGATACCGGTCAGGATCATCGGAGCGCCCAGGGGCAGCGACACGGTGCGTAGCCGTTGGAGATAGGTGGCGCCTGCCGCTGTCGAAGCCTCGATGGGTCCGGGGTCCACCTCTTTGATGGCCAGGCACGTCAACCGGCAGGCCGGGGCGAGGGTGTAGAGCACCGTGGCCAGGATGCCTGCGGGCAGGCCGGAGCCCAGTACGACGACTGCGGGGATGACGAACAGGAAGATCGGCAGGCTCTGCAGAGTATCCAGTATCGGGCGAAGGACGCCCTCCAACCTGGAGTCGGCGCTGGCGGCGATGCCGAGCGGAATGGCCACTGCCAGGGTCAGGATCACTGAGACCCCGGTAATGGCAACGGTTTCTCCTGCTTCGGCCCAGAGTCCGAGGAAGCCGATGCAGGAGGTCAATGCAGCGAGCAGGAGTCCACGGCGAAGTCCGAGCAGGACGGTTGCGGCAATGCCGACGAGAAGGACGATGACCAGCCAGGGCACGGTGGCCAGCGCGCTGTTGAGGGGATTGAGCAGGTAGACGACGAGGGCGTTCTTGATCGGGTCGATCACCACCGCACCGCTGATGTTGAGCCAGTCGACCGCCGCGTCGGCGCGGCCCCGCAAGGAGAAGTCCAGCCAGCTCGGGACTTTGGTGAAGTCGGCGAACCGGAGCCCGCCGATCGACCCGCACACGATCATCGCGGCAGCGATGACACCCCCGGCGATCGCGGCGCGGCGCCACAGGCGCCCACCCTGCACGGTCGAGCTGCTGGCGCGGTCGAGAATGATCGCGATCAGAACCAGCGCCACACCGGCATCGAGAGCGGTGCCGAATTCTAGTCGGCCGAGACTGGACCAGACCGGGGAGCCGAGGCCGCCGGCGCCGATGATGGCGGCAATGACGGACATGGCGATGGCCAGCATGATGGTTTGGTTGAGCCCGGCGCGGATCTGCGGAAGGGCCAGTGGCACTTGCACATCGTGTAGCAGTTGACCTCGGGTCACGCCCAGGGAGGTGGCTGCCTCCACGGTGGCGTGCGGAACCTGCCGGACACCCAGTTCGGTCAACCTGACCATGGGCGGCAGTGCGTAGATGACGGTCACCACGACCGCGGCGGTGTTGCCGGGGCCGAAGATCAGGACCACCGGCAGGAGGTAGACGAAGACCGGGATGGTCTGCATGGCATCGAGCAGGACACCGACAGGGGCCCGCAGGCGCGGGAGCATTGCGGTGCCGATCCCGAAAGCGATGCCCATCGCGGCGGCAGCGAACACCGCGATGGACACCATCGCCAACGTCTCCAACACGGGGCGCCATAGGCCGGTACCGATAACCCACAGCAGCGCGACGCCGGTCAGCAGTGCCAGCCGTGTTCCGGCCGCGAACCACGCCAATGTCACCAGCACGACACAAAGGGCCGGCGGTGGGATGAGTTGCAACCACAGCAGGAATACGCCCAGCCCCCACTCGGTAGCACCGGCGATCGGCGCGTATAGCCAGCCGCAGTTATCGACGAACCAGTCGGCGACTGCCGCGACGCCCTCTCCGAGTGGGATCCGCAGCCCTGGGGCCGGGGCTGAGAACAACCACACCACGACGACAGCGGCGATGCCCACCGGTAACGCTCTGGCCGGTGTGAGGTAGGAGCCCACCGACGCGGGGCGGATCCCCTCGGTTGCCGACGTTGCAGCAGTGCTCATCAGACGGACGTCGGAATCCAGGACTGCCACACCGACTCGTTGGCCGCCATCCAGTCGTCGACCACTTCTTCGACCGTGCGGCCTTGCTCTTCGATATTCAGCATGATCTCGTTCTGCGCTTCCACCGGCAATGTGTATGCGTCGAAGAACTTCGTCGCAACAGGGTGCCCGGCGGCAAACTCGGCCGACGCCACAATGGAGTTGGATGCCGTCTCCCAAGCGCATGCATAGGTGGTGCCCCAGCATTCTTTGGAGTAGGGAGGCATCTCGACCAGAGTGAGGTCGTATTTGGCGAAGAGCATGTGCGGGTTCCACATCAACCCCATCACAGGTTCGCCGCGGTCCAGTGCCCGCTTGAACTCGGCCACCAGCGCCGCTTCGGAGCCGGCGTACTCTTTCTCCACGTTCAGGCCCAGGTTGTCGATGCGCTCGGTATCGCCGAAGAGCGGCTCCCACGCGGGATCACCTGCGAGGTAACGAGCCTTGCCATTTGTGGAAGGCGTGGCGAACGCCGCGGCGCAATCGTTGATCGCGTGGTAGTCCGGCAGGCCGGGACACACCGGCTCGATGCCCCGCTCGGGATCGCCCTTGATCACGTAGGTGGGCACATACCAGCCTTCCACGGTCTCGTAACCGGTATCCCCGATCGGTGCGACCGTCTTTTTCTCGGTCACGAACTCGTCCCAGAATTTCTGGGCCGTCGGGCGGAAGACCACCATGTCGACCATGTTGTCGGACTTGCCCATCGCGGCGAACACCGTGGTGTCATCCAGTGCCTGCACGGTGACGCGGGCGCCCATGTCGGTGAGTACCCGGCGGGCCAACTCGGTGTTGACCTGTTGGTTCGTCCAGTTCATCCGCGCCAACACGATTTCGCCTTCAGCGGCGACGGCGGACCGGACCGCATCGTTGACCTGGACGGCGCTCTCCTGCGCCGCGGGCGGCGTGGCGCAAGACACCGCCACGACGACAGGAAGAGTCATTAGAAGTGCTGTGCGCAACCGTTTTTGGACCGCTCCGAGGCTGCAGAGAAGCTTCATGGTTGAGGATCGACCTTACTTGTTGTGTTGAGGTGCAGGGCGGCGTTCTCTTGTAGTAGGGACAACACATCTCGGACATCGAGATAGCCGGTGAGGCGCTCTCCGTCGGTGACACCGACAGCGCCATCAGCCGCGAGTAGTGGTCCGATGGCGTCACATATCAGGGTGTCTTCGGCTACGGTGCGCGAAAATTGCCGCTCATCGGTCGGTTTCATGATCCAGCTGACGGGCAGTACCTTCTCCCTACTGACATCACGCACGAAATCGCGGACGTAGTCGGTGGCGGGGGCGCCCACCAGATCTGCGCCGGTACCGACCTGGACCAGCTCGCCGTCCTGCATGAGCGCGATACGGTCACCTAACTTCAGGGCCTCGTCCAGATCGTGGGTGATGAAGACAATCGTTTTGCCCACCTCCCGGTGCAGCCGAGCGACTTCGGATTGCATATCGCGACGGATGAGTGGGTCCAGCGCGGAAAAGGGCTCGTCGAACAGGAGCACTTCGGGGTCTCCGGCCAGTGCGCGGCCCAGCCCTACCCGCTGCTGCATGCCGCCGGAGAGTTGCGCCGGATGTGACGATTCGTAGCCGGACAGGCCGACAAGTTCGATCACCTCACGCGCGCGTGACTCCCGGCAATTCTGGTCTTCGCCCCGGATCTTCAGTCCGTAGGACACGTTCTCCAGCACCGTCTTGTGCGGAAGCAGGCCGAAATGTTGGAACACCATGGAGAATTCGTTACGACGGAGCTCACGCAGTTGGTCCTTGTCGAGTCCGAGAACGTCCTGATCCCGGTAGAGGACCTTTCCGGCCGTCGGTTCGATGAGGCGGGTCAGGCATCGAATCAACGTCGACTTCCCGGAACCGGACAGACCCATGATGACAAACACTTCACCGGGCAATACCTCGAAGCTGACGTCACGCACCGCCGCCGTGCAGCCGAATCTCGAGCGCAGCTGGGCGCGGGTCATGTCCGCCAGTTCGGTGTCGTCGACGATTCGGTGCGGCTTGGGACCGAAAACCTTCCAGAGGTTCTGGATCCGAATTGCCGGTTCGGTGCTGACGTCTCGGACACGCGGTACCCCGGACACACTCGCAACCGTCACCGCTGTGTGCCTTCCAGCCGGTTTGTCATGGCTCACAGCCTCGTGCCAGCTTGTGCGACGCACCACTGTACGCAGACATGGACTGTTAACCCTGTGTTAGGCCGAGAGCTAAACGCTCTGCGCGCACAATGCAGAGAGGGTGGCGTCCGGGTTCCGGACGCCACCCTCTCTGCTGTCAGCGGTGTACTCAGTCGGCGACCGGCGCAGGTGCCTCCTCGTAGGAGCGGACAGTCTTGAACTTCCCGTCCTCGATCTCGACGATATTCACGCCCTGGAGGGCGAATCGGTTGCCGTTCGGGTCCGTCATGCGTGCGCGGAACTCGATGACGGCCGATGTTTCACCGTTGCCCCATTCGCGAAGGATGTCGACCTCTAGTTCGGGAAAGTCCCGCCAGAAGTCCTCGGTCATCTCCCGGATTCCATCATGCCCCTCCATGAGGGACTTGCCGCCCGCGTGAAACGTGGCGTCGGGGTGGAAATGGTTCAGCAGGCCGTCGATGTCGTGGCGGCATTCGGCGTCCCACACGGACGCCTGCAGGTCGCGGGCATAGCTCATAAAGGGTCTCCTGATGTGATTCGTTGGGTGAACTCTCTTATCGGGCAGTTCTTTACGCCTCGTCCAGGATCGCCGAGAGCCGCGTCGCGGCGGCAGCCCCGGACACCACGGCGCCCTCCATCCAGCCGCGGAACGCGTGGGCGATGTCAGAGCCGGCGAAGACCAGGCGGCCCTCGGTGGCTTCGAGCGCGGAGGCGTACTTCGACAACAGCCCGGCGGGTGCCGCGCACCATGTCCCTTTGGCGTACGGGTCGGCGAGCCAGTCGTGGCCGTCGACCTTGAGGACGCCTGCGTCGGGAACGTATCGACGGAAGGCCGCTTCCATGTCATCGTGGTCCAGGATGTCCAGCGGGCGCTCCTGCGTCGAGAACCCGACGACCAGATCGCCGCCCAGGCCGGTCTCGTCGGCGGGGAAGTCGGTGAAGAAGACGTCGATCGGCTCGTCATGGCCGCCCACCCCGAGGAGCTTCGGCGGCAGGCCCGTGACGAGCGCCCACAGCTTCTTGGCGGCGCCGGTCTGACCGATCGCCGCACCTGCGGCCTTATCCGGCGACAGCGCCGGGGTGAACGTGACGTCGGTCAAACAATTCAGTGGCAGGGCGACCACGGCGCCGCGTGCACGCAAAACCTCACCGCTCTGCGTGTGCACCTCGACGTGCTCGGCCGACTGCGTCACCGCCTCGACCGGCGTCGAAAGTCGCAGCGCGGCACCGGAGTCGTCGAGTATCCGCTGTAAGAGATCGATCGTGCCCGCCGCGAAGCGGTGCGTCGGCGTGTGTCCGAGCGCCAGGACATCGTCGTTCAGATTCGGGATCCACGACATCAGGTGCAGCGCGGAGATCTGCGACTCGTGGCAGCCCGTGTTCTCGCGGATCCACGCGCCCGCGAGCTCGCGTAGCGTCGCGGACAGCGCGAAGCCGTCGAGGTACGAGTCGAGTGGGACATCGAGGTCTGCGACGTCCTGCTGGTCCAACGGCAACGCCGAGTCGATCCGCCGCACCTGCGTGAGAACCTCCTTGACCATCTGCTGGAGTGCGACCTCGTCGTCGTGGGTGATTGGGCAGGGAGCGTGACTGAGGACGCCGTCGAGCAGCGACACATGGTTCTGGGCGTGCGGGCTCTCGGCGAGCCGGACGCCGTACCGCTCGACCTCCGCCATGAGCGCCGCGTTGCCTTCGGTATCGACCCAATTGCCGCCGAGCTCGATGGATAGGCCGGTATCGGCGAATGGTCGGTACCAGGTGCGGCCACCGATGCGGTCCCGCGCCTCGACGATCAGCACCCGCTTGCCGTCCTTGGCGAGATCGCGCGCAGCCGTCAGCCCCGCGAATCCCGCGCCGATCACCACGACGTCGTAGGTGTCACTGTTCACTCGCAGGTCCTCTCTCATGAATTATCGGGGTCAGGGCAGGCCGGCCGGCAGGTGCAGCTGTGCCCCGCGGACTCCTGGGTCGCAGGCCGTCACCACCAGCGTGCCGAGGGATGCGAGCACGAGGACGTCGAGCTCGGGCCCGGCGAACGCGAGATTCGTCGGCGTCGGCGCGTATACGCCCGACCAGTCGTCGACGACGATGTCGAGCGTGCCGTCCGGGGCGAGGCGGTACACACGGTTGGGCTGCCAGCATCCGATCCACAAGCCGCCGTCGGCGTCGAACGCGATGCCGTCCGGCACGACCCTGTCGAGAAGGACGATCGGCTCCGGTTCGCCGCCCGCGAGTGGCACCCGCACGATCCGCGGCCACGTCGACTCGACGACGTACAGCCAGTCACCGTGCAGCGCAAGGCCGTTGGCGAAGTGCAGCCCTTCGAGCACACGTTCGGTGGTGCCGTCGGGGTCGATACGCACGATCCCCCCGGTCGCCCGGCCCCAGTCCCCGGAGTCCGAGACCCACAACCGGCCGTCGGCGTCGAAGACCGGGTAGTTCGGATAGCCGATCGCGGCACCGTACTGCCGGACGCCGCCGTCGGGCGCGATCTTCTGAATGCATCCGTTGCCGACGTCACAGACGTACGCAGCACCCGCGCCGTCGAGTGCGAGACCGAGCATGGAGCCGTCGGGCACGGTGCAGACCGTCTCGAAAGTCCCGCCCTCCAGCCCGAATCGATAGAGTTGGCCGCCCTCCCCGCCGGCGTAGAGCACCTGTTCGGCGGGGGACCAACACACGCCCTCGGGATGCTGCAGGCCCTCGACCACGGTGCGCAGTCCGCGCCCGGTGACCGACGCAGGGACTCCGGTCGTGGTCTGGGTCATGACGCGACCTCGACGGTGGCCGCCATCCGCTGCCAGCGGGCGAGATTGACGACCTGCTCGACGAGCAGACCCAGCTGCGGCGCAGCGGCCACAATCGGATCCGCGTCGCCGACCGGGGTCGAGTTGATCGTGACGCCCAGCGGCGTCGGCCAGCCGCGCAGTGAGTGAACGGTAGACCGCAGCGCCGCAAGCGTTGTCGCCGTCGCCTGCCAACCGGCCGCGCAGACGATGCACCCGATCGCACGACCGTCAAGGTACGGCCGTTCGTCATCGCGCAGCTCTTCCAGATGGTCCAGCGCGTTCTTGATGAGGCCCGACGGTCCGCCATGGAAGCCGGGGCTGGCGACGATCACCCCGTCGGCACGGCGGACGAGATCCAACAGGCGGCCGGCCTGCGGCCCGACCGACCCGCGCTCGGGTGCGTACGCCGGGAGCTCCAGGTCACCAGCCAACAGGATGTCGGTGTCCGCGCCGGCACGTTCGGCGAGGTCGAGCGCGGCGCGCAGCGCGCGCTCGGATGACGACCCCTGACGGGTCGTGCCGCCGAGACCGAGGATTCGAGGCTTCCATTCACGTTCCACGTCAATCATGGTGGAGGATTCCCATGGTCTCTTCCATTAGCACTTGGCACCAACTGCTATCTGGTGCTCATCGTCCGATACAAGGCGAGCCGTTCCATCGCGAGCCGGGGACTCGACAACACGGGGGTCCCGCCTGCGGGCCGCCCAGCGGCGATCCGCGCCATCGAGGCTTGCGCGAGCACCACGACGTCGACCTCCGCGGCCAGGCGGTCGAGTTCCTCGGCGATGATCGCGTCGTGGCGCGCACCATCACCGTGACTCAGCGCGGCGAACGCACCGTCGCAGAGCCGCGCGACGACCTTGACGGCACGCCCGGCCTCCCCCGCAGCAGCTTCGACGAGCTTGGTCGTCGGTTCGAGTGTCGTTGGCAGAGTGGCCAGTACACCGACGCAGGCCCCGAGCGTGACGGCGCGTTCGGCCATGGCGCGGTCGACCCGCAGCACGGGAACGTCCGCCCCCGGCGCGATCTCGTCCACCACGGCGCCCACCGACGAACAGGTCACGAGCACCGCGTCGGCACCGAAGTCGGCGAGTGCGGCAACGTGGCCGCGTAGCCGGTCACGCGTCATGTCGTCGACGACGCCGTCGCGGATCGTGCGCTTGAGCAGGAGCTCGTCGGCGATGACGGTCGTCTCGACTCCGGGGAGCAGTTCACCGGCGAGCTCGGCGAACGTCGGTGCGAGCTGAGAGACGGTGTGGACGAGACCGAGCCGTTTCATGGAGATCTCCATCAGTAGCACTCGGCGAGTAGCCCGCCATCGACAACGAGCGCTTCACCGGTGACGAAGCACGCGTCGTCCGACGCGAGGAAGAGCACCGCCCGGGCGACCTCGCGCGGCTGGCCGATCCGACCGAGCGGGTACTCGCCCTCGGCTTGCGCGCGCAGCGCGGCCGGGTCCTCGGCCGCGGCGAAATACGCCTCGACCATTTCGGTCTGAATATCGCCGGGGCACACGGCGTTACAGCGGATCTTGTCGCGGCCGTACTTCACCGCGGCAGATTTGGTCAGCGCGAGCACCCCGCCCTTGGCTGCGCCGTAGGCGGCGAGCATGGGGTCGCCGGCCAGCGCCAGGACCGAGGAGACATTGACGATCGCGCCACCGCCCGCGCCACGCATCACGCGGATCGCGTGCTTGCAGCCGAAGAACGGCCCCTTCAGATTGACCGCGAGGACGCGGTCGAGCTGCTCCTCGGTGGTGTCGGCCAGCTCCTGCTCGACCTGAATGGCCGCGTTGTTGACCATCACGTCGAGCCGGCCGAACCGCTGCACCGCATCGTTGACGAGTGCCTCGACCTCAGCCTCCTTGGAAACGTCGGTGTGGCGGTAGACGCCGATACCGTGCATCACTGCCGCGCCCGCCTCGTCGTTGACATCGCAGCCGAGTACCTGCGCCCCCTCAGCGGCGAACTCCCGTGCCAACGCACTGCCGAGACCGGAGGCGACTCCGGTGACGATCGCGCTGCGTCCTTCAAACGTGCCCATAGCTGTTTCCCCTCGGTATCGTCCGTCGCAGTCTGCCAACCCGACACGGCGCTGCCCACTGTCTGTGCATATGACCCGTACACCACGGGTCATATGCGGCTACGTAGCCTGGGAGAGCGCGAGTGCCCGTAGCGCGAACCAGAGTTCGCTGACGTCGCCGGTGGACCGCATCGAGCGGCCCGTCAACTCCTGGATCCGCGAAATCCGGTAATTGACGGTCTGCGTGTGGATGAAGAGCAGCTCGCTGGCCCGGCTCGGCGATCGATCGCACTCCAGGTACGCCTGGAGGGTCTTGATCAGCTCGGTGCCCTGCTCGCGGTCATATTCGATGAGCGCGCCCAGCACCCGGTCGGCCACCAGCCCGGACTCCGCAAGCGTTCGGGGAAGGAAGGATGGACTGCTGTCGCCGTAGAGTGCGAGCGCCGAGCTGTCCGGGCTGACGGTCTCCAGCGCCCACCGCGCCTGGCGGACGGCATCGCCGAGATTGCCGATCCCCACGAACGGGTCACTGAGCCCGGCGCGCCATCGTTCCCGTGTGGTGCGCTCCTCCAAATCCGCCTGCGACACATCGCCATCCCGCACCACCGCGACGGCGACCTGGCCGATCTCGCCGAGCAGGAACGGGATTCCGCGGATCAGCCATCTGCGCGCAAGGCTGTCGATCGCGGGAGGGGTGCCGTCGACGGCCAGCGCGCGTAGGTCGCCCCGCAGACGGCGACCATCGAAGTGCGCAGTCAGGACCGCCGGCTCGAGCCGGCTGTTCAGCGCGTCATTCAACAGCCCGGCGCCCGACCGGCGGGACCGCTCGACCGCGGCATCGACGCGGCCTATCTCCAGCGCGCACGCGGCGGCAATCTGCTGCAGGACCGCCAGCCGGGGCACCGAGTCGCCCTCCGGGAAGGCGACAAGACAGGCCGAGCGCTCGCTCGGAATCGGCATGGTGAGCGCTGTCCGGTCGACGACGGTCAGGTTCATCACAAACGGCGCGCGGCCGGAAGAACGGCTCACTTCTGTGTCGTAGGCGGCCTTCCACTCACGCCCGGGGGCATCGCCGCCACGGATCAGCGGCTCCCACCTCTCCGGGTCGACGACGTGGAGTTTGCAGCTCACCACCCGGCTGAGGCGGTCGACGAACTCTGTGCCGGCGAGCGTCTCGCGCAGGCTCGCCATCACCTCGCCGTTCACCCGGGCGATCTGGGTGAACGACTGGTCCTCGCCCCGGGCGTTGGCGGCGGCGACAAACCGTACGTACTGCGCGAAGCCGACCGCGTGCGCGCCGTCGATCACCGGGAACCCGATCCGGTCGGCCGTGGTGAGCATCTCTTCGGAGAGGTGCGGACGGCGCTCGTCCTCCCCGATGACGATGCCGCTCAACCCCGCCGCGTCCATGTTCTCCACGAACCGCGCCTGCGCCGACGGCGCCTCCGGGACGATGTAGCCGCAGGTCAGCACGAGGTCGCCCGGCTCAAGCCAGTTCCAGGGGTCGAAGGCGTCACACACGTGCGCCCATGACACACGGCGGTCGAGCCCTGCCTCGCCGGCGAGCAACGTCGCCTGGAGGTGTCGCAACTCGACCACGTCGCGGACGCTGACGCTGCCCGGCACGCTCGTGGTCTTGTGCGTGTCGGCTGCCCTCGGCCCAGTGTTTGGACGAGTCCCGCGCCAGTCGATGCTGGACATCGCTCGATGCTAGTCGCGCGGCCGCACGACCGATCCTATTTCGCGATACAGACCGTGGCGTCTGAGCTGTGCTGGCACATAACCGCGCCCCGGTCCTACCTCGCCGGGACGGCGATCACCTGGCCTGGTTCCGGGTTCGACACGGTCATCGACTCCCGGGAAGCGAATTCGACGAGCTTGGCCAGGGGGTCCTTCTCCTCGACATAGATCGGCGGCTGGTGCACGCCGAAGTGGATCGGCAGGACCGTGTGCGCACCGAGTATCACCGCCGCGCGGACCGCCTGGGCCGGTGTGAGCACGGCGGGAACCTGGCTCGGCGGCCGCAGATGAGGCGCCTGCACCACCGCGCCGTTGATCGGCAGCACTGCCATGTCGATCGGGCCGAGACGCCGCGCGATCCGCCACCAGGAGCCGTGAAAGATCGTGTCACCGCCGTGCAGGATCCTGCGCCCGCCGACTTCGATGACCCAGTTCACCTGGGGGTCGCCCAGGCCGTCGACGGCGGGGACGGCGGTCACGGTGAACGGCCCGAGTTCGACACGCTCCCACTCCGTGGCAATGCGCACGTCGAGGACGGCCGCCGCGAGCCGGTGCTCGTTGGGTTCGGTGAACTCCGCCTCGGCGGCGGCACCGACGAAAGGCGCCGGCCGCAGTACGGTTCCGCCCGGGCCGACCGCCGACTCGATCGCGGCGACGTCGGTGTGGTCCTCGTGCAGATGGGTGACCAGCGCGGCGACGGCCGGGTTCGAGTGAGCGGCATAGGCGCCGCCCCCCACGGTCTTGGTGAGCAGCGGAAAGTCACGCACGTAGTCCACGACCAGCCCGCGATCGTCGGCGATGACCTCGATACCGGCCCAACCGAGTCGTCGAATCTGCATGCCGGTCAACTCCTTTGGCCGGCGATCAGTTCGGTAAGTGATGTGGCCGGCGTACCGCTCAGCGCCGGGACGGCATCCGTGACGTCGGCCAGGAAGCCTCCGCGGACGGCGGCACCGAACGAGGTGAGTAGGTCCGCGACGTCGGCGGGCAGCCCGGAGTCACGCAGACCCGCGGCGTAGGCATCGTCGTCGACATGGATGACTTCGACGTGGTCGCCGGCCAGGGCGCCCAGGTCGTGTGCGGTCACCGCATGCGGGCCGGTGATGTCGTAAGAAACGTTGGTCTCGAAGGTTCCGGTCAGGACCCCGACGGCAGCGGCCGCGCAATCCGCGCGCGTGACGTATGCGGCGCCACCGTCGCCGGCGTTGGTCACCAACCTGCCCGTAGCCGCCGCACGCGCGACGACCGGCAGCTGCATGTCGGCATACACGTTGTTGCGCAACGCCGTCCACTGCAGGCCCGACGCGTGCAGGGCGTCTTCAGTCGCGCGGTGATCGGCGACGACCAGCGCAGGGTTCTCCGGAGCGGGCTGAGGGACGGAGGTGTACACGACGTGGGATACCCCGGCACGCTTGGCAGCATCGATCGCCGCGAGGTGGCCCGCGACTCTGCTGCCGACGTTGTCGGCCGAGATGACGAGCAACCGGTCGACGCCGGTGAATGCGTCGAGCAGCGTGGCGGGATCGCCGAAGTCTGCGTGGCGAACCCGAGCGCCGCGGCGGGTGAACTCGGACAGCGCATCGGGGTTGCGCGTGGTCAGGACGACGTCGGCCGGGTCGAGGACATTCAACAGGCTGTCGGCCACCAGCCGTCCGAGGGCGCCCGATGCGCCCGTGATTCCCACGCTCATGCCCACGCTCCTTATCGCAATCAGTCTGATCGCAATACAAAACGTAATTGGACTGATCGCGATATGTCAAACTGGAGGCATGCCCGCACCGATCAGCATCCAGTTCGCCGTGGCCGTCCACGTGCTGACCTACCTCGCGGGCGCCTCCGATAGTGCACCCGTGGGCTCCCCCGCACTCGCGGGCAGTGTGAACACCAGCCCGGAATACATACGGCGCGTGATGATTCCACTGCGTGCCGCGGGGATCGTCAGCTCGACAGCGGGCAAGAACGGCGGCTGGCTGCTGCAGCGCGACCCGTCCACACTCACCCTGGCCGAGGTGTGGCAATTGGTGCAGGCCGACGAACCCACCATGGGTATCCACGACCCCAACCCGTCATGCACCGTCGGACGGTCAATTGCCCAGGCACTCATCACCATCGAGCAAGACATCGCCGACGCCGTCACCGAACGACTGGGCGCCACAACGATCGCGCATCTCCTGGAGTCCGCGCAGGCGGAGTGATTGACAATCTGTTCAGGCGGGGTGATTACGATTCACCCGCCCGGCGTACGTCTCACGTGCCAGCGTTTCCAGCGCGTCCACCGCCTTCTGAACACCGTCGGCATGACGAGTCCAGTCGACCGTCGCCTCACCTAGATATGCCGCGCGTGCCAGTTCGAGCAGCGCACGGCCCTCGCCGCGAGTCGTGTCACAACAGCCTCTGCCGCAGCATCTTTCGACATGATGCGGCCACTTTCGACGGTCACGGCGATCCTGGCCAGTGTCAGCAGCACGTTGCGTTCATCGCCAACGATCGCCTCACGTAAAGCAGGTATCACCGCGAGCGCGGCATCGCGTAATTTCTCCTCTGGGACCGGTGCGATCAACGTCGACAACGCAGGCCCATGAAGGGTGCGCTGGCCGGCGAGGGCGGTCGCTACCAGGAGCACGGCATCTGGATCATTCGTGGGGCCGGGCACCATGCCGGAGAGGAACTCATGGCGAAGCCATTCACCGAACTGATAGTCGTACCGCGGTTCCGGTTCCCAGGGTCTGGTGGAACCGATAGCGAACGAGGTCAGCTCGATCGGCCTGCGAGTTGCCGCTTCCGGCAGTGTGTTTGCGTGCCCTTTCCATCCGGAGCTGTTGAGCAGCAGTCGAGTGAGCGACTCCCGTTCCGGGACACTCAGAGCTTCTCGGGTCACCACGAGGAGATCGATGTCGCTATCGAGCTGGGCGCCGCCAACAACCGTCGAACCGTAAAGGTAGACACCGAGAACACCGCCCGGTCCGCGTTCGGTCAGATGTGTCAGCACTCCCGCGATCGCGGTCTCGATTGCAGCAGCGCCTGGGCAGGCACTCACGGGGACCTTTGAAAGACAACACGGTCGAGTGTCGGGCCGTCGTAATCGACAATGGGTTCAGACGCATCGAAGCCGATAGCTTGATGAAAAGCGATGGAACGAGCGTTGACCGGGGACGTGATCGCTTTGACCTTGGTGCGGCCGGCCTTGCGGGCCATCTCGAAGAACCGGTTGTAGAGGTCCCGGGCCAGTCCGGTACGGCGCATCACCGGATGCACGCCGGTGAAATGAATATAGGCAGCGTCAGGCTGGGCTGGTGAGAGGAATCCGATGACGAACCCGGCGAGAGGCAGTTCCGGCGTCGAGGCGATAAGACTGGTGTCATGAAAATGGTCCAGAAATAGCCGAGTGAGATCTCGGGACGCGGGACGCCCCCACCAGTCATCGACCACTTCAATGATCAGATCGAAATCTGATGGTACTGCGGCCCGAACCTGGTATGAGTGTTGCGAATCAGTCATCCCTACCCATGGTAGTGATCACCGCTTCCGCGCCGGCTCGTCGGCACCTGTCGGTTCAGTGGCAGGAGTGGTCCGGCAGGAGTTGCGCTGCGAGCAATCGTGCCGTGGCGGTGAGTGTGGTTGCGTCCGAACCGGTCCGGCTCATGAACACGATCCCTTGTTGCGCGGTCAGGAGTGCCCGCGCCAGCGCGATCGGATCCGCTTCAACCGCTAGGTCGCCCTCGCGTTGGGCGCGGATGACGCAGTCTGCGATCAAGGCGGTGGAGATCTCGTACGTGCGGTGGGCGTGGGCGAGGACTTCCGGATCGGCGTTACCGAGCTCGCTGGCGCTGTTGGCCATCAGGCAGCCACGTTGCGCGCCGGAGTCGGTCGGGTCACCGATCGGCGCCTCGAGGAGCATGCGCAGTGCGTCCACAGCCCGCGGGGCCTCCGCGAGCGCTTCCCGGAGTCGGTCATGGCCGTCGTCGGTGTAGCTGCGCAGCGCCCGGAGGAAGAGTTGACGTTTGTCACCAAACGCTGCATAGAGACTGCCTTTGCCCAGCCCGCTCACCCGCATCAGGTCTTCCAACGAGGTCGCGGCGTAACCGGCGTCCCAGAACTGCTCGCGGACCGCGTTCAGTACCTGCCTCTCATCGAACGCTCGCGGACGCGCCATGCGGTCCACCATACGCATTATTGACCATACAGTCCACAATGCCTATGGTGGACCGGACGGTCAAGAATTCGGCCGTACGTCGCAACAACGGGAAGTGGGAAGCACATGGGCAAGCTCGACGGCAAAGTAGCGCTCGTGACGGGCGGATCGCGAGGGATCGGGGCGGCGTCGGCGCTGGCGCTGGCCGACGAAGGAGCCGATGTCGCGATCAGCTACTCATCCTCGGCGGACCAGGCCAAGGCAGTCGTCGCCGAACTGGAGGGAAAGGCAGTGCGCGCGGCGGCATTTCGAGCCGATCAGGCGGATGCGACGCAGGCGGCGGGGCTGATCCACCGCGTGGTCCAGCAATTCGGACAGCTCGACATTCTGGTCAACAATGCGGGCTTCACCGCCGCCGCCCCTATTGACAGCGAACTCGCCGACGAGTCCGCCATCGACCGCCAGCTCGCCATCAACTACACGAGTGTGGTCGCCGCGATCCGGGCCGCGTTCCCGCTGCTGCCCGATGGTGGGCGGATCGTGAGCATCAGCTCGGGCGTGGCAACGCGCGTCGGCTTTCCCGGGATGGCCGACTATGCAGGCACCAAGTCAGCCCTCGAGGGCTACAGCCGCGGCGCCGCCCGCGATCTGGCTCACCGAGGGATCACGGTCAACGTCATCCAGCCCGGGTTCATCGACACCGAGATGAACCCCGCCGACGGCCCAGCCGCATCCATGTTCCTGCCGACAACGGCGATGGGGCGGCACGGCCGACCGGACGAGATCGCCGCAGGCGTCGTCTTTCTCGCCAGCCCACAGGCCTCCTACGTCACGGGCGCAGTGCTGAGGATCGACGGCGGATACGCCGCGTAGCCGACGATACCAATGTCGCCTGCACTTCTTCGGGCGACGATCTTCTCCCCACCGGAGTTGATAGTGAGGACACCGCGATACGCGGTCACGATTCGGCCGCTGCAAGGGCGGTCTTGGTGGTGAGGAGGCCACCGAGCCGCTCCGAGGCGAGCCCGAACGCGGTGCCGAGCAGGAGTGCCCCAAGGACCAGCAGGACCGGATGGGAGAGGCTGACCGGTGCGGTGATCGCAGTCCCGGTGGCCGCGAGAGTGCCGACCACCGAGGCGAAGCCGAAGAACCCGGCAGGGGTGAAGCTCAGGAGACCGTCGCGGGTGATGAACACCAGGATGCCGGCGCCGATGATGACACATCCACCGACCGCCCAAGTGCTGCCGCCAAGAGCACCGATCGCCATCATGGTCGCGGTGGCACTGGCCACGCCCAGGATGAGCATGACAAGTGAACGCGCGGCGCCGGTGAGACCGCCGCCTGCGGCGAAGAACGACGCCCACGCGATGAACAGCACCCAGATCGGTGCCGCTACGACGAATCCGGTGAGCAGACAGGACAAACCGGCGAGCAGACCGATGGCTACCGTGCTGGCGAGGCGTGCGGGCATGGCGTCACTCCTGAATCTAGGTGGACATGTACCGAGAAGAATCGGTGGTAGAGCCGGCCTGCTGCGGCAACAGCGGCCGGCTCCAGAACGGGAGTGGCATCCATGATCTGCTCGACGTCACCGCCCGCGTCGATGATCGACTGTCGGCGACGCGGCGTGGAGATCCAGAAATCGATGTGCTCAAAGGTGAGTTCAGGGTGATATTGCACTCCGAGATGTCGACCGTTGGCGAAGGCATGCGTGCAGGCCGGGGTACTGGCCAGAAGGCTGCTCCCCGGGGGTACCGTGATCTCGTCTCCGTGCCAGACGAAATAGGTTCCGCCATAGGGCTCGTCACCGCTGATCGGATACCAGCCGAGTTCGGGTTGTGCCATCCGATGCACGCTGCCGCCGAGGACAAGCGCGAGAAGCTGTGCTCCGAAACAGATTCCCAACACCGGGGTTCCTGCATCGATGCATGCGCGAACGAAATCGTGTTCGGCTTGGATCCAGGGCTCGCCGGTTTCGTAGGCTGAGCGACTGCTCCCAAGTACAGCGAGGGCCCGGAATCGACCCGGTTCCGGGAGTTGCCCTCTGGCGACGTCGACGATCGTGTAAGGCATTGCGTGATCGTCGAGCCAGGTCGTCAGATTCCCGGGACCATCGTCGGATTGATGCTGCAAGATCAGAACGGACCGTCCATTCACGGGTAGGCCCTCAGTTCTTGTTCCAACGGATCTTCCGCCGTTTGCTCTTCGCGCAAGCGCTCATCGTCGGTGAACCGCACGGACTCATGGCGCGCCCGATTGACGACCGTCTGGAACACATCCGGCCGGGTGTAATGGCCAGTGGGATCGAAGTTGAGCCGTTCGGCGAACGCCCGGTCGAGATCCAGGTCGGCGACGATCAGCCCCTCCTCGCCGACGACCGGTGGGATCAACCACTGTCCGTCCGGTCCGGCGATGGCGCTGCCGCCGTCGAAAACCACGGTGTCGGAGGCCTGTCGGAGTTCTTCGGCAAGAGGGAAATCGCCGGGAATCGAATCGGCAGTGATCAACCCTGATGCGGCGACACCGAACACCCGACCTTCGGCAGCGACGAACCGCGTGATGTCACCGGTCAGTTTGCTCGACCCGGGCCACGCTGCGATATGTACGGTCTCGCCTTGCGCGTATAACGCTGTGCGCGCCTGGGGCATCCAGTTCTCCCAGCAGTTCAGGCTGCCCACAACCGCCTTGCCGACCGGATGGGTGATCAGACCTGCACCGTCGCCTTGACCCCAGACGAGGCGTTCGTCGTAGGTGGGCACCAGTTTTCGGTGATGCCCGACGAGACCGTGTCGCGGGTCGATGGTCAGCAGGGTGCACCACACCGTGCCGCGTCCCGGCCCGCGACCGCGTTCGGTGATCCCGACGACCATGGTGATGCCGAGATCCGCAGCGAGCATTTCCATCTCACGGTGTTCCGGGCCGCCGACCTCGACGGCGGCGTCGAGATAGTAGGCGTAGCAGTTCTTCTGGTCGGGATGGTCGAACAGTGCACCCTGAGTGCGCGACGGCCAGAACGGGTACCCCGACAGGTAGGTCTCCGGGTAGGCGATCAGCGTCGCACCGGCGCCGACCGCAACCTGTGCGGCTTCGACGATCAGCTCCAACCGCGCGGCAGGTTTGAGCCATGGCCCGCCCAACTGGGCGGCAGCGACCGTGATGGCGTTCGCCCCCGGCTGTGATTCCCGATGCTCAGCAATGATTTTCAGTGACATCTACTCTGGACTCCTCGACGGACGTCAGATGGTGGGGTGTCGGTCAGAACACCTCGAAGTACTCGCGCTGTTCCCAATCGGTGACGTAGGCGTTGAAACGCGAGATCTCTTTTCTCTTCACCGTGGTCAGATAGTTGACGAAGGCATCGCCCAGTTCACGGCGCATCACTTCGCTGCCCTCGAAGTGGCGGACTGCCTCCTCCAGGGTGGCGGGCAACAGCGGAACGTCGGCGGTGTAGGCCTCATCGGCGGACGGGCCCGGGTCGAGCTTGCGGGCGATGCCGTCGCGGCCGCTGATCAGCTGCGAGGCCATGTACAGGTACGGGTTGGCGGCAGGTTCACCGATCCTGTTTTCCAGGTGGGTGGAGTCGTCACCGCGGACACCTGAGATGCGAATCATTGCACCGCGGTTTTCCTCGGCCCACGCAATGCGGTCGGGGGCAAAGGAATTAGCGATGTAACGCTTGTAGCCGTTGATGGTGGGGGTGGTCAGCACCGAGCTGGACTTGGCATGCTCCAGGAGGCCTGCCATGTAGTGCATCGCGGTGTCGGACAGCAGCTTCCCGTCATCACCTGGGAAGATGTTTGCTTGGCCGGCGGCACCCAAGGACTGGTGCAGATGCCATCCGCTGGAAACGATGTTCGGGAATGCCGGACGCGACATGAACGTGGCGTGGTAACCGTGCCGGCGACAGATCTGCTTGATGGCGCTACGGATCAGCAGCACGTTGTCGGCGGTCTGGATACCGACAAGCGGGTCGAAGGTCATCTCGACCTGGCCCGGACCCCATTCGTCTTCCACGGTGGCCAACGGCATTCCCAGCGCCACGATTTGGTCGCGAAGCATGGACAGGATGTCGTCGATTTCGTCACCGCGGTTCTCGGTGAGGTACTGGTAGCCGTGCGACAGCGCCGTGACCTCGGGTGCCGCCGGCGGCCAACCAGAATCGCCGAAGGTCAGCTTCGGGTCGACCAGGCGGGTGATGTAGAACTCGAGTTCGGCGCCGGTGGTGAAGCTGTACCCCTCGGTCTCCAACTTCGCCAGCTGTGTCTTCAGGACACCTCTCGTATCGAACGGCACCCTCTCCCCGCTGCGGTAGTACATCTCCGACAGCACCCAGCCGGTCCGGTCAACCCACGGCAGGACACGGAATGTCGTCGGGTCCGGAACAAGAACCGCGTCGGGCAGGCCCGTCAGCCTGGCGTCGCCGAACCCCTGAGCCTCGAAGGGCGGTACCGCGGGGTTGTTGGTGGTATCGAAGATCAGGGTTGCAGTCTGAAAATCCTTGCCTTCCTTCAGTGCTGACCGGAACGCGTCGACCTCCAGGGTCTTGCCCCTCAGGATGCCGTGCTGGTCGCCCCAGCTGACCCGGACCTGACGCAGGTCTAGCTCGTCGAGCTGGGCGACCAATTTGGCGCCGGCCTCCTCCTGCTGCTGCGTCCACAGCCGGTTGGCCGCGATGAATGACGAACCCATAGAGCTTCCCTCTTCCCATGATCAGGTGATCTGATCTCTCGGAGCCGGACGATCATGAAGTGTGCTGGTGATCTGATCACCGGAACAGTAACAGGTCGCAAGGCGGCCGTCACTACTAAACGTCGATTCCCTCGAGGCCCCGCGCCCAAGGTTCCGGATCAGCGGCGGACGAGCTCGTCAGTGGTACCGACGAGATGCGCAAGCATTCTGTTCGCCGCGTCGGTGGCCTCGTGCGCACGTATCGCTTCCACGATGCCCCGGTGCGCGTCCAGGGAGCTCGCCGGTTGCCCCGGCCTGGTCAACGACGTTTCCGACGTTCGATCCAGCGACACGCGTAACCCTTTTAACAACCTGAGGAGCAACGGATTGTGCGCAGCGATGGCGACGCCGAGGTGAAAACGTCGATCGCCATCCAGGCCGGGCAGGCCGTTTTCGATCTCGCTTCCCATCTGCTCCAGCGCTGCATCGAGTTCGGCGAGGTCTTCGACGGTCGCGTGGGCGGCTGCCAGCCTCGCGCACTGCGTTTCCAGCGCCTGCCGGGTCTCCCAGATGTAGGGATGATCGACGTGGGTCTCAACGAGTTCGGTCGCCAATGACTCAATGACGTCTTCGGGACGCCGCAACAGGTAGATCCCGTCGCCGTGCCTGACCTCCACGATGCGCTGGGCACGCAGAGCGTTGATGGCTTCGCGGACCGACGAACGCCCTACCTGCAGTTCAATAGCAAGATCGCGGACGTTGGACAACTTGTCACCGGGTTGCATGCCGCTGGTGTCGATGAATTCGCGCAGACGCTCCGCGACCTGTTCATAGAGCGGTCGCCGGTCCACCTGCCCCATCCGGCCTGTCATCACGTCTCCTTGTCAACTGCTCATCTGGTCGTCAGACCTCAGTCTGGCAGACAAGCATGCCGAGTCCAATCGGTCACGTCCGACGGGTACAGCCCCTGCTTGTTGGTGCGAGCTGTGGTCTGCCCATCTCGAGTGGGCGGGGCGACACACGGTGCCTTCGAAGTTCAGCTACCGTGCCAAGCGGGGTAGGAGACGTTCAGCATTTCCACGGTTCACCAATGCGTGGTCGAGGCCAACATAGTTATCGAGATTGTCGGTGAACGACATTGCCCATTCCGCAGGAGCGTAAGGGTAGTCGCTGCCGAACACGATGTGATCCGGCTCAGCGAAAGACAACAGGCTCGGCAGAGCGAACTTCGAGCCCGAAAGCGCGGTGTCGAAGTAGAACTGCCGTAATCCGGTCAGAACCGCGTCTTCAGTTAAGTGCGAGTGCTCCAACGCGATGCTGCGGGCAATCCGATCGGCTGCGTAGGGAACGAACCCTCCAGCGTGAGAAAGGATTACGCGTAGATCCGGATACCGCTCCAGGGTGCCGTTGATGACCATGTTGACCGCGGCACGGGTGGTATCGAGGAGGAAGTCCGCAGCGAAGGCAGGGATGCCGGGCGCCTCATCGCCTGGAAGATGGGAGGGATGTACGAACACGACAGCGGCACGGCGATTCAGTTCTTCCATCAGCGGGTCGAATCGACGATCGCCCAGGTACGTACCTTGCGAGTTGGCCAAGATGACCACACCATCTGCATGGAGCTCGTCTAGCGCATAAGTCGCTTCGAGCAGCGCCCCTTCCACGTCAGGCAGAGTCAGGGTGGCCCAGAACCCGAAGCGTTGCGGAACTTCCTGAACAGTAATGGCGCAGAACTCATTTAGCTCTCTGGCCAAGGGCCGCTGATTGTCTGCGTCTGCCGGCTCGACGCCCGGTGTCGATACGGACAGGATTGCGCTCTCAACTCCGATCCGGTCCATGAGGCCAAGCGAGTTCTCGGCACTCCATTCGGGGATTGCGCGACCGCCCGCGGAGACTCCCCGCTCCTGGAGCCACCGCCGGTACCGGGGTGGAACAACGTGGTGGTGGGCATCGATTCGCGCGGCGGACATCGCACTCTCCTCATTTGTTAACTAGATAATCATTATCTAGTTAACAATAGCACGTCGTATACTTCCGCTCGTGACTCCAAGGCAGCCCGCCCTACCGGCAGCTGTGGATGACACCGGCGTGAACGAGCTCGGCGACGCTGCCGACAAACTCTTTCTGTCCATGCGCCGTGCGCGCGGCAATCCGGCTGCGACAGGCGGGTTATCACTTGCCCAGCTCGCGCTTCTCGATCCCCTCCTGGGTGTGGAGGCACTGACCGTCGGTGCACTCGCCGCGGCCGCGAACGTCAGCACACCGAACGCGACACGAATGGTTCAACAGCTCGAGATCAAGGGTTACGTGAACCGCCAGCGGAGTGCGGAGGACGAACGCAGAGTCCTCGTCAGCCTCACCGCCACCGGCGCCGAATTGCTTGCCCGGGTCCGCACCCAACGGCGCGCGACACAAGCCCGCGCGTACGCCGCCTTCACCCCGGATGAGCGTCAACAACTAGCACGCCAACTTCGCCGACTCGCCGACATCATCGACACTGCGGAGCACTGACCAGATCAGGCGTGACTCTGAGAACATCAGAAATGCCAACGGATCTCGCAGCCCAGACAGCATGGCGCTAAAGCAGCCTGACCCTGCTCCACGCCGACGGTCAATTTGCCGCACGAGCCGAGCACCGACGCACCGTGCAAGCACCTGTCGACGGCTAAGCCCAGTCACTCGCCTGTGTAGCTACTGAAGGTCCAGACCTGGCCTTCCGGGTCGGCGCACGAGTACTCACGAACCCCCGCCGGGGAATCGTGCACGGGGTTCAGAATCCGTGCTGCGGTGGAGTCTCGACCATGCAGGTCAGACTATTACGCGTGCCAGCAGTTTCGAATGACGGCATGAGTTGGTGATGGAGATCGGCCAACGAGCGGTCACCGACACCGACGTAGGTCGTCGGGCCTGGGCGCTGTCCACAACGAGAGCTCGGAGAAGTCGTCGGCGGCAAGGCCTTCTGCGGGCGCGGCTCGAGTGGATCGGGCGGGCAGGAACCAGGCAAGGGCAGCGGCCCCGCCTATCCTTCGCACGGCTCCCTTCCGGATAGTGGCGCCCTACCTTGATGCGGAGCCGCACTACCCACCCAAGACGACAAGTAATGCATCGAGTTTCGGCTCTATCTCAGGGACAGCCGCGCGAACGGTTGCGGTTTCTGCGGTGGATTTCAGCCCGCTTGAGGTGATCATCAAGACGAGTCGGTCGGTCTCCCGCAAGGCTCCGCCGTCGCCCAAACGGGCCGCAGCGGCCAGAGTCATCGCCGAAGTGGTTTCGGCGTAGACACCGGCTTCACGAGCGAGGTCGGCCTGCGCCTCCAGGACGGCGTCGTCCGAGATGGGTCCTACGGCCGCACCACCGCTGCGGCGCAACGTCGCCAAGGTTTGGTGCGTACCAACCGGAGTGCCCGCAGAGAACGCCAGCGTCGGCCGTCGTTCGATCCCGGGAACCCGATCGACGTTGCCCGCGACTATCGCTTTTGCATGTGGCCCAAGGGCTTCGGCGGCGATCATGCGCGGCGTATCTGTTATCCGCCCGGCCCCGCGCAGTTCCTCGAAACCTCGGAAGATCCCGGTGAGACCATCCCCATAAGCCGTCGGCACGACAACCGCTGTAGGCGTCTCCGTAAGCTGCTCGTGCAGTTCGAAGGCGATCGATTTGTAGCCCTCGATTCCAAAGGGTGGCGATCCCACCGGGGGGATCTGAAAACCCGAGATCGGAAACCAGCCCAGCTCCTCGACCGCAGCCTTCATGACCGTCCACCGGTCAGGGATGGTGGGAAGGGCTATGACGCGACCACCGTATCCGCGAATCTGCTCAACCATGAGTGCCGATGCGGTACGAGCGGCAAGGACCACGCATTCCAGGCCAGCCCTGGCCGCATACGCCGCAGCGGCTGCGCCGTGGTTGCCCGTCGAGGCCACCACGACGGTCGACGCACCAGCCTCGACCGCTTTGGTGACTGCCACCGCAGCGAGACGATCCTTATAGGAGGACGTCGGGTTACGCGACTCATCCTTGATCACCACGGAATCGACTCCCAGCAGCTCGGCGAACGCCTCGCAGTGCACGACTGGCGTATTGCCCTCACCGAGGCTGATAGGAGTCGTGGTCGTCTCGATCGGGAAACCGGCCCGCCACCGGAATATCCCCGGCTGCGTCCTATCGACAGACACAATCGGGTCGTATACGGCGAACTGCGCGTGCAGGTTCACCGGGATGCATTGTGCTGCACAGGAAACGCAGCCTCCGACGCTTTGCTCATCGGAGACGACAACGCCACACCGCTGGCAAAGCATCTTCCTGGTGTATGCGGTTACCACGCGACTGTCCTGAGATCACGCGTGCTGACAGTTAGCACCTCGGCTCCGTCGGGCGTGATGAGGAGTGTGTCCTCGACCATCATCCCGCCCCATCCCAGGACGTAGTACGGCGTCTCGACGCACAGCACATTGCCCGGCTCGAGCACGTGGTCATCGCCGGGCGCGACACGGAACCCCTCATAGATCTGCATTCCGATGCCGTGCCCACAGTGTTGGCGCCGGTAGGGTCGCAACCCGGCTTCCTCGACAGCTTCGATGGCTGCCGTGAAGAGATCCCCTGTCCGCAGCCCGGGCCGGCAGATGGCGATTTCACGCTCCTCCCCGCGCCAGATCGCGTCATAGCATTTGCGCTGCAATGCGGTTGGTTCGTCGATCACCGCAGTCCGCCCGATATCTGAGCGATAGCCTTCGTAATCGCAGCTGACATCGAACCGCAGGAGATCTCCCGGCTGGATAACAGCGTTGGTCGGGAACTCGTCGGCCAACGCCGAGCGCGCCCCGGTAGTGAGGGTGATCGAACGCGGCATCGCGCCGCCTTCGGAAATCGTGCTGGCGACCACTGCGGCCAGTTCGTTCTCGGTCACTCCCGGCGCCGCCGCGGCGATAGCTGCAGTGATGCCGTTCTCGGCCAACCGGGCGGCCCGGCGTAGCCGGTCGACTTCGCCCCGCAGTTTGACGCTGCGGACGCCCTGCAACCAGGAACTCGCGTTGTGGAATGTCGTCCCGGGCAAGGCACTGGCCAGCGCGGCACGTACCTCGTCGGAGCAGTCATCGTTATCGATGCCGACGGCTGCGGCCGACGTCAGCAGGCGGGCGGCGTACTCGACACCGGAACCGAGCGAATCTTGCTGCGGTAGGCAGCGTGTCATGGGATGGTCGTCGGATACTCGGGCGAAGTAGAAAGTGCCGTACGGCACGTACCGCTCGGGGTCGATTCCCCCATCGATGGCCGGCGCGGCTTCTGCGGTCCCTCCGACCAACACGACCGTAGACGGGGTGACGATCGCGGCCATTCGTTGGCTGCGGCGGTTCAATCCGGGGGCGCTCCGGTAGCCGGTCGCGTACTGGATGTTCTCGAAGCCACAACATACGATCGCGTCGAATTGCGACCCGGCGATCTTGCTCTGCAAGCGTTGCAGCCGGGCCTCCGACACCTCGGCCATGGCGGAAAGTGTCAAGGTCATTTGATTGCCTCTTTCTCGGACGTGCGTGTGAAATCTGCGTTCTCGACGGTCGATCCGGCCTCGCTGGTTGGCCGATTCGGGTAGGTGCGCACCGTCGCGACACAGATCAGGCTGATCGCAACGGCGGTCAATCCATACACGGTGATGGCGACCGATGAGCCGGTGATTTCGAGCAGCGCCGCCGCGACGAACGGTGCGATACCGCCGCCGACGATGCCCGCAAGCTGAAAACTGAATGACATACCGCTGAAGCGCATCTCAGCAGGGAACAGCGTAGACAGAAGCCCCGCGTACGGCGCCCAGAACGCCTTGGCCGCAATGCCGTTGGTGAACACTGCTGCCGCGATGGCGAGCGCGGGCCGTCCGGTGTTAAGCAGCGGGAAGTACGTGGCCACACCGACGCCGAGAGCAACAAGTCCGAAGATCGCGAGTTTGCGGACACCGATCCGGTCGGCGAGCATACCCATAAGGGGTGTGGTGATCACCGCAACCCCGGCTGCGCACATCGTCGCGATGAGTACGACCGAACGGTCCATCAGGTTCTGGTGCACAACATAGGTGATGGCGAAAACGGTGACGATGTAGAAAGCCACATCATTGGCCAAGCGACATCCCATGGAGAGCACGAAGTTCCGTGGCTGTTCTCGTAGCAGGGTGAGTAGCGGAATACGCAGCGGCGGTTTGGCCTTGGCGCGGCGCTCGAACTCCGGCGTCTCGGTGATTCGCAACCGCAACCACAGCCCCACCGCCACGATGACGAGCCCGGACAGGAACGGCACTCGCCATCCCCATGACATGAACGCTTCTTTGTCCACACTCACCTGGACGATCGCGAAGGCACCGTTGGCCAGCAACAGTCCCAGCGGATCACCCACCTGCGGGATGCTCCCGAAGAACCCCTTGCGCTGTCCGCCGGGATTCTGCTCGACGGCGAGCAGCACAGAGCCGCTCCACTCGCCGCCGAGTGAAAGGCCCTGGACGATGCGACACAGCACCAGAAGCACAGGAGCCCAGACCCCGACCTGCTCGAAAGTGGGCAGCAACCCGATCCCACCGGTGGCGATGCCCATCGCGATCAAAGTAGCCAGCAGAACGCGGCGCCTGCCGATTCGGTCACCGAAATGTCCGGCTATTACTGCACCCACGGGCCGGGCGACGAACCCCACCGCGAAGGTCGCGAAAGAACTCAGAATGCCGGCTACCGGTGAGCTGTTGGGGAAAAAGACCTCTGGGAACACCAGCGCGGCCGCCAGCCCAAAGATGATGTAGTCGTAGAACTCCAGCGTGCTGCCGACAAGGCTGGCTTGCAGCGCACGCCGGAGCCGGGGTTCCGAGGTTTTGGCCATTGGAGTCTCTTCTTCATCTCTGCATCGCGTCGTTTTGATGGATGCCATAAGTCTCAACGCCAATCAGAGTTCACACAAAGTACTGTTTCTATTCAGAACCGTTCACCTGCACTGATGGATGGAGTTGAGGCCATGCTCGACGTTCGCCGACTGCGCCTGCTCTACGAACTCGACAGGCACGGCACCATTGCCGCTGTGGCACAGGCCCTGCATTTCGTGCCGTCCGGGATTTCCCAGCAACTCGCCCAGCTCGAGTCCGACGTCGGAGTGCGCCTGCTCGAACGGGTGGGGCGCAATGTGCGGCTCACCACCGAAGCAAAGGTGCTCGTCGAGCACACGAAGAAAGTCCTGTCGCAGCTGGACCAAGCCGAGTCCGACCTCGCGGCAGCAGCACACGAACCCGTCGGGACCATTCGCGTGGGGGCGTTCCAGACAGCCGCGGAGTCGATCGTGCCCGGCGCCCTGGTCGCGCTGCGCGAGCACGAACGGCTACGGGTCGAAGTGATCGAGGCGAAACCGAGCACCGCATTGCCCGCGCTACTGGATCGAGACCTTCAGCTGCTGGTCACCGAACAGTTCCCCGGCTACCCCTTCGCAGTACCGTCTGAGATTATCCGGTTTCCGGTCGTCGAGGATCCGCTCTACCTCGCACGGTCTAACGGCAGAGCTTCACCAGACCTCGCCGAAGCGCGCCACGACGCCTGGGTCATGGAACCCGAAGGCAGTGTGGGGCGCCGCTGGGCCATCGCTCAATGCCGCGACGCCGGCTTCGAACCCGACATCCGTTTCGAAGCCGCGAACCTATCGATTCATGTACAGCTTGTGCATGCGGGCCACGCGAGCTCGTTTCTGCCCGACCTGCTCTGGCGTACTCATGAGCGCCCACCCGGTCTCTACGAATTGGTGGGCGAGCGACGCTCCATCTCGATCGCCCTGCGGGCGGCTAACGAGACTCATCCAGCCATCAAGGCAGTGTGCCGCGCCATCCAACGGGCGGCTGCGGCAATCCCCATGAATGACCGGGAGCCCGCCGCGAAGACCCTAGGATGAACCCGTTGGTCGCGCATTCCTGCGGACGACCGCAGCTTGTCGTCACTACATACGCTGCAGCCCTGTGTATTTCACCTTCACAGCCGATCATCTGAATGTGATGCCGATGTGCTGCGCCGACGAGACCGCCGATAGGTGGGAGCATCTCGTTCGCGGAGACGACGCCGACGACGGACTGGTCATCTACTGCCGGTTCGTGTCACTTCCGCTGCTTCGATCGTTGGCAGACGACCAAGACACCTGGCTGGGGCTGATCGATGATCGCTTTGCCACCACGTACGGCCGCGGAGCCGAGGGCTAAGCGACTATTCGCTTTCGTGAGGCAGAGTCCGGATTTGATTGTTGGTGGCGCTATTGCCAGAAGGGTGGGCGGCCTTGTTGGAGCCAGGTTTTCCAGGTTTGTTCCCAGGCTTGGGGGTCGATGCTGGCGAGGTCGGTGACCGCAAGGTTGGTGAGGTGGGGTGCGGTGAGTACGGGCCGGGTGTCGGAGAGTTGTTTGAGGTCATCGATGATGAGATCGGTGAGATGGGTCAGCGCTGACATGTCGGGTAACTCGGTGACTTCGCGTAAGTGGTAGAGCTGTAGTTCGCGCAGGGTGGTGACCTGTGAAATGGGGCTCAGATCACGAAGCGCGCCGACTTTGAAAAACGCGAGTTCCTCGAGGTGGGTGTCGGCCAGGGCACTGATGTCGGTGATGCTGCCGAGGTTCATGCTGAAGGTGCGAACACTAGCCGGGAGGAAATCCAAGCCGGGCAGTTTGCGTGCATAGCCCAGGCTCAAGATGGTCAGATTCGGCAGCGTCTTGAGTGCGTGCAGGTCGCGGATCTGGCCATCGAGCATCAGGTAATCGAGCCCGGTCAACTCCGCGATCGGTGCAGCCGAGAGCCGCGTGGGGCTTTTGTAGACCTGCAGCCACGCACAGGCTTTCAAATGCCGCAGCCCGCCCAGAGATTTCAGATAAAACAGGTTGCACGCGAATCGTTGCAGCTTCGGGAAGAATCGCAGAAACTCCAGATCAGTGATCGGTTGCTGAACAAACGGTTGTGAACTCCACTCCGGTGTTTCAAGCTGCGAGACATAGAGTTTCTTGTCCGGGTAGTCGGCAAGAAATTCGGCGACCGCCTGGTAGTCGTCGTCGGTGAGCGGCTCCTCGATCGCGAGCCCGGGCGACTCCGCTGGCAGCGGCGCCAGCATATCGCCGGTGAGTGGTGAGGCGACCTCTCGGTAGCCTTCTTTTTTGTCTGGATGTTCGCTGGCCACCGGTGCTCTCTTCCAAGGTGAATGTGGCGGGTAGGCGGGTCTTGGCGTCGAGGATAGTGTCGGAGCCTCAAGACCCTCCGCCCGAACGTACGTCGCATCATCGGTTACTTGGGTTTTTTGTGGTGCTGTTTGCTCTTCTTGTTTTCTTTTTGTCTTTCTTCTTTTTCTTCTTGCTCGGCTTTTTCTTGTCGTTCTTCTTTCCACCGTCTTGGGACTTGGTGCTGGCGGTTGAGGACGCGTTGCTTTGAGCGGAGGCGTTGTTGGTGCCTCGTGCCGTGCTGACTGCGGTGTCACGGTGTTGGGCCGCGGTGGCCTGGGTTGTGGCGCGGGCTTGGCCGTTGCGTACGGCTGCTTGTGGGCGCAGGTTCGGTGAGTGGATCACCCCGTCCGGCGGCTCACCGTGTTCACGAATGTGTCTCTGGATTATCCGTCTGGAGTCGCGGCCGATATCTTCTTGGGCAGCTGCCCATTCGTCAGGCCGCTTATCGCCTTTGCCGGCTGGCCCGTTGCACCGTCGGCATAGAATCTGGGTGTCTTCACCGTTTTCGCCGCCGGTGCCGCCGCGCGATTTCGGTGTGTCTTTGTGGTCGAACTGGGCGCGGTTCGGCGGAATCTTATCGCCTGTTCGCGTTCTGCCTTCCTGCCGGTAAACCCGTTGGGCGCAGTGCGGGTTTTCGCAGCGCAGGTTGCCGTCGGGGCTCTTAGACACCCGGTCGGCAGTGACCTTGTCCTTGACCGGCGGCGAGATTGTCTTCCCCGTGGGCTTGGGCTTGACGTCCGGAACCGGAAGAGCAGGTCCGGACCCGGTCGGCGCGTCCGGGGCTTTCGCGGTCGGGGGCGCGTTAGGAGTTTTAGGTGAGACCCCTGGTGTTACTGGTGGTTTCGTAGCGGCGGTGGCGGGGATGTCGTCTGCTAATTGCGCCGGCGGGGTGGGTGCAGCTTTGGCGACGTCGACAATCTCGTCGGCGTGTTGGGCGAGTTGTTCGGCGGCGAGTTCGGTGCCTTCTGTGACGGCTTTTCTGGCGGCGCCTTGTGGGGTGACCATGGATGCCGCACCCAGCACGGTCGACGCCATGCCGAGGGCTTGGTTGTCCGGTAGGGCGGCCGCGGCGACATCGACACTGGCGCTGGCCAGATTCACCGTGGCCGAGGCGATCATCGCTGCACTGGCTGGTCCACCCACGCCGGTGAGTGCTAGGGCGACACCGCCGACGAGCATGGCTGATTCCAGCGGGTTTTCCTTGACGAACCCCCCAACAGCCTTGGCGCCGGAGGCGGTGGCCGACAACGCGGTCGACGCTGCGGCGGTCACGGTGTTAGCCACTGAGCTGACGGTGTTGGTGACCGAATCGAACAAACCCAGCGGCGCCCCACCGGCACCGGTCAGGTGCAGAGGCGGGTCGACATACACCGGCCAGGCGGTACCCGGTTGTGGGTCGATGACCTCTGCGAGAGCGTACAGCTGCGGGGCCAGTTGTTTGACCACATACGAACTCGGGACGAGTTTCCCAGCGGTGTCGCGGGTTTCGGCCGGGGAGAACATCCCGACGGTCTCAGCAGCCGGGGTCGCCTTGTTGACAGTCAAATAGCCGTTGGTGTGGGCCAGCATCACCGTATCGACCGGGGTCCGCACGAAGGTCGTGACCATCCGCACCCCGCCCGGACCCTTGATCCGGGCGATGGTGCGGGTGCCGGTGGCGGTGTTTTCGGCCAACATGTCAAACCCGGCACCAACATCCGGGTAGACGACCTGCCCACCGCTGGTGTGCTGGGCATCCCCAAGACCGCCGGGCAACACCACCTGTACCGGGCCGGCCGCAGTCTGGGAGGTGAGGCCGGCCACCGGATCGGTGGGCAACCCGGCGCGACGCTGCTCGGCGGTCAACGACAGGTCTGAGCCGACCGCTGATTCGGTGAACGCAGCCGCCGCGGTGTCGGCGAACCCCTCCGCCGCCGACACCGTGCGCGCCACCTGATCAACCCGCTGCGATGCCACCGGCCCGATCACGTGCAGCCCACCCACGGTCACAGCTACCGCACACACCGCCGCCAGCCAGCGCGCCGGCCCACCTAACCAGATGCTTTGCTGCCTGCTGGGTAGAAAGTTCCCTGCACCAGCGATCCAGCTATGCTCATCTCGCATGCGATCCCTCGATCAGCAAACATCATGAGAGACAGGCATCACTTGCCGTTCCGGTGTCCCTCAGGACGGTAAAGAGCAACGCAAACAATGTCAATGACGTGGCGGCATGCGCGATCCGGCGAAGGCGAAGCTTTGGCATTCATTTCATTCGTAGCAAATAACAATATGGCTGATGAGCCGTTCGATAGCTATCAGAAATAATCGGGACGAGTACGGCGCGGACGTCGATACGTGAGTTAGCCCACTGTCCATCCTGGCTTCGACGTCGACCTAGCGAGGTGTTGCGAGACAGGAACCGATCGGCTTCGTTTCTCCCGAAACGTTCACCGAGGCAACAACGCAACACCCAGATTGGTCGCGACACTCGCACAGGAGTGGGCCGGGGATGTCGATCGTCAAACGGGATGGCAAGCCCGACCTCTTCTACCTGCGCCTTTTCGGGATTGCCGCGGAGATGGCGCGGCGACTTCGGTCATCCAAATGGCGAAAGTTGGAACGGTACGGTGGTGCAGGTTTTGCAATGCGCGCTGACAACAGCGATTCGGATTGCTGAACGTCCAAGTCTCGTGTGCGAATGCGCCGGCTCGGTCATACCTCGGTCCGACACGGTGTTGGGTTGAGTTATTCCGTGTAGCGACCATTCTGAGACGGAACGTCGTTCGGCCTCGTCGCTGGGCACGTCCGCCAGGGTGATATAGAAGAAATCGTCTTAGCCAGGACGGAATTCAACGAGAAACCCTTCTGCTTCAGCAGATTCCAGTGCGGAGATCGCCGCGGCGCCATTGACGGCGATCGCTTGCGGGTGCGCCACGTACACATCGCCGATCGGCAGTCGGCGCCCGCCTAGGGTGACTTCGTATGGTCCTGCAGGCCAACAGATGTGGCACGGCTCAGTCAGATTCTTTCGCAGTTGCGGACTGTCAACTCCAGCGAGCCCGAGCGTGAACTTGGGCACGCGGGGCGAGGCGACGATATGTCCTTCGAGAAGGAGACGCGCGACTCGAATTCTGACGCGATCGACGGGATCGAGAGTGTCGGGGACGTCGAAGAAGAAACCGGTGCGCTGTTGGACCACGTCAAGGTCATAGGCGAACTGCTCGGCCGCCAAAAGGTCCAAATCGTAGTCCTCGGCTGTTTGCGGCGGATTCGGTGACAACGCTCTGAACAATCGCTGCCCCTGAACGTATGCCTCAAGGTGAGTGGCAAAGGACAGCACGCGCCGCGTCGCCAACACCTCCTCAAGGGCGGCAGGTCTGAGCGCATCGTAGTTAAGTGTCAGGTCGATCCCCGGCTTCAGGAAGGTTGGTATCGGGTCCGGCACGGCGCCTTCTTGGTGCATGCGTAATCCCACTCGGAGGTGCCCGTCACAAAAGTCCGCTTCGATGGAACCGCCAACCGAACCCGACGCGGCGTGAGTGATGCGGCCCTCGAAGCTAGCCACCATCGCCTCGTCCTGATAGGCCCGTAACTCAAGCGGTAGCCCGATTGCCCCGCGCGGCGCGGTCAGGATCGCTACAGCACCAGGAGGGTACTCGCCGGCGATGAAGTCTGTGCCTTCAAAGTGCACCGCCTGCACCAGAACTGAAGTAGGGCACGCACCACCCGTCAGAGGTGGTCGCGTGCCCAATCGGCGACAGTCGTGGTCTTGATTCCACGAAGGGCGTTGTAGGACTCTTCTTTTGGCCACGCCACACCTTTTGCGGGCGCGAAGACTGCGTGGTACTTCTTCATCTCGTCCGTCGGGTGTCGCTTGAGCTCGTCGAGCAAGTACGGCAGCGACCACTCGGTGCGCGTGACGGGTTTCCCGCGCACCTGCTCGACGACGTCGGCCAACTGCCGGTAGCTGATGGTGTCGCCGGCGACGAAGACGACCTGATTGGCGATCCGTGGCCGGGCATGAATGATCTCGGCCGTCAGGACTCCAATGTCTTCCGGAGTGGTCAGGGTGGCTTCGTTGTCCCAACTGCCCAGCGCGTTGACGGTGTTGGTCTCGAGGTCCACGACACCGAAGCTAGGCTCGAAGAGGAAGCTTGTGAACAGGCCCGTCGATACGATGACCCACTGGGTCGTGTCCTGGCCGCGCAACAGGTCGCGGACGTCGAGCTGTTCGTCGAACAGATCTTGCGGGCTACCGCGCCCTATCACGTCGTAATCCATGCCGAATTGCCATGGGAAGTAACGCGGAACCTCACCGGCGACTGCAGCTTTCGCCAGTTTGAGTTGAGTGCCCCGGCCGGCGGTCATGCCGATGCAGCTGACGACCGTGTGGTAGCGGCCCATGATTGCGGCCAGCTCGGGGATGGTGGCGTCCACGATGTCGGCCTCGATGAGTGCGATGCCCTTGGCGGCCAAGTCTTCCGCTCGTCGCCTCGCTTGGTCTGTCGTGGCCCGGCGGACCATGAGCGTGACGGTGCGAAGGTCCGCGTCGCGGTCAGAATGTCGCGACAGCGCGTCGAGGACGCTGGAACCGAGTTCGCCTGAGCCGATGACAAGGACGCCTTCTCGGGCGGGTAGTGCCGGGGTGGTCATGAAATGCCTTTCTGGACGGTTCATTCGGTGATCTGGCAGTACTGACACCTCACGCGTGTGGATTGAGGCACGAACCGTGCTCACGGAAGATCAACCAGCGGTCGCCATGTCGACGCAAGGCCAGTGAACTTCGAGTGGGAGCGACGGCGGTGTGCCCTTCTTCAAACTCGAACCGACTGCTGAAGCACACGTCCACCACCGCGAGATCACCCGCCACGACGACGTGCGGCCCGTCGTCCACGGTGTTGGACAGAGCGGTGAGGTTGGCGAGTCCCCTGTCCCAGATGGCGGCGTACTCGGCGGTCGAGCGGGCGATGGTGCATTGGTGGTCGGCGTTGTCGTGCAGCACGACATCTGGAGAGGTCCAGTCGTAGAACCGCTCGAGCTGGGCGCGGAAGTCGAAATTCGCGCCGGGCTCCAGGCGCCATCCCGTCAGAACCCATTCCGTGATCAGCTGCTTGATGTACTGCTCATCGGATGCGCGTGACTTCATGTTCCCCTTCCGTCCAGGCCGACTCCTGCTGAGGCGATGCCGCGAGTTTCTCGAAGAGTGCAAGTCAAGAAGCCCGGGTCTTGTTCCGGTTGGCGAGGATCCAGACCGAAACGAGGGTGAGTAGACATCCAGCCACCATGTAGAGCGCGACGCTGGGCCAACCGAAGCTCGACAGTAGACCGGTGGCGGTCATCGGTGCGAAGGCGCCGCCGATGACGGCGCCCGTCTGAATGCCCAGTGACACCCCGGAATAGCGGACTTCGGTGGAGAACGTTTCGGCGAAGAAGGCAGGTTGTACCCCGTACATGAGACTGTGGAGCAGTCCGAGGCCGATCAACATCGCCAGGGTGATCAGCCAGAACTCACCGGTCTGCAGCAACATCCAGAACGGGAACGCGAACGCTGCCGAACTGGCGGCACCCCACATGTACACCCGGCTGCGGCCCACCCTGTCCGACAGCGCACCCGCGAGCGGGAGTGCCAGTATCTGCCCGGTGGAGCCGATCAGAATGGCGGCCAGCATGGTGCGCTGAGACAGCCCAAGGGTATTCGTGCCGTAGGAGATCACGAAGGTGATGTAGAGGTAATACGTCAGGTTGATACCGATGTAGCTGCCGGCGGCGAGCGCGACTTCGCGCGGGTAGGTCCGCAGCACCGTCAACACCGGTGATCGCGTCGGCGTACGAACGGCGGGCTGGTCCGCTGCCTGGCGCTCCTGCTGCAGACGCTGGAACGCAGGGGTGTCCTCGAGCTTGACGTGTACGTACAGGGCGAGCGCCACCAGGATCATGCTCATCACGAAGGGCAATCGCCAGGCCCACTGGATCAAGGCCTCGGTGGAGACGAACGCCGTCAGGATCAGGAAGGTGAGGTTGGCCAACAGCACCCCACCGGGCGCGCCGAGCGACGAGAAGCTCCCGAAGAAACCTCGGCGCTGAGGCGGCGCAGCCTCCACGGCCAGTAGCACCACTCCGCCCATCTGACCGCCGATGGCGATGCCCTGGACGAAGCGAAGGAGTGTGAGTAGGGCTGGAGCAAGCAGGCCCATTGACGCGTACGTGGGCAGCGCGCCGATGGCGGTGGATGCGATTCCCATGGTGACCAGTGCGATCACCAGCGTCTTCTTCCTGCCGATGAGGTCACCGAAGTGACCGAACACGACGCCGCCGAGGGGCCGGGCGAGGAAGCCTATTCCGAAGGTCGCGAACGACAGCAGAATTCCGACAGCGGCGCTCTGGTTGGGGAAGAACACCGTAGGAAAGACCAGGGCTGCCGCGAGTCCGTAGATGAAGAAGTCGTAGTACTCGATGCTTGCGGCGGTCGCGGCGATGGCGGCCACCCTGGTGACGTCACGTGTGGGCTCGTCCGTGCTCGTCTGCTGTGCGTTGATAGTCATTGTCGGCCTGTCGATTCGGTAGACGCGGTGGACATGATCGGCTATTCCCCGACCGCGATCACTTTGGTTTCGAGGAACTCCCCGAACCCCTCGGCGCCGGACTCCCTGCCGAGCCCGGATTGCTTGACGCCACCGGACGGGACGTCATGGCCGTAGTAGAACCCGCCGTTCACCGCGATCATGCCGGTGCGGACCCGACGGGCGACGGCGACCGCGGCTGCCTCGTCGGTGCCCCACACCGATCCGGCCAGTCCGTAGACCGTGCTGTTGGCGATCTCGACGGCGTGGTCCAGGCTGTCATAGGGGATCATCGCCAGCACGGGGCCGAAGATTTCGTGCTGGGCGATGGTGGAGTACGGGTCGACGTCGGCGAACAGTGTGGGTTCGACGAAGTAGCCCTTCTCCAGGCTCTCCGGTCGGCCACCTCCGGACAGCAGGGTCGCGCCGTCCGCGATTCCCCGTGCGATCAGCCCGAGGACGCGGTCCTGCTGCACCTTGCTGATCTGTGGGCCCTGGATCACATCGGGTTGTTTGGGGTCGCCGACCGGAACGTTCTCGAAGGCCAATCGAGCCAACTGCTGGGCCTCGTCGTAACGGGAACGCGGAACCAGCAGTCGCGTCGGTAGGACGCAGCCCTGGCCAGCGTTCATGCAGACGACGCCGGCGGCGAGAGGCACGACTCGCGCGAAGTCCGCGTCTTCCAAGACGATGTTGGCTGACTTGCCACCGAGTTCGAGCGCCACCCGGGCGACCCGCTCCGATGCGTGCGCCATCAGCTTCTTGCCGACCGCGGTCGAACCGGTGAAGTGCACCAGGTCGACCCGGGGATCGGTGGCGAGTTGCTCCGCCACCTGATTGTCCGACGGCGTGACGACGTTGACGACGCCGGCCGGGATGTCGGTTTCCTCTGCGATCAGCCTCGCCAAGAGCGTTGCATGCCAGGGTGTTTGGAAGGCCGGCTTGAGTATCACCGTGGCGCCCGCTGCCAAGGCAGGCAACACCTTCGTGAACGCCGTCTGCAGCGGGAAGTTCCACGGCGTGATCGCGGCGACCACGCCGATGGGCTCGTGCCGAATTAAGTGCCGGGTGCCGGCTGACCAGGGCCGGTCGGGCATCGTGTACTCGTAGTCGAATTCGGTGGCCATGTCTGCCCAGTACGGAATGGACGAGATCGGCCAGTCCGAGTGGAACGTGTAGCTGGTGCGCACGGGCACGCCGATTTCGGCGACGGCGGTCGCTCGGAACAGGTCTGCAGACTCGGCCATGGCCTCATGGAGTTGCAGCAGGCAGTGCCGCCGAAACTCGGTGTCGTGCGCCCAGCTCGTCTCGTCGAATGCGTGGCGGGCGGCCCTGATGGCGCGGTCCACGTCGGTGGCGGTGGCGTCGGCGACGACGCCGATCACCTGCTCCGTGGCCGGGTCGACGTTGTCGAAGGTGGCCCCGTTCGATGCGCCGACCAGTGCGCCGTCGATCAGCATCGCTTCGTCGCCCCGGACCCCTTCGGCCACGAGTTCCATCGTGGAGTCGAACGGGTCGTGCGAGCCCCACAGGGCCCCTAGATCGTTTTTGAGTTCGCTCAGATCAATGCTGGTAGTCATGTTCTCCCGCTTCTTATTTCGCGAATCGGCCAGGTGGTCCGGTCAGGCGTCGGCATCGTGGACGATGATGCCGCGGATGTTGATTCCGGCTCGCAGATCGTCGTAGCCCTTGTTGACCTCTTCGAGGGTGTAGCGCGAGGTGATCAACTCGTCGAGCTTGAGTTTTCCCTCGTCGTACAGCCGAAGGAGTCGCACGATGTCGTACTGCGGGTTCGACGATCCGAACAGGCAGCCCTTGATCGTCTTCTCCATCAGGGTCATCTCCATGCCGGAGACGTGGACGGTCAGTTTTGCCGGATCCGCGAGGCTGGCGAGGCTGACCGTGCCGCCCTTGCCGATGATGTTGAAGGCGTCGGTGACCACATTCTCGTCGGGGGTGCCGACGAAGATGAGCGCGCCATCGGCCATCTGTCCCCAGGTGAGCTGCCGGACCGCCTCGGTGGCTTCTTCAGCCGTGGCGAACGCGTGTGTCGCTCCGAACTTCAGGGCGGTGTCGCGCTTGAACTGAATCGGGTCGATCGCCACGACGTGTCTCGCGCCGGCCATTACCGCGCCTTGGACTGCGTTGATGCCGAGCCCACCGATACCGAAGATGACGGCGGTGTCGCCCGCCCGGATGCCGTTGTTGTAGACGGGTCCTCCCCACCCTGCGGGGACGCCACACCCCACGAGCACTGCGCTCTCCAGCGAGATCCACTCGTCGATCTTCACTACGGAGTGCTGGGATACCGTCGTACGTTCGGAGAAGCTGCCCAACAGACACAGGCTGCCGAAGTCGATGCCGTCCTTGTGGAATCGAAAGGTCCCGTCGGGGAATCGCCCTTCCAGGATGGTGGCGCCCATGTCGCAGAGGTTCGACCGCCCTGATGCGCAGTATCGGCAGTGTCCGCAGTTCGGGATGTAACTGCACACGACGTGATCTCCCGGCTTGACCTTCGTCACGCCTGGGCCGACGTCCTCGACGATGGCCGATCCCTCGTGACCGCCGACGATTGGATAGCGCGGAGGCATGTCGCCGTCGGTGAGGTGTAGGTCGGAGTGGCACAGGCCTGCGGCTACGTTCTTCAGCAGGACCTCCCCTTCCTTGGGTCCGTCCAGTTCCAGTTCCATGATTTCGAACGGCTGGTGCACGCCGAGGCTCACTGCTGCTTTCGTCTTCACTTCCGATGCTCCTTTGCGAAGGATTTTGGTGCGGCTGCCGGATGCGGAAGCACCGACTTCAATGCGGTCGCACGTGCCACGAACCGGCGATGCTCAGGTAAGTGGTGGCCCGTCGGCGTACTCACCCGGTGCTCGGCCGCTGTGGCTGAGCTCACTATGCATCACGCCGCTATTATTGCGCAATAGCGGACTTGTATATGTATTTACGTAGCAGCGACGCGCCGTCCGGAGCGCTGCTACTTAATTAGGTAATCTGAAACGCTATTGCGATATTCACCTGGGTTTGCCACAGTGATGAGGAACCAACGACGGGAGACGCGGACGATGAAGGTCTACGAGCAAGTCGCCGTGATGCTGGCCGACCACGGCGTGCATACGATGTTCGGCCTGCTCGGGGACGCCAACATGTATCTCGCCAGCGCCTTCGAGACGGCCGGCGGTCGCTTCGTGCGCGCCACGCACGAAGCGGGCGCTGTGAGCATGGCGGACGGCTACGCCCGGATGACGGGCCATTGGGCGGTCGCCACGGTGACCCACGGCCCTGGGTTCACCAACGCGCTCACCGCACTGGTCGAAGCGGCGCGCTTCAGCACGCCGGTCCTGCTCATCACGGGAGACACGCCCGCCGAGCCCACCCACATGCAGCGCCTCGACATCGCTGCCGTGTGCGCGTCACTCGGTGTGGTGCACGAGAGGGTGCATCGTCCCGACACCGTGGCCCGTGATCTCGGCAGGGCGGTCCGGCGTCTGGAATCCTCCTGGGCGCCCGTCGTGCTCAACGTGTCCGTCCCGATCAGCTTGATGGACAGGGCAACCGAGGACATCTCCGCCTCTGGCGCCCTCTCGTGGGCCGCGCCGGTCCAGCAGATCGACGATGATGCGCTCGACATGGCGTTGGGCTTGGCGGCGTCGGCAGCGCGACCGGTAGTGGTCGCGGGGCGCGGCGTCATCGCAGCCGGTGCCGAGGCGGCGGTCACCGGACTGGCCGACGCTCTGGGAGCGGGCCTGTTCACCACCGGACTCGGCATCGGCCTGTTCGCCGGTCACCCGCGGCACCTTGGGATCATGGGCGGCATCGCCCACGAAGAAGCGACCTCGATCCTGATGAACAGCGACTGCGTGATCGCCGTGGGAACGAGTCTGAACAAGTACACCAGCCACGGCGGTGAGATCCTCGCCGCGAAGTCCGTCATCCACATCGACGACGACCCCGTGAAGCTGGGGTGGTTCGTCACACCGACGTGCGGGATCGTCGGTGATGCGCGGACGGTCACCGAAACGATGGCCGAAGCCATTCGCGACGGTGATTTGCAAGACAAGACGACCTGGAAACGACTCTGCCAGACGGCATCCACGGCGATGCGACAGTGGACGCCCACCGACGACCGGACCGCCTCGGACACCGTAGACATCCGGGTGGCCAGCCAACGTCTCGATGCGATCCTGCCCGAGGGGTGCGCCGTGGTGAGTGACGTCGGCCGGTTCATCGCAGGCTCCTGGCCCTACCTGACCAAGCCGGGCCCCGGCCGTTTCACCGCCATGACCGGGTTCGGTGCCATCGGACTGGGCGTGGCCGGCGGGACCGGCGCAGCGGTCGGTGCCGTCAGCGACGTCACCGTCGTCCTGGTCGGCGACGGCGGTTTCATGATGAACGCCTCCGAATTGGCCACGGCGGTACGCGAGAAGCTGCCCCTGCTGGTCGTCGTGTACAACGACGGCGCCTACGGGGCCGAGTACCAGAAGCTGGTCAACGAAGGGTTCTCCGCGCAGCACTCGTACAACGAGTGGCCCGACATAGCCGCCACAGCAACGGGATTGGGCACCCGCGCACTGACCGTGCGCAAGCTGGAGGACTTCGAGGCCGTCGCCGAGGCAGTAGACCACCTCGCCGGTCCTCTCGTCGTCGACGTCCGCCTGGACCCCACCCACCACCTAGAATTCTGAGGACGCGACGTCATGACCGACACACTGCTCATCGAGCAAACCGGCCCCATCCAGACCTGGACCATCAACGTCCCCGACGCGGCCAACGCCATCACCGGGGCAGATTTCATCGCAAGCTTCGAGATGGCCGTCGACGCGGCGAATCTTGACACCGAGGTGGCGGCCGTGATCCTCACCGGTGCAGGACGATTCTTCTCCGCAGGCGGAAACATCCACGAGATGCATCGCAAGCAAGGCGTCTTCGGGCAGGGGCCGCTACACCAACGGCACGGGTATGCCGAAGGGATCCAGCGGATTCCGCGCGCCATGCAACGCTGCGAGGTACCCGTCATCGCGGCCGTCAACGGACCGGCAATCGGCGCCGGGTGCGACCTCGCGACGATGTGTGACCTGCGGATCGCCTCCGAGGCGGCGTTCTTCGCCGAGAGCTTCGTGCAGTTGGGCCTCATTCCCGGCGACGGCGGCTCCTGGTTCCTGCCGAGGCTGGTCGGTATGGCCCGCGCCGCGGAGATGACGTTCACCGGCGATCGCGTGGACGCTGTCACCGCCCTGGACTGGGGGTTGGTCAACGCCGTCGTCAGCGCCGACGAACTGCCGTCCGCCGCACACCGGATGGCCGAGCGGATCGCCGCGAACCCGGTCCATGCCGTCCGGATGGCGAAGCGTCTGCTCCTCGAGTCACGCACCGCCTCCATGGAGTCGGTGTTGACCCTCGCCGCGGCGATGCAACCGCTGGCGCACCTGGACCCCGAGCACCACCGACGTGTCGAAGACCTGACCGACAAGAAGAATCGAGCATCGAGTTGAACAGCGCACCAACACAATCCGAGCGGCCAGCGCCGGGTGCCCTAACCGGTATCACCGTCCTCGACCTGACCACGGTCGTGATGGGACCGTTCGCGACGTCGATGCTGGGCGACTTCGGAGCGGACGTGATCAAGGTGGAGACCCTCGACGGCGACATCACGCGCCGGATGGGACCGCAGCGCAACGCCGGGATGACGGCGTTGACGCTCGGCCTCCAACGCAACAAACGCAGCATCGCCATCGACCTCAAGACCGACGAGGGCCGGGAAATCCTCGGGCGACTGGTGCGAGAGGCCGACGTCGTGGTCTCCAACCTGCGTCCACAATCACGGGAAGCTCTGGGCGTCACGTATGCCGAGTTGAGCAAGATCCGCGACGACATCATCCTGTGCACTGCACAGGCATACGCCGAGGCCAGCGAGCAGCGCGACGAACCCGCATACGACGACATGATTCAGGCGGCGTCGGGTTTGACCGGCCTCGTCGAAGCCGTCGAGGGCGCGCCGCGTTACGCCCCCTACGTCATCGCAGACAAGGTCAGCGGCCTGTACATCGTGATCGCCATCCTCACCGCGCTCTACCACCGGGCAGCGAGCGGACGGGGTCAGCACGTCGAGATCCCGATGGTCGACACCATGATCCACTTCAACTTGGTCGAGCACCTCAGTGGACTGACGTTCGATCCGCCCGTCGGAGGCTTCGGCTGGAACCGGGTGTTGGTCGCTGAGCGCGCCCCCTACCCGACCGCCGACGGCCACGTGTGCATCCTGCCCTACACCGACGCCAACTGGCGGGACTTCTTCGCGCTCACGGGATTGACCGATCTGTTGACCGATCCGAAGTTCACCAACGTCGACCAACGCCACCAGAACATGGACTACCTGCACTCCGTGATCGCCGAGATCACGCCGCAGCGAACGACCGAGCAGTGGCTGGACGTCTGCCGACAGCACAACGTCCCCGCCTCGGGGCTGCTCGACCTGGCCCACGTCACAGAAAACGAGTACGTGCGCGACCAAGGCATCCTGCAGTCGCAGGAGCATCCCACCGAAGGCAACTACCTCAGCGCGCTGACCCCGCTACGGATGAGTTCCTCACCGGTGCGCCTGCAGCGCCACGCACCGTTGCTCGGCGCCCACACCGCGGACCTGCTGACGCACCTCGGTTACGACGGCGAGGAAATCACCCGGCTATCCGACAACGCAGTGGTGGTGACGAAGTGAAGGCGGCCGCCTTGTCCGCCGTCGCACCGGATCCGGCGTGGCGGGAGCTGCGTGAGCGCGTCCGACGGTTCCTGGACGACGAACGGGCCAGTGGGGCCTTCACTCCCGGCATCGACGGCTGGCTGACCGGGTGGTCCGAGGAGTTCAGTCGATCGCTGGCCGCGCAGGGTTGGGTCGGCATGACCATTCCCCGTCAGTACGGCGGTCACGGACGAAGCCACTTCGAACGGTTCGTCGTCACCGAAGAACTGCTCGTGGCCGGGGCACCGGTAGCGGCGCACTGGATCGCCGACCGTCAGGTGGCGCCGTCGTTGGTCAACTTCGGTACCGAAGAGCAGAAGAAGGACCTCCTGCCTGCCATTGCGGCCGCACGGTGCACGTTCGCGATCGGGATGAGTGAACCCGACGCCGGCTCGGACCTTGCCAGCGTGCGCACCCGCGCCACTGCGTCCGACGGCGGGTGGCGGATCAACGGCACCAAGGTGTGGATGTCGGGCGCCCACCACGCCGACAAGGTCCTCGTGCTGGTGCGCACCAGCGGTACCCCCGCCGACCGACACCAGGGGCTCTCGCAGATCATCGTCGACCTCGACGCGCCCGGTGTGAGCGTCCTGCCCATCGAATCCCTCGATGGTGCACATCATTTCAACGAAGTGGTGTTCACCGACTGCGAAGTTCCGTCGACCAACCTGCTCGGCGAAGAAGGACGAGGGTGGCAGCAGGTGACCGCCGAACTCGGATACGAACGCAGCGGACCCGAGCGCTTCCTGTCCGCGGCGCTCGTCGTACGGCTGCTGATCGCGCACGTCGCCGACGGCGGCATCGATGCGGATCCGACGATCGGACGGTTCCTGGCTCGCTTGCATGGACTTCATCAGATGTCGCTGTCCGTGGCGGCGGCCTTGGACCGCGGCGACAAGGCCGACGTTGCTGCAGCAACGGTCAAGATGCTCGGCACGACAACCGAAGGAGACCTCGTGGAGGTGGCCGACTATCTGATCGGATCACTGCAGGGCCCGTTGCGGGAGGCCGTCGCGCAGGCCACCGTGCAACGTCCGGGCTTCACCCTGCGCGGCGGCACGAACGAAGTCCTTGCGGGCGTCGTCGCCAGAGGGCTGGGATTGCGATGACGACACTGGACTCGATGGTCGATCCCGACCTGCAGACGTTGATCGACTCGGTGGCGCAGGCCCACAGCGGCAACGACGGCGACTTGTGGCACGCCCTCGTCGAACTCGGCTTGTCCGATCTGACTGGCAGTGAGGTGCGCGGCGGTAGCGGCGCATCATGGCCCGAAGCTGCCGCGCTCACGCGCACACTGGCCCGTCACGGGTTCCGGTTGGGCGTCGCCGACAGCGACTTGGTGGCCGGGTGGCTGCTGGAGCAGAGTTCGGCCCCAGCCGAGCAGGCCTTGCGCGCGGTCCTGATCCTCAACGACGGCGAGCCGGACTTCTCCGGGCTCTCCGATCTCGTCGAGCGGGTGGTCGTCGTCGCCCGGGACGACCAGGGCTGGTCGGTCACCGACGTGCCCGTCGACGCTGCAGATCGGTACTCCTCCGGGGAGTTCGCTCGATACCGGGTTTCCGACGACGTGGTCGACGTGGCACGTATCCGTCAGGCCCTGGCGCGCGCGATCCAGATCACGGGAGCCCTGGAGGCGATCACCGAGCTGACGGTCGAACATGCACAGACCCGTGAGCAGTTCGGGCGTCCGATCGGCAAGCAGCAGGCCGTACAACGGCTCGTTGCCGGCGTCGCCGGCGAGACCGCACTGGCCCGCGCCGCCACCGACGCGGCTGTACTCGCCGCGGCAGACCCGTCCACGCCGCCGGCACAGGTGCAGGCGATGGTGGCGGTGGCCCGGTCCTGCTGCGGACATGCGGTCGACCCCGTGGTGCGTCAGGCACATCAGGTGATCGGCGCCATCGGAACCACCCGCGAGCACCGCCTCCACCAGTTCACCTCCGCGGCAATGGCTCTGCGTTCCGACGGCGGGTCCACTCGCCACTGGGACGCCGTGGTTCTCGACCACGCCGTTCGGTCACTGCCGCTCAGTGAGCTCGAATTATCAGCCGCTTCTTCCCTCAAGTGAAAGGATTCACCCATGACCGATGACCGCACCCGCGAGGCTCCAAAAGCGATGCAGCCCAGAGTGATTGCGCTCGACGATGCCGAGGAGATCCCCGGCCGTCGCTCGTTTCTCCAGTACTTCGACCTGGGCATCGCCGAGGCGAGCAAGGGGCTGATCAGTACACAGCTCACGAAGATTCGTGGCGGGATGAGCGATCAGACCGGCTGGCACTACCACGACTGCGACTTCCAGTGGCTCCTGGTCACGAAGGGGTGGCTGGAACTGCAATTCGAGAACGGCGATACGCATCGGATCCACGAGAATGCATTGTGTTTCATCCCGGGCGGTTATCGCCACAACGAGACAGCCACGTCGGAGGATTTGGAGTTCATCGAGATCTTCATGCCACCCAAGCCTCCGACCTTCGCCGTCGATTCACCGCTGCCCTGATACGAAGCCGAACATGGACCTTCAATTCACCGATACCGACTCGGTACTCATCACCGGCGGCTCCCGCGGGATAGGCGCTGCCGCAGCGCATGCGTTCGCCGCAGAGGGCGTTCGACGGATTCACATCGTGGGACGGGACAAGGACGTCCTCGCGGAACTGAGCGACGACGTCGACGCGGACGTGATCTGCCACGCCCTCGACCTTTCCGAACCGGACGACCGGGTCCAGTTGGCCGACACCCTCGGCGACGTCGACATCCTCATCAACAACGCAGGCGCCATTCCGCAAGGCGGTCTGGAAGGCGCGGATCTCACTGCCTGGCAACGTGCCTGGGATCTCAAGTTATGGGGCTATCTCGAACTGACGCAGATGGCGCTGAGGTCGATGAGTGCCCGCGGGTCGGGAGTCATCGTCAACGTGATCGGCCTGTCCGGCGAGCGGCCGGACGCCGGCTACCTCGCCGGGTCGATGGCGAATTCAGCGTTGATGACGTTCACCCGTTCAGTCGGGGCATACTCGCTCGATCAGGGTGTCCGGATCGTCGGCGTCAATCCCGGGCCGGTGCACACCGATCGACTGCGCGCCGCACTGGAGGTCCGCGCGCGCTCGGAGTTCGGCGACCCGGCGCGCTGGCCCGAGTTCATCGAGCACTACCCGGGGCAACGCATGGCGCAGGCGGAGGAAGTCGCCGACGTCATCACGTTCCTGGCTTCGCGGCGCAGCGGCTACACCAGCGGATCCATCGTCACCCTCGACGGCGGAATGGCGTGGCGGGGGCGAGCCCTCTGACGCCGAGGGCGCGGGCCATTACCCGTTGAGTTCCCATCGTCGACGGTGCTCGGTCAGCAGCGCGACCAATTCGTCGCGCTGCCCACGGATGTCGTCGTGCGGACCCACCACGCTCACCGCTGCGACGGTCCGACCGCCCTCGCGGACCGCGACCGCGACGCCGTCGGCGACTTCCGAAATGCGCGGAGCAGCACACACTCCGGTTTCCTGGATGATCTCCAGTTCGGTCAGGAATCGCTCGCGATTCTTCTCGTCTTCGGCGGAGAGGCTGTTCAGGTAACTCCACAGGTCACGTTGGGCGAGTCCGGCCAGCAGAACCCATCCGCTCGACGTTCTGATAAGTGACCGCCGCACGAGGTTCTTGGCGAGGTAGTCGTAACGCGGTGTGGAAGAACAGCTGTCGACGTAGAAGACTCCTTGGCCGACCACGACCGACAGCAGCGTGGTCAACCCGGCCTCGGCGTGGACGGCTTCGAGTTCGCGGTGCCCGACCTGCGTGACGAGATGCCTGCCGGCCATCAGGTTCAGCAGATACGGGGCACCGCCCAGACGGTACCGCCGGTCGTACTCGTCGAGGTACCCTGCGGCGACGAGGCCATTCGCCAGGCCCTGAAGCGAACTCAGCGGGGAGTCGAGTTGACGGGCCATCTCGGTCAAGGTCAGACCGTCGTGGTTGCGTGCGGCCAGTTCCAAGATCCCCGCAACACGATCGATCATCCGGTGGCGCTTCCGCACCGGGGAACCTTGGCCTTGCCCCGGGGATGGTTCTGCATCCATGACTGCATGTGTACCACACGCTACCCATTTGCGTAACAACGTACCTATTTATGCGTCTGGCGAGGTCCACTGCGGCGAGGCTAATAGGGAATCCTCGCCCCGACCCATGAGGTCATGAATTCTCACTTTCATGTCCAGTTGGACATCCGGTGGACATTTCACTTGAGAATTGGACATAAAACTTGAGAAGCCACAACATCAGCAGGGATGCATCACCACCCTTGTCCCATAACGCTACGGCGCGTAGCGTAACTCGCCGTGACGCGAAGCTTCCATGTCGGCCAGCCGTTCACCATGTCCGATTCCGAGATCGCGGCGGCATTGGAGCAGGTCAGCATCCCCACACTGCTGCTCTCGCTGGTGCACATCACCGGCGATCCGCGGTACATCCGGGAGTGCAAGCAGGCCGGCCTGTTCCTCAATGAGGTGCAGGGCTTCATGAATGAAGAGGACAAGGCGCGCGCCCGGGAGGCGGCGCTCCCGGTGATCGTCGACTACCGCGACCGCGGCTGCCCGGTCCCCGATCCGCTGCCCGCTGAGCTGGTCAAGGAAATGCTGGACTGGGCCGCGTGCGAGCCGGTCGATGACGACAACTTGCCGCTGGTTCTGGAAGAGCTTGATCTCGACGGCGTCGACCCCCGCCGGCCCGCCACACTGGACCCCACGGATTTCAGCGTGGTCGTCATCGGCTGCGGGGAATCCGGGGTGCTGGCGGGAGTCCGGCTCAAGCAGGCGGGGATCCCGTTCACGATTGTCGAGAAGAATGCCGGGCCCGGCGGAACCTGGTGGGAGAACAGCTATCCCGGTGCCCGTGTCGATGTGGCCAACCACTTCTACTGTTACAGCTTCGAACCCAGCAACCATTGGGACCACTTCTTCGCCGAGCAACCCGAGCTGCGTCAGTACTTCCGCGACGTCGTGGAGCGCCATGAGCTTGATCCACATATCCGGTGGAACACCGAGGTGGTCTCTGCCGCGTGGGAGGGCGAAAGGTGGAATGTCACTCTCCGCACGGCCGCCGGCACCGAGACCCTGAAAGCCAACGCTGTGATCACCGCGGTCGGTCAGCTCAACCGACCGCAAATCCCGGACTTCCCAGGCGCGGAAACCTTTGAGGGCCCGGCTTTTCACTCCGCGGCGTGGGACCACAGCATAGACGTGACCGGCAAGCGGGTCGCGCTCATCGGCGCGGGCGCCAGCGGCTTCCAGATCGCCCCGGCGATCGCCGATCAGGTTGAGCATCTCACGGTTTTCCAGCGCACCGCGCAATGGATGTTTCCCAACCCGATGTATCACGAGCCCGTGGCCGACGGAGTGCGCTGGGCGATGGAACATCTGCCGTATTACGGCCGCTGGTACCGCTTTCTGCTGATGTGGCCGGGTGCGGACAAGGGCCTCGACGCCGCCCGGGTAGACCCCGACTACAACGACCAGTCCGCCCCCGACCAGAACTACGCGGTCAGCGACATCAACGCCATCGCGCGCATCATGTTCACCGACTGGATCACCACCCAGGTCGGCGACAACCCCGAACTGCTCGCCAAGGTCCTGCCCGACTATCCGGCCACCGGCAAGCGCACGCTGCAGGACAACGGCAGCTGGTTGGGCGCCCTCAAACGCGACAACGTGGACCTGACCCACACCCCGATCGAACGCATCACCCCGACCGGGGTCGTCACGACGGACGGTGAGGCCTACGACGCCGATATCATCGTGTACGCCACCGGTTTCCGAGCCACCGACGTACTGTTCCCGATGACCATCACCGGGCGCGACGGCATCGACCTGCACGACGCCTGGGGGCAGCGCCCGTACGCCTACCGCGGCATCACAGTGCCGGGCTTCCCCAACTTCTTCATGACCTATGGCCCCGGAACACACCTGGCCCACGGCGGCAGCCTGATCCTCAACTCCGAACTCCAGATGCGCTACATCAACCAGTGCCTCGAGCATCTGATCACCGCGGGTGCCAAGACCATGGAGCCACTGCCCGAGCCGACCAAGGAATGGCACCGGCGCTCACAGGAGGCGATCCGCCAAACCGTGTGGGCACAGCCCTCGATCAAACACTCCTATTTCAAGAATGCCGACGGTGAGATACACACCGTCAGCCCGTGGCGACTGAGCGAATACCGTTCCGCCATCAACGAACCCGTCTGGTCAGATTTCATAGTGCAGGAGGCGTGAGTATGCGCGCAGTCGTCGTCGACAGTTCCGGAAAGGTCAACGTCGAAACCCGGCCGGACCCGGTCCTGCCCGGTCCCGACGGAGCAATCGTCAAGGTCGAGGCTGCCTCGATCTGCGGATCGGACCTGCACTTCCTCGAGGGTCACTATCCGATCGCCGACCCCGTCTCGATCGGGCATGAAGCCGTCGGCACGGTCGTCGAAACGGGCTCGGACGTCACCGGATTCACCCCAGGTGACCGGGTCCTGGCGTCCTCGGTGACCGGATGTGGACGCTGCAGCGGCTGCGCGACACACGATCCGATCAAATGTGTGCAGGGCCCACAGATCTTCGGCTCCGGCTTTCTCGGCGGCGCGCAGGCCGAACTGCTGGCGGTGCCTGCGGCGGACTTTCAACTCCTCGCGATGCCGGAGAACATCGACACCGAACAGGCACTGCTCCTCACCGACAATCTCGCGACCGGCTGGGCGGCGGCCAAACGCGCCGACATCCCCATCGGCGGGACGGTGGCGGTGATCGGCCTCGGTGCGGTCGGCATGTGTGCGCTGCGTAGCGCGCTGACTCTGGGTGCGGCAACGATTTTCGCGGTAGACCCCGTCGATGCCAGGCGGGCGCGGGCCGAGAAGTGGGGGGCCGTAGGCATCACTGCCCCGTCGGCGCAGGCGATCCGCGAGGCGACCGACGGTTTGGGAGCCGACGCGGTGATCGACGCGGTCGGCACGGACACGTCGATCAACGACGCGCTCGACGCCGTCCGCACCGGGGGCACCGTCTCTATCGTCGGCGTACACGACCTGCAGCCCTACCCGCTACCCGCGCTGGCCTGCCTGTTGCGCAGCCTCACGATCCGGATGACCACCGCACCCGTTCAACAAACCTGGCCCGAATTGATCCCACTGCTCCAGGCCGGCCGGCTTGACGTGGATGGGATCTTCACCGACACAATGTCATTGGACAACGCTGCTGAAGGGTATGCGGCTGCGATGTCACGATCGGGAGAGCATCTCAAGATCCGGCTCAACCCGTAGCGTTTCCTGTACATGCGCTGTGAGTTTCCTGAAAGGCTCACTGCACGTGAGCAATCGGCCCATACATCGCATCGCGCCATCACGCAAACTATCGTGACGGTGCCCACGGCTGGAATAGAACCGGTGCCGCGGATAGTTTCACGGACACGTGCCTCAACCACACCTGACTGACAACGACGGGCGGGGCTGATGCGCCAGGGCCCGCTCGCCGGACGCTATCCCGCAGTGGCCGCCATGGTCACCCTCGCTCTGATTCCCTACCTGGCACTTTCTGCCGCGATCGACCCCTTGGTGCCGATCATCTCGGAGCAACTCAACATCTCGGCCCAGACCATGAGCCTGAGCTCAGGTCTGGGTAACGCGGCGTATGCCGTGGGCACGGTGCTGGCGGTCCAGTTCGCCCAACATCTGCCGCAACGCAGGATGATGCTCGGCTACGCAGTCGTGCTCGTCGTGGGTTCGGTGCTCGCGGCGTCGGCGCAGAACGGGACGATGTTCGTCTGCGGCCATGTACTGCAGGGGCTGTCCACCAGCATGCTGCTGATCGCTGCCGCTCCCCCGTTGACGATCGGTTTCCCCAGGGACAAGCTTCGCCACACGGCCGTGATCATGAACATGTGCGTGTTCGGGGCAGTTGCGCTCGGCCCGTTCGTCGGTGGCGTGCAGGCCGAATCCCATGCGTGGCGGCCGTTGTTCTGGATCGTTTCGGGGATCGCGCTGGTAGCTCTGGTGATGGCCGCCCTGACGTTCGAGGACGCGCCACCGGCTGATCTCGATGCGCCGCGTGATCTGACCGCGATCGGTTTGGCAGCGGCCGGCTGTGCAGCGGCTTTCATCGGCGCCTCACAACTCACGACCCATGGTTTCGATGACCCGTTGGTGACGGTGCCGATGCTGGGCGGCCTGGCCCTGATCGTGGTTCTGATCGTCTACCAGTTCAGGGCCCGTCGCCCGTTGCTGACCATCCGGACGATGCTGACCAGCTCGATCCCGGTGGCCGGCGTCGGCGTCGCCCTGTTCGCCGCGGCCGCCTCCGTCGCAGCCACCGCATTGACCGCCGAGGTCTTCATGCAGACCTACAGCCCCGTGCATGTCGGACTGCTGTATCTGCCCGAACTCGGCGGCGCGATCATCATGGCCTTCGTCTTCGGACACGTCATCTCCAGGCGTTCGATGCACTACCTGCCACTGGTGGGCATGGGGCTGCTCGCGGCCGGGATCGTGGTGTTCCGGCTGGCCATCCCCGCCAACCAGCCACTGGCGCTGCTCGCCGCCGCACTGACCGGACTTGCGTTGGGTGCCACCGTGGCACCGGCACTGTTCGTCGCGGGCTTCTCACTGCAGTCCAACAGCCTCCAACGCGTCTTCGCGATCATCGAGTTGCTGCGCGCGGTCGCCGCGTTCATGGTGGCGCCGATCTTCGCTCATTTCGCGGCGACGGCGTCAGGCGGTCTCACGAAGGGCACCGGCGACGCCCTGTGGATCGGGTTCGGCCTGTCCATCGGCGGCGCGATCTTCGGCGTGGCCATCTATGCGCTCAGCGGAGCCCGCCCCCAGCGACCTGACCTCGACCGGTTCCTCGACGGCGAATCCCCCGCCTGGTACTCGCCGCCGCTGCTGGCCAGGCTCCGTCCAGGCTTACCCACACCGGCTGCTCCAGATGAACGCACCATTCCATCCGAACACGTCCAGGGGTCCGCGATGACCGGCCCGGTGCTGTTCGCCTACGACGGAACCCAGCGTGCCGCGGCCGCCATCGAGCGAGCCTCTGTCGAGCTGCCGGCGCGGCGTGACGCGTTGGTGGTGTGCGTGTGGCAGCCCGTTGACGTTGGCTTCACGCCCATCGGGCCCGAGCATTTCGACGCCGATCAGGCCACCGAAGTTCGGCGGGCCGCCGAGCGGACAGCGGCCCACGGGGCATCGCTTGCGGAAGCGGCCGGTTTCGCGGCGCGCAGTGTCGCCGTCGAGGCGGCCCCCACCTGGAAGGGCATCGTCGAGACCGCGCACCAGCACAATGCGAGCTTGATCGTCATCGCCCCGCACCGACGCAGCGGACTGCTGGGACATCTGGAGGGCAGCGTGGCGGCCGCGGTCGTCGCTCACTCGTCGGGCCCGGTGCTCGTCGTCCCCGAGCTGGACGCACGTTCGCTATGCGCTGAGGGTGCTGGTTACTCGGACATTCACGCCCTGGACGCAGAGTCGATGGGGCGCAGGGCGACTACTCCTTGATCTCCAACACCGGGGTGGGCCGCTGAAATCCGCGGGTCACCCCGAGAAGCCAGACGAACCCGATTGCCAGCCAGCACAATCCGATGATCAATGCGAGACCGGACAGGCTCGTCCACAGCCACACGGTCAACGCGAAACCGATGAATGGCAGCACCAGGTTGTTGATGACGGCCGCCCCACTACGCTCGCGCATATCGGTGTAGTAGTGCTTGATGACGGACAGGTTGACGGCCGAGAAGGCCACCAGGGCACCGAAACTGATCACCGACGCCAACGTGGCGAGGTCGATGACGATCGCGAGCAGTGACACCACCGAGACCACGAGAATCGCGTTGACCGGGGTGAGGAACCTGCGCGAAATCTGACCGAACACAGGCCGCGGCAGGATGCCGTCACGGCCCATGGCATAGAGGATGCGAGCCACCGAGGCCTGTGAGGTGATCGCGGAGCCGGACGCTCCTGCGACGTAGGCCGCGGTGAAGAACACCACCAGGAACTGGCCGCCGGCGGTGGTCATCACGTCCAGCGCACCGGAGTCGACATTGGCGAACACGTTGGACGGGTACACCAGCTGGGCCAGGTAGGACAGCGCGATGAAGATCAGGCCGGACGCCAATGTCGCGATCATAATCGCCTGCGGCACTGCCTTCTTCGGATTGTTGGCCTCTTCCGACAGCGTGGACACCGCATCGAATCCGAGGAACGACAGGCACAGGATCGCGGCACCGGCGAAGACCGGGGTAGCGCCGGGCGCGGCGCCGTCACCGCTGAACGGGGCCAGCAGATCTACCGAGCCGCTGCCCGACAACGTCGCGATGGACAGCGCGATGAAGACCAGGATGAAGATGGCCTGGGCGGCGATGATGACGAAGTTGGCGCGAGCCACCGACACGATGCCGACGATGTTGAGCACGGTCACCACGGCGATCGCGACCACGACGAACACCCAGGCTGGAATGGCAGGCAGCGCCTCCTGCAGATAGATGCCGATCACCAGGTAGTTGATCATCGGCAGGAACAGGTAGTCCAGCAACAGCGACCAACCCGCGAGGAAACCGACCGGGGCGCCGAAAGACTTCTGCGCATAGGTGTAGGCCGAACCTGCCACCGGGAAGGCCGCCGACATCCGTGCATAGGACCGGGCGGTGAACACCATCGCCACCAACGTGACCAGGTATGCCAACGGCACCCTGCCGCCGGTCGTCTCGGTGACGATGCCGTAGGTGGTGAACACCGTGAGCGGCACCATGTACACCAGCCCGAACAACACCAGGGACGGTAACCCCAGGACGCGTCGAAGGTGGCTGCCGGCTTCCACTTCGGGGGTAGCTGAGGCCATTGAGGTTCCTTTCACCTCTCGGTCGAATAGACCGTGCGTCCTTGCAGATACGTAGCGCGGATCCCCAGTGTCGGGAGCTCCAACGGCGGCGTGGTGCGAGGATCGCAATCCAACCACACCAGATCGGCGCTCGCACCGCGAGCGATTCGGCCCCAATTCGCCTCGGCAAATGCCTGATACGCCACCGCGCCGGTGTAGGAGGCCAGCGCGGGCTCGATCGGCAGGATCTCCTGCGGTGTCCACCCGCCCGCCGGTTCCCCGTCAGTTGTGCACCGCGACACCGCCACGGCGATGCCGTCCAGCGGAGCACCGGAGGACACCGGCCAATCCGAGCCGAACGCCAACGCCGCACCGGAATTCTCAAGACTGCGCATCCGGTACTGGCGATCGGAACGCTGCGCGCCGAGGCGGGGAATGGTCAGCACCGTCATCAACGCATCCATCTGTGCCCACAACGGTTGCATGTTCGGGATGACCCCGAGGGTGGCGAACCGGCCGATGTCGGTGTCGTCGACCAACTGCGCGTGCGCGATGACCGGCCGCCGGTCCCGCGGACCATTGTGCCGCGCAACATATTCGATCGCATCAAGCGCTTGGCGCACCGCGGCGTCACCGATCGCGTGGATGTGAATCTGCATGCCCAGCTCATCGACCCGGCGGGCGGCCTCGGCCAGCGAATCGCCCTCCCACAACGTCATGCCGTGGCTGTGCAGGCCCGAACAATACGGCGCCAGCAGCGCACCGGTCTCGTTTTCCACCACACCGTCGGCGAAGAACTTCACGGTCTGTGCTGTCAGCAGGGGCGATGCGGCCCCATCCACCTTGGCCTTGGCAGCCGCGTATTGCGTTATCTGCGTATCGAAATGACGTGGATCGGCATAGAACGCCAGGTTGAACCGCATTCGCAGGGCACCGGTGGTGGCTGCGGCGACGTAGGTGTCGACGTCGGCCGGCTCTACCCAGGCATCTTGAACCCATGTCACACCGCGGGCGAGGTAGTAGTCGGCGGCGGTGTCCAGCGCCGCGATCCGCACCGCTTCGTCGCGGGCGGGCATGACGGCGGTGATCAGGTCGGTGGCACCCCACTCCCGCAACGTCCCCAGTGGGGAGCCGTCGGCGCGACGCGGAATCTCTCCCAACGCCGGTTCAGGTGTGTCCGCGGTGATGCCGGCCCGCTGCAGTGCGGCGGAGTTGACCCAGAGCGTGTGGTAATCCCACGCCCTCAGCACCACCGGCCGGTCCGGTACGGCGGCATCGAGCCACCGTGCGTCGAACAGCCCTTCAGGGGCCAGGCTGCCGTCATACGAGGCCCCGACGATCCACTCCTCGTCGGGATGGGACTCGGCGAATTCCTTGACGGCCAGCACGATTTCGTCGACCGATGTACACGGCCGCACGGCCGGCCCCGCCGCTTCCAGGCCCCCGTACAGCGGATGTGCGTGGCCGTCGCCGAATGACGGCATCAGGAAGCCGCCCTCCAGATCGACCTGCTCATCGGCGCCCCGGGTGCGGGCGTCGTCGCCGATGGCCTGCACCACGCCGTCGGCGACCAGCAGCGCATCGGTCGTCTGCATCCCGGTCCAGATCACCCCACCGTGAAACAGCGTCGACACGGTCGGGACATTACGCGCGGGCATGCAGGCTCCGTGGAGTTATCGGGGATGGCTGCTGCTGGGTGATGCAGTGGATGCCGCCGCCCCGCTCGAACAGCGGCCGGGCGTCGACGGTGACCACGGCGCGGCCGGGGTATTGCTCGGCCAGGATCGCCGCGGCATCGGCGTCGCGCGGATCATCGAACGCGCACGCGATCACCCCGCCGTTGACCACCAGATGATTGATGTAGCTGTAGTCGACATAGCCTTCGTCGTCGGTCAGGGTGGCCGGCGCAGGCATCTCGACGATCTCGAAACTACCGTCGAGCACCGTTCGAATCTCCTTGCACACGAGGTGGTCCGGATGCGCTTCGGCGGTCTGGGTGTGTAGCAGCAGCCGGCCCGGCGCAGTGACCGCCGCGACGATGTCGACGTGGCCGCGGGTGCCGAACCGTTGCGAGTCGCGGGTCAGCCCGCGTGGCAGCCACACCACGTCGGTGGCGCCGATGGTGCGTGCCAGCTCGGCCTCGACGTCGGCCTTCGTGATCCCCGGGTTCCGCCCGGGGTCCAGTTGTACGGTCTCGGTGACCAATACGGTGCCCTGGCCGTCGACCTGAATGCCGCCGCCCTCGTTGACCAGGCCGGACTCGATGACCGGAACACCGGCCAGCCCGGCGACCGTGGCCCCGATCTTCTCGTCGCGGTCCCACCGGGCCCAGTCCTGGGCGCCCCACCCGTTGAAGGTCCAGTCCACCGCGGCCACCGACCCGTCGGCGGCATGCACGAAAGTGGGTCCGATGTCCCGCATCCAGGCATCGTTGAGCGGCGCCTCCACGATCTCGATGTCCTGGGAGACATACCGATTGGCGAAGTCGAGTTCGGCCGGGTCGACGAGCATGGTCACCGGTTCGAACTGCGCCACGGCGTGCGCGACGGCCGCCCAGGTCGACCGGGCCTCGTGGCGCGCCGATTCGGTGTCGCCGAGCGAATATCCCGCGCTGGGAAACGCCATCCATACCCGGTCCTGCGGGCTCCCCTCGGCGGGCATGACATAGCCGCTCATTTGACGACGGCCGTCGCCGCGTGGCCGGCGCCGTACGGGCGCGCGGGATCGACCGGAGCGGTCAACTGCGCATAACTCTCGGGCCGACGGGTGAGCAGGAACGGGAACAGTTCCAGCCAATCGCGACGCTGATCGAGATCGAGGTCGGCGACCAGCACGGCCTCCTCGTCGCGCGGTGCCGCCACCAGTACCCGGCCGTAGGGATCCGAGATGAACGAAGACCCGTAGAACGACACCGTGCCCTCGTCGCCGGTGCGGTTGGGCACGATCATGAACAGGCCGCTGTTGATGCCGTTGGCCACGATCACCTTCTGCCACAGCGGCTGGGTGTCGAAGGACGGGAACACGGGCTCCGAGCCGATGGCGGTCGGGTAGACCACGATCTCCGCGCCGCCGAGCGAATAGTTGCGCGCCACCTCGGGGAACCACTCGTCCCAACACGTCGGCAGGCCGACGCGGGCGCCGAGGCCCTCGGGGGCGTATACGGGATACGGATCGCCGTCGGCGGGCCCGGGACGGAAGTAGGTGTCCTCGTAGTATCCGGCCGAGATCGGGATGTGCATCTTGCGGGTCCGCCCGACCAGCTCACCCGACGGTGACACCAGGATCGCGGTGTTGTAGCCCAGACCATCTGCCGCCGGGGCCTTTTCGTACATCGAGGCGTGGACGAAGATCCCGTTCGCCCTGGCGGCTTCGGCGGCCAGTGCGAACGTCGGTCCGCCGGTCAGATCCTCGGCCCCGTCACCGGGATTCGCGCCGGCCGGGGTGTCGGCCGGGTAGCGCAGCAGGGTGATCTCGGGCAGGAACACCGCGGTGGCACCCGCGCCCGCGGCGCGGTCGATGCCGTCGCGCAGCACCTTGGCCAGCTCGTCGGCCTCGGCCCGCCAGCGGTGTTGCACCAGGCCGACCCGCAGCGGTGGCCGGTGCGACGCGGTGCTGCGCGACAGCGGTTCGGCGGCGGTGGCGGTCAGGGTGATCATCTGAACTCCTAAAACGAATGTGTTTCGTTTATTGTGTGATGCGGACCACCGTGTTGTAAAGAGGGAATCGAAGGGGGCGATATGGGACGGCCACCGGTGCCGCTGCTGTCCACCGACCGGATCGCGGCTGCGGCCATGGACCTGATCGGCGTGACCGGCGGCTTCACGATTCCGGAGCTGGCCCGCAAGCTCAGGGTCAGCCCGTCGTCGCTGTACAACCACGTATCCGGGCGCGATCACATCGTCGAGCTGCTTCGCGAAAAGGCGATGTCGGAGGTCGATCTGCCCGACGTCAGCACCGACCGCCCGTGGGCGGAGGTCGTCGCCGACATCATGCGGTCCTACCGACGCAGCTATGCCCGCTATCCGCGCCTGATCCCGCTGCTCACCGCGCACGCCGTCAACAGCGGCCAGGCCTTCACGATGTACAACGGCCTGGCCGTCACCCTGACCCGCGCGGGTTTCACCCCCGCCGACACCTTGCGCATCATCACCCTCATCGACAACTACGTCCTCGGCTCGGCACTGGACCTCGCCGCGCCCGACGCCCCCTGGGACACCGGTGGCGACGTCGGCCCGGAACTGGCCGCGGCGCTGGCCACCGGGGCTCCCGGACCCGCGCGGGCCGACGATGCGTTCGAGTTCGGGCTCACCGTCCTGCTGCGCGGGCTCACCGGTCCGTAATCTGCACGGGTGGACGACGACACCCTCCTCGGCCAACTCCAGGCCGATCTGATCGCCATCCAAGCGGTCGCCCTTGCCGAAGATGCCGACCTCACGCGGCCGTTGTCGACGTGCCCCGGATGGAGCATCGGCGACCTGCTTGCCCACCTGTGGACCATCCAGACCTGGGTGCGCGATTTGCTGCGCACCCGCGAGTACGCCGACGAACAAGAACCACACCCCGACCCCGTGCGCGCCGTCGCCGATTTCATCGACGGTATCCCCGACTACCTGACCGCGATGCGGGCCATCACCGCCGATGAACCGTGCTGGAATTTCGGACCGCCACCACGGCTGGCCGGGTTCTGGATCCGGCGCCAGGCCCACGAGCACGCCGTGCACCGCGTGGATGTCGAAGCGGCACTGGGCAGCCCATCAATGGACTTCACACCGGCGTTCGCAGCCGATGGCGTCGACGAGATCCTGTCGATGTTCTATCCGCGCCAGGTCAGGAGGAACCGCGTCGAACCCGTCACCGAGGCGGTGCAGTTCCGCGCAGGCGATACCGGCCAGACCTGGACGCTGGGCGAGGGCGACCCCGTGGCCATCGTGACCGCACCCGCCAACGACCTCTACCTCGGTCTGTGGAAACGCCGTGAACTGCTGCAGGTTTGCCAGGTCGACGGCGACCACGCCGCGGTCCGATCGGCGCTGACACGCGCATTCGCCCCGTAGTCACCGCAAACACCCCGCCGTGCGGTTAGTCTGGCTAAGTGCCCACTACCGTGTCCCGGCGTGGATTTCTGGCGATGACCGCGGGTATGGCGCTGGTCGCCGCGTGTAGCACGGACAAACCCGGCGAAGTCGCCGACGACGGCTCGGTGACGATTCCCCACGCGTTCGGTGAGACGAAGATCCCCGGCCCGCCGACGCGGGTGGTGAGCGCGGGCTTCACCGAACAGGATGACCTGCTGGCGGTGGGGGTCGTGCCGATCGCCGTCACCGATTGGTTCGGTGGTGAACCGTTCGCGATATGGCCGTGGGCGCAGCCGAAACTCGCCGGAGCGCAACCCACCGTGCTGAGCCTGGCCGACGGGATCCAGGTCGACCAGATCGCCGCGCTCAAGCCGGATCTGATCGTCGCCACCAACGCCGGCCTCGACGCCGACACCTACGCCAAGCTTTCCGCGATCGCTCCGACGATTGCGCAGTCCGGGCGTAGCGCCTTCTTCGAACCATGGAAAGACCAGGCCACCGCGATCGGCCAGGCGGTGTTCAAGAACCAGGAGATGACGGGCCTGATCTCCGGGGTGGAAGAGAAGTTCAAGGCAGTGGCCACCGATAACCCGCAGTTCGCCGGGAAGTCGGCGCTGCTGCTGTCGGGCACGTTGTTCCGCGACAGCGTCCAGGCCAGGTCGGGATGGCGCACCGAGTTCCTGACCCAACTCGGCTTCACCGTCCCCGAGGTGCAGGCACAGATTCCGCGCGACGAGATGGCCGACACCCTCGACGCCGCCGATGTGCTCATCTGGACCACCGAGAGCGATCAGGAACGCGACGCGCTGCTGGCCGATCCGACCATCGCACAACTGCGGGCGACCACCGGGCGGCGCAACGTGTTCACCACCAAGGAACTGGCCGGCGCCATCGCCTTCGCGTCGCCGCTGTCCTACCCGCTGGTGGCCGATCAGCTGCCACCGCTGCTGGCCCGCGCATTGGCCTGACACCGGGCCCGCCTGACAACATGTCCGGGTGACCAGCGCCCAGGAGCAAGAGCATCGCGGAACCGCGACCATCGGCTCGGCCTACTATCCGACACTCGTCGCGGTGTTCACGGCCTTGATCATCATTTCCAATGTCACCGCCACCAAGGGCGTCGCGTTCGGCCCCATCATCACCGACGGCGGATTCATCGTCTTCCCGCTCACCTACGTCATCGGCGATGTGCTCTCCGAGGTGTACGGATTCAAGGCCGCCCGCCGCGCCATCTTCCTCGGTTTCGCGATGAACATCCTTGCCGCGTTCGTGTTCTGGGTGACCATCTACCTGCCTGCGGCCGATTTCTACGCCAACCAGGAGCACTTCGAGAACGTCGTGCACGCCTACACCCAGCTGATCGTCGCAGGACTGGCCGGGTTCATCGTCGGACAGACCATCAACGCCTGGGCCGTGGTGGCCATCAAGCAACGGACCAAGGAAAAGCACCTTTGGGCACGTCTGGTCGGGTCCACCTTCGCCGGCCAGCTGGGCGACACCCTGGTCTTCTGCAGCATCGCGGCCAGTGCGATCGGTATCAGCACGTTCGGTGACTTCGTCACCTACACCGCGCTGGGCTGGATCTACAAGACCGCGATCGAGGTCGTCATGCTGCCCATCACCTACCGCGTCATCGGCTTCATCAAACGCCGCGAGCCCACATATCAGGTCGCCGTGTGAGGCTTCGGTAAGGCTCCTCTGGCAAGGCTCGTAGAGCGGCAGCATTCTTAGCTACTCACGGGTAGGTTCGGGTCATGAGGGTGGCTACAGAAGTGATGGACGCGATGGGTCCCGGGCTGACACCGGGCGCCATTCGCGAATATGGCGATCAGGCGCTGCTGCTCGAGTTCGACAGCACCGCCGAGGTTCTGGCGTGGACCGACGCGCTGCGCGCGGCAGATCTGCTCGGAGTGGTCGACCTCGTCCCCGCGTCGCGCACGATCCTGGTCAAGCTGGCCGGACCACGGTATCTGGCCCCGACCCGGCAGCGGCTGGGCAAGGTGAGTGCCCCGAGCGCGGCCGTTGCCGCGACTCCCGCTGCGCCGCAGATCGACGTGACCGTCGACGTCGTCTATGACGGCCCCGATCTGCACGAGGTCGCAGCACTGACCGGTCTGACGCCAGCGCAGGTGATCGCAGCGCACACCGGCACCCCGTGGCGGGTCGGATTCGGTGGCTTCGCGCCGGGTTTCGCCTATCTCGTCGACGGCGACGCCCGACTGCAGGTACCGCGCCGCGCCGAACCACGCACCAGCGTGCCTGCCGGCGCCGTCGGACTGGCCGGTGAGTTCAGCGGTATCTACCCGCGACAGTCGCCAGGTGGCTGGCAGCTGATCGGGCACACCGACACCGTGTTGTTCGACGTCCACCGCGACACACCAGCACTACTCACCCCCGGCATGTGGGTGCAGTTCCGGGCCATCGGTTAGGAGAAGATCATGACCGCACTGGAGGTACTGCGGACCGGCCCGCTGGCCCTGGTCGAAGACCTCGGCCGCCCCGGCATGGCTCACCTCGGCGTCACCCGTTCCGGTGCCGCCGACCGCCGGTCACACGCCCTGGCCAACCGGCTGGTCGCCAACCCCGGTGAGCGCGCCACCGTCGAGGTGACGTTCGGCGGCTTCTCCGCCCGGGTGCACGGCGAGGACGTGGCGATCGCCGTCACCGGCGCCGACACCAACCCCGCCGTCAACGGGGTTCCCTTCGGCACCAACAGTATCCAGTATGTGCACGACGGCGAGGTGATATCGCTGGGCGCCCCTGACGCCGGGTTGCGCAGCTATCTGGCGGTGCGCGGCGGCATCAACGTGGACCCCGTGCTGGGCTCACGCAGCTACGACGTGATGTCGGCGATCGGCCCGTCGCCACTGCAACCGGGCGACATACTCCCCGTCGGTGAACACACCGGCGACTTCCCCGAGTTGGAGCAGGCTCCGGTGGCGGCCATCGCCGATGAGGTGCTGGAGCTGCAGGTGGTGCCGGGACCGCGCGACGACTGGTTCGTCGACCCCGATGTGCTGATCCGCACCAACTGGCTGGTCACCAACCGCAGTGACCGCGTGGGTATGCGGCTGGTCGGGATGCCGCTGGACTACCGGTGGCCGGACCGCCAATTGCCCAGCGAAGGGGCCACCCGGGGCGCAATTCAGATACCGCCCAACGGCTTTCCGGTGATCCTCGGCCCCGACCATCCGGTCACCGGCGGTTATCCCGTGATCGGCGTCATCACCGACGAGGACATCGACAAACTGGGCCAGGTACGGCCCGGGCAGACGGTACGGCTGCACTGGGCGCATCCCCGCAAGCCGTTCGACAACTAGGGCGAGACATCCGCGCGCAGCGCTGGTAGAACAAGGGTTGTGTCCTCCCCGAGTAGCTATGCTCCTCACGTCGGCGGGGTCTTGCACACCGCCCGCCTGGTCCATACCGCTGATCTCGACTTCGAGACCCGTGAGGGTGCTCGCGAGATGGTCATCGACGCCTTCGACGGCGATTTCACCGATGCCGACTGGGAACATTCGCTCGGCGGCATGCATGCGCTGATCTGTCACCACGGCGCCCTGATCGCGCACGGTGCGGTGGTCCAGCGCCGGCTGCTCTACCGTGACACCGCGCTGCGCTGCGGCTATCTGGAGGGCGTGGCGGTCCGTGAGGATTGCCGCGGTCAAGGTCTTGGCACCGCAATCATGGATGCACTCGAACAGGTGCTGCGTGGCGCCTATCAACTCGGTGCGTTGAGCGCGTCCGAGGAGGGGCGGCACATGTACATCGCCCGCGGGTGGCTGCCGTGGCAGGGACCGACGTCGGTCCTGCAGCCCACCGGCCTGACGCGTACGCCCGACGATGATCGTTCACTGTTCGTCCTGCCGATCAGCCTCGAGTTGGACACCACCGCCGAAGTCGCCTGCGACTGGCGCGACGGCGACGTCTGGTAACCGTCCCCGCGTACGTTGGATGGCGTGAGCACGCCACAATCACCGTTACGCCCCGACCCGGAGTCGTTCGACAAGCTCTACCGCGGTGAGCCCGCGGGCATCCCGTGGGATGTGCACCAGGCTCAGCCGCGGTTGATGGAACTTGAAGCGCTGGGCGGCATCTCGGGCGAGGTACTCGACATCGGGTGCGGCCTCGGCGACAACGCCATCTTCCTGGCCTCCTGCGGCCACTCCGTGACCGGCCTCGACGGTTCGGCCGCGGCGATCGAACATGCCCACAACCGGGCCGCTGCCGCCGGGGTACAGGTCACCTTCGGGGTCGCCGACGCGACCGACCTGAGCGGGTACACAGCACAATTCGACACCGTCGTCGACAGCGCGCTGTACCACTGCCTCGACGACGAGGGGCGCCGCACGTACGCCTCAGCTCTCTACCGCGCGACGCGTCCCGGCGCACGCTGGCATCTGTACTGCTTCTCCGATGACAACATCAACGGCGTCGTCGCGCCCATGGGGGCGGTGCCGGAGGCCAACATCCGCGACACCCTCACCGCAGCGGGTTGGCGGATCGACTTCCTCGGACCCACCACGTATCTGGGCAACGCCGAAGCGTTCCGCGGCAAAGACTCGCTACCGCAGCAACTGGTCGATCAATTGCCTCCCGAGGCGCTGGAACAGATGCAGAACGTGGCCGCCCGGTTCGAGCGGATCGGCGACCTGCTCGACGACGGCCGGGTACATCTTCCGTTCACCGTGGTGCACGCGCACCGCGTCGACTGACTGCAGGCCCTCACACGTCCGTAGCCGCCACCGTGAGCGGAAGTTCACGGCCGGGTCACCGCAGGCAGCGTCGGAGCAATAAACGCTTCCTAGCGTGCTGGCATGCCGATTCTGTTGCCGTCGCGTCGCATCACCGACTGGGATCCTGAAGACACCGTGGCCTGGGAGGCCGGAAACAAGAACATCGCCCGTCGAAACCTGATCTGGTCGGTGGTCGCCGAACACATCGGATTCTCCATCTGGTCGATCTGGTCGGTGATGGTGCTGTTCATGCCGGAGGCCGTCTACGGCTTCTCCGCCGGGGACAAGTTCCTCCTCGGCGCCACCGCCACCCTCGTCGGCGCCTGCCTACGTATCCCCTACACGCTGGCCACCGCGACGTTCGGCGGCCGCAACTGGACGGTGTTCTCCGCGTTGGTGCTGCTGATCCCGACCATCGGCACCATGGCGCTGCTGGCCAACCCGGGACTGCCGCTGTGGCCGTACCTGGTGTGCGCGGCGCTGGCGGGTTTCGGCGGTGGCAACTTCGCTTCGTCGATGACCAACATCAACGCGTTCTACCCGCAACGACTCAAGGGATGGGCGCTCGGCCTCAACGCCGGTGGCGGCAACATCGGTGTGCCTGCGATCCAGCTCGTGGGCCTGCTCGTCATCGCCACCGCGGGTAACCGCTCCCCGTACTGGGTATGCGCGATCTATCTGGTCGCACTGGCGGTGGCCGGGATCGGCGCCGCGCTGTACATGGACAACCTCGAACAGCACAGGATCGACCTGGGTGCGATGAGAGCGATTCTGTCCGAACGCGACACGTGGGTGATCTCCCTGCTCTACATCGGCACGTTCGGGTCGTTCATCGGGTTCGCGTTCGCCTTCGGCCAGGTGTTGCAGATCAACTTCGCCGCCGCGGGCCAGACGCCGTCGGAAGCCTCGCTGCACGCCGCGCAGATCGCGTTCATCGGTCCCCTGCTGGGCTCGCTGTCACGGGTCTACGGCGGCAAGCTGGCCGACCGGATCGGCGGTGGCCGCGTCACGCTGGCGGTGTTCGCCGGCATGATTCTGGCGGCCGGGATCCTGGTCGGGATCAGCGTGTTCGACGATCACAGCGCGGGCGCCGCCACCAGCCTGATGATGGCGGGCTATGTCGTCGGATTCATCGCGTTGTTCCTGCTCAGCGGCTTGGGAAACGGCTCGGTCTACAAGATGATCCCGTCCATCTTCGAGGCCCGCAGCCACTCACTCGAACTCAGCGAGACGCAGCGGCAGCAGTGGTCGCTGTCGATGTCGGGCGCCCTGATCGGGTTCGCCGGGGCGATCGGCGCACTCGGCGGTGTCGGCATCAACATGGCACTGCGCCAGTCCTACCTGTCCAGCGGTTCGGCCAGCGCGGCGTTCTGGATCTTCCTGGCCTTCTACGTGCTGGCCTCGGTCCTCACCTGGTTCCGGTACGTCCGGCGCCCGGGTGGGACGCAGGCCACCGCGAGCCGCTCGGACCGACACGCTTCAGCAATGGCCGGGTAATCATTTGGAAACACGGCCTCTCTACACAGGACATATGCGTGACCCCGACTGGGCGCCGCTCACCGGATTCCGGGTGGCGGTGACCTCCGCCCGACGTGCAGACGAACTGAGTGCGCTGCTGCGCAGGCGGGGCGCCACGGTGGCCAGCGCGCCCGCGATCGTCATGGTTCCGCTGCCCGACGATGATGAACTGCGCGCCCACACCGAGGCGCTGATCGCTGCGCCACCGGACATCGTGGTGGCCACCACCGGCATCGGGTTCCGCGGCTGGATCGCCGCCGCGGACGGCTGGGGCCTGGCCGGTGCGCTGACCGACGCGCTGAGCACCGCCCGGGTGGTATCCCGGGGACCGAAGGCCACCGGGGCGCTGCGGGCGGGCGGCCTGCCCGAGGAGTGGTCACCGGAGTCCGAGTCCTCGCGCGAGGTCCTCGGCTACCTGCTCGAGCAGGGCATCGCCGGGCAGCGCATCGCCGTGCAACTGCACGGCGCCACCGACGAATGGGACCCGTTCCCCGAATTCGTCGACGAACTCCGCGCGGCGGGCGCCGAGGTGGTGCCGATCCGCGTTTACCGCTGGCATCCCGCGCCGCACGACGGCGAGTTCGACCAACTGGTCGCCGACATCGCCGACCGGCGCTTCGACGCGGTCAGCTTCACCTCGGCGCCCGCGGTGGCATCCGTGCTGATGCGGGCCACCGAGTTGGGTATCGCCGACCGGGTGCTGTCCGCGCTGCGCACCGATGTGCACGCGATGTGTGTCGGGCCGGTGACCGCCCGGCCACTGGTGCGGCTCGGCGTACCGACATCGTCGCCGGAACGGATGCGGCTGGGCGCTCTGGCCCGCCACATCACCGACGAACTGCCGTTGCTGCAGGCCCGCACGGTTCGGGTGGCCGGTCATGTGCTGGAGATCCGCGGCACCTGCGTGGTGGTCGACGGTGTCGTCAAGTCGTTGTCACCGGCAGGCATGGCCACCATTCGCGCGCTGTCGAACCGGCCCGGCGCGGTGGTATCCCGGTTCGACCTGCTCGGTGCGCTGCCGGGTGGTGGAACCGATACCCATGCCGTGGAGACCGCTGTGCTGCGGCTGCGAACTGCCCTGGGCGACAAGAACATCGTGTCGACCGTGGTCAAACGGGGCTACCGGTTGGCGGTCGACGACCCTGAGCTGGCCCGGATCTGATGAGTCTCGTCCTGGTAGCGCACGGCACCCGCAAGGCAGGCGGCGTCGCGATGATCGGCGATCTCGCCGACCGTGTTGCGGCGAGATTGGGCCGCGCCGTGCATGTCTCGTTCGTCGATGTGCTCGGTCCCTCGCCCAGCGAGGTGCTCGCGGGACTCCCTGCGGACCGGCCCGTTGTGCTGGTGCCGGCATTTCTGGCCGGCGGCTATCACGTTCGCGTCGACGTGCCCGCCCAGGTGGCCGCCAGCGGACACCCTGCTGTCACGGTCACGCAGCCACTGGGACCGTGCCACGGAACGGTGCGGGTACTCGCCGATCGGCTCGTCGAATCCGGTTGGCGCCCCGGCGATTCAGTGATACTCGCGGCGGCAGGAACATCAGATCCCCGGGCCCTGTCCGACGTACGACGCACCGCAGCGCTGCTGTCAGCGGTGACCGGCGATCGCGTGGAACCGGCCTATGCCGCGACCTGCACGCCTACCGTCGCCGATGCCGTCGCCGCCCAGCGCCACCGAGGCCGCGGCCGCCGCCGCATAGCTGTGGCGTCCTATCTTCTCGCCGACGGACTCTTCCAGGATCGGCTGCGTGACACCGATGCCGACATCGTCAGCGAACCTCTGGGTCCCCACCCAGGCATGGACCGGCTGATTGCCAGCCGCTTCCGCCGGGCGGGCGTGCTGAGCCTGCCGGTTGCGGCGTGAAGCCAGCGCCCGCGCCAAGTGTGGTGTGGCCAACAGAACCAGCGTGAGCGCCGCGCCACCGGCACCGACCGACAGCGCCGCAGCCCGCCTCGCGCCGACCAACTCCGCGCACTGCGCGGCGTAGTCACTCTTGGCGTAACCAGGCCCGCCCAGGGTGTGCTGGTCGAGGTTGAGCAAATCCTGCTTGGCTGCGACACCGTCGTCCGGGCGGAAGGCGTTGCCACACGGAATGGGCTGGCCGGTGCGGTCTACTGCGGTCAGCGCCAACGGCATGCCCGTCGCAATCAATGCACCGAGCACCGCCGCTGCACCAAGCAGATACACGAGCGGACGCGCAAACATCGTCGAACCCCCTTCGGAAAGCCCTTCCCGATCGGAAGCGTAACTTCCTCCAGCGAACTTATCTAGTTAGCCCACAGCAGACAGGTGTCCACTTCCGCCGCGGTTCAGCTGCTGTTAACTTTGGCAACCACTGCTGTCAAAACAGCTTGTACCCAGCTGGTTGCCTCGTGAAACCTCCCGCATGAACAGCCTCTTGCGCGGCGGCGATGCATTCTTTGCCGTTGTACTCAGCTATCGTTGTGGCGAACATTGACGGCGGGGTTCGGGGGTTGGGGTAACGGTGCAGGTAGCAACATCGAATGGTGCCGTGCGAGAGGACGGCCGCACTCCCCGTGCCGGCAACTAGTCCGTCCCCGGCCGAGCGGCTGAGGCAACGTCTGCTCAGTGCGCTCGACGACGCCCGCGGACCCATGACGACCGCCCAACTGCGCGATCATGTCCAGCAGCGTTTCGGGCAGCCCGTGGTGATCGAAGCGGTGTACCGGAACCTGACCGTGCTGGAACGGCGCGGCGATGTACGGCGCCACAAAGGACCGGGCCGCGACGCCCACTGGGCACGCGCTACTGGCTAACCTGCGATCTGGACCAGACCGTCGGCGGTGACCCTCGTCCGGTACACCGGAATCGCCACAGCCGGGTCATCGAGGCATTTGCCATCTTCGAATGCAAACGCTTGTTTTTTGATCGGCGACTGCACCGTGGCCCGTCCACCCCGGTCGCCCGTGATACCACGCGAGATCACCGCCGCACCGGAGAACGGGTCCATGTTACCGACAGCGTGCAAGGCGCCGTCATCGAGCCGGAACAGCGCCGCCTGCGATCCGTCGGGCAGCAACACCGCAACTCCGCGGCCCGGGATCAGATAGTCGTAGGGACACGCGGTCGTCCACCTCGAATCGAACTGGACATCAACCCCGTTGCGATCGTCGAGCAATGTCATGGCGTCTCCTGTAACGGCCGGACCGTGGGCATGCCGATGTGGGTGGTTGCCGGCACCCTGCGCCCGGACCGTTCGGTGAACTCGACGGTGGGATCGGCAACTTCGGGTGCGTTGACGAACGAGACGAACCGCGAGAGCTTGTCGGGATCCTCCAGTACGCCCTTCCATTCACAGGCGTAGCCATCGACGTGCCGGGCCATTGCCGCCTCGAATTCGTCCGCGAGTCCGAGCGAGTCATTGCAGACCACGTCGCGCAGGTGATCGAGGCCGCCGTCGAGGCTGTCCACCCATGGCGCGGTGCGCTGCAACCGATCTGCGGTACGGATGTAGAACATCAGGAAGCGGTCGATGTAGCGGATCAGAGTCTCGTCGTCGAGGTCACCGGCCAGCAGCTGCGCATGCTTCGGGGTCATACCCCCGTTGCCGCCGACGTACAGGTTCCAGCCGGTTTCGGTGGCGATGACCCCGACATCCTTGCCACGGGCCTCGGCACACTCCCGCGCACATCCCGAGACACCCATCTTGATCTTGTGCGGCGCCCGCAGTCCGCGGTAGCGCAGCTCCAGGTCGATGGCCATCTGCACCGAGTCCTGTTGGCCGTATCGGCACCAGTCGCTGCCGACGCAGCTTTTCACGGTGCGCAGCGACTTGCCGTACGCATGACCGGATTCCATCCCGCCCTCGACCAGTCGCCGCCAGATCTCCGGCAGCTGATCCACCCGGGCACCGAACATGTCGATGCGCTGGCCCCCGGTGATCTTGGTGTACAGGTCGAAATCCCTGGCGATCTCGCCGATCAGGATCAACTGCTCTCCGGTGATGTCGCCGCCAGGTACCCGGGGCACCACCGAATAGCTGCCGTTGCGCTGGATGTTGGCCAGGAAGTGGTCGTTGGAATCCTGCAGGGAGGCCTGCTCACCATCGAGCACGTGGTCGGTGCTGGTCGATGCCAGGATTGACGCGACCGTGGGTTTGCAGATGTCACAACCCTTTCCGGTGCCGAACTTTTCGATCAGGCCGGAAAAAGTGCGGAGCTCGGTGGCGGTGATGATCTCGAAAAGCTCGGCGCGGGACTGGCTGAAGTGTTCGCACAGCGCCTTGGACTGTTCGACGCCCTCGGCCTGCAGCAACTGCTTGAGCAGCGGCACGCACGATCCGCACGAGGTACCGGCCAGCGTGCACTTTTTCAGTCCCGGCACATCGGTGCAGCCGTCACAGATGGCGGCCAACAGGTCACCCTTGGTGACGTTGTTGCACGAGCAGATCTGGGCGATGTCGGGTAACGCCTCCACACCCAGAGTGCCGCCGCCGGCTCCGCCTTCAGTGGCGGGTGCGATCAAGGCCAGCGGATCGCCGGGCAGCTCGCTGGCCACCATCGGCCGCAGCACACCGTAGGCCGATGCGTCACCGACCAGGATGCCGCCGAGCAGCGTCTTGGCGTTGTCGGAGAGCACCAGCTTGGCGTAGGTCTGCTTGACCGGGTCGTTGACCACGACCTCCAGGCAGTCCGGAGTCGTGCCCTGCGCGTCACCGAAGCTCGCGACGTCGACGCCGAGCAGCTTGAGCTTGGTCGACATGTCCGCACCGCCGAACTCGGCCTCACCGCCGAGCAGCCGGTCGGCCACCACCTCGGCCGTGGTGTAGCCGGGCGCCACCAGGCCATAGCAGCGGCCGTCGATCGCGGCCACCTCGCCGATCGCGTAGATGTCGGGATCGCTTGTGACACACGTCAGGTCGGTGAGCACACCGCCCCGGTGCGCGATGTCCAGTCCGGCGGCCCTGGCCAGCTCATCGCGGGGACGCACCCCGGCGGCAAAGACGACGACGCCGGCGTCGATCGTGGTGCCGTCGTTGCACGCCACCCGGACCGAGTCGTCGACCGCGGACTTCTTCAGCGGCCGGTTCCGCTGGGCGGGCACGATACTGTCGGTGGCCACAGCGGTGTGCACGTCGATACCGAGGCTCTTGATCATCCGGCTCAGCAACACGCCACCGGCCTCGTCGAGTTGGTTCGCCATCAAATGCGGCGACATCTCCAGGACGTGGGTCTTCAGCCCGAACGTGCGCAGGGCGTTGGCCGCCTCCAGCCCGAGCAGTCCGCCGCCGATCACCACGCCGACCGGCGTCTTCGAGGCGAGCGCGGTTTCTGCGCCTGCCCGGATCCTGTCCAGATCGTCGAGGGTGCGGTAGACGTGCACCTGTGGAAGGTCACGGCCGGGGACCGGCGGCAGGAACGCGTTCGAGCCGGTGGCGAGCACCAGTGCGTCGTAATCGATCTGCTGACCGTCGACGGTGCGCACCGCCTTCGCGGCCCGGTCGATCTCGACCGCCGCACTGCCCAGGCGCAGCTCGACCAGGCTGTCGCCGGCATAGTCGTTCCCCGGCAGCGCAAGCCGGGAACGGTCCCAGTGCTCGGTGTAACCGGTCAGCCCCACCCGGTCGTAGGCGGCGTCGGCCTCCTCGCAGAGCACGGTCACGCGCCAGCGGCCCGCGGTGTCCCTGGCGCGCAATGCCTCGACGAAGCGGTGTCCCACCATCCCGTGGCCGACGACCACAACGCGCTTCGCGCCGAGTGAAGCGCCGGGGGTTCCACTTGTTGACGACATACGGCGAGGCTAGGAAGCCGATATTGCCGAAATGTCGCCCTGTGTGAAGCGACCGTCACGGTGTGCTCACCTCCCACCGCGCGCACCTGTGAGTTCCGGCTGTGGTGTGGGCCTTGCGCTACCCGCGCTGACGCTCCAGGGCAGCGCCGATGATGCCGGCCGCCTCCGGAAACCGCTGCGGGTCCGGGCCGGAGAAGTTGAGCCGGATGAAGGACCCGGCCGCTTCGGCGGGGAACCAGTCCGTTCCTGGCACGATCAGCACTCCGGCGGCCTCACAGTCGCGGTCGAGCTGTTCGAGGTCGGTTCCGTCGGGCAGCCGGACCCACAGGTTCAGCCCGCCACGGGGCACATGTTCGAGGTCGGCATCCGGGACGTGTTCCTTCAATCCCTCGATGAGCAGATCGCGGCGGGCACGCAACTGCTGGCGCAGGTTCCGCAGATGACTCTGCCATCCGGGCTGGGTGACCACGTCCAGCGCGGTGGCCTGCAGCACACCGCTGACGTACATCGACGCCGCGCCGAAATCGGCCAGGATGCGTTCGCGCGCAGGGCCCCTGGCGATCAGCGCCGCGATGCGGATTGACGGCGAGACGCTCTTGGTCAGCGATCGCAGATAGATCACATGGCCCGCGTCGTCATGAGCCGCGATCGGCCTGCAGGTCGATTCCATGCCGAAATCGTGGGCCCAGTCGTCTTCGACGAGAAACGCACCGTGCGCCAGGACAACATCGAGGATCTGCCGGGATCTTTCCGTAGACCATTGCGCACCAGTGGGATTGGCGTAGTGCGGCTGCGCATAGAACACCCGCGCCCCTGTCTCGGAGAAGGCCCGGGCGAGCTCGTCGGGGTCGGGGCCGTCCGCTCCGCTCGGCACCGGCACGATGCGCACCCCGGCCTGAGCCGCCGCCAGGATCGCACCCCAGTAAGTGGGCGATTCAATGAGCAGTGGCCGGCCGTCGCCCACCAGGGCACGGAACGTCGAGCTCAGCCCACTCTGGCTGCCGGGCAGCACAATAACGTCGCGCGGGGCGGGTGGGGTGACACCGGCCGGGACGAACTCGGCGAGCTCGTCGGCGAACCAGGCCTGCAGTTCCGGCAGACCTGTGACCACCGGACGGGCCAGCGCGACATCGCTGCGGGCGGCCCGAGCCAGGGCGGACCGCACCAACCGGTGCGGTAGCAGCTCGCGGGCGGGGTAGCCGGAATGCAGTCCGATCACATCGGGGGCGGCCCCGCGCATCGGCGTCGCGGCGACCGGGATGCGGGCTTGCGGAAAGCGCAACGCGCCCGTCTGCCAGCCGTAGTCCGGCGGTCGCGCAGTGCGTACGACCCGAACGAATGTTCCTACCCCAGGCCGGCTTTCGATGAGCCCCGAGCAACGCAGGGCACGCATGGCCTTCTGTACGGTGACCGGACTGGCGCCATACTGGGCCGTCAGAGCTCGGTTCGACGGCAGTTGCGCCCCGGCCGGAGCCGCGGCGATCCATTGCCGCAGACCCGACACGATCCGCTCAGTGCTATCGTTGTCCATGTCAGGTCAGAGTAGCGCTACTGCGAGTTTGGCTCCACCGTTATCCAGCTCCCGTGCCGGGCTGTGGTGGGGATTGCTGGGCGTTGTGGCCTTCTCCTTCACCGTCATCTTCACCCGCGTGGCCATCGGCGGCCTCTCGCCGCTGTTCATCGGCGCAGGCCGCGCGGTCGTCGCCGCCGCGTTGGCCACCACCGCACTCGCGTGGACCCGGCAGGCGCTGCCGCGGGGAAACCAGTGGCTACGCCTGGTCGTGGTGGCCGCAGGTGTCGTCGCCGGCTTCCCGTTGCTGACGTCCTACGCACTCACCACCGTGGACGCCAGCCACGCGGCCGTGGTGATCGCGCTGCTACCGGCGGCGACCGCAGTCTGCGCCGCGCTGCGCGCCCGGGAACGTCCGCCGCGGGTCTTCTGGATCACCGCGGCGATCGGCGCCGTGGCCGCCGTGGCGTTCGCGATGCTGCAGGGCGGCGGTTTCGGACATCTGAGCTGGGCCGACCTGCTGCTGTTCGGCGCGGTCGTCGCCTGCGCGATCGGCTACGCCGAGGGTGGGCTGCTGGCCCGGGATCTCGGTGCGTGGCAGACGGTGTCGTGGGCGCTCGTGGTCGCCGCGCCCGTCATGATCATCCTGGTCGCGCTGTCGGTCGTGCAGCAACCGCCGGCAGCGTCACCGACACAGTGGGCGGCGTTCGGCTATCTCGCCGTGGTCAGCATGTTCCTCGGCTTCTTCGCCTGGTACCGGGGGCTGGCAATCGGGCCGATCGCCCAGGTCAGCCAGGTCCAGCTGGTGCAGCCGGTGATGACCCTGTGCTGGGCGGCGCTGCTGCTGCACGAGCACCTGACCTGGCTGACGGTGCTTGGCGGGACCGCCGTCATCGCCTGCGCCGGGCTGGCGGTGCGGACGCGCTTACGGTGAGTTCGCGCATGGCGAACGCCGCCCCGGAACATGAGCGTGGTCGACTCAAGTTATTGGAGTAGCAGGCCGGTGTGGTGCCGGTCTTCGAAACAAGGAGTACGACATGAGCACTTCAGTGATGCCGGCAGTGTGGAGCCGCCCCGCGTGGCAGGTCGACGGCTGGGTTCGCGATTTCTTCGGCCCGGTGACCGATGCCCGCGCCGATTGGCCCAAGGACCTCACCCCCGCCGCCGAGCTCAGCAAGGACGGCGACGACGCGGTCGTGCGATTGGACCTGCCGGGGCTGAGCACCGAAGCGGTCGCGAACGACATCAACGTCGAGATCGACCGTGGCCGACTGGTCATCCGCGGTGAGCGCCGCGACGAGCGGGCCGAGACCGCAGCGGGCCGCACCCTCAGCGAGGTCCGGTACGGCGCGTTTCGCCGGTCGTTCAAGTTGCCCGGCCATGTCACCGGTGACGCGGTGACGGCGTCCTACGACGCAGGCGTGCTGACGGTGCGGGTGGCCGGGGTGTACGCCGGCAGCGAACCGCAGCGCATCGCGATCGACAGCAAGTAGGGGAACAGAAAACCGGTGGGCCCAACGGGCCCACCGGTTTTCGCGGCTACAAATCAGTTCAACCGGGCCGGGTAGTCGGTCGAGTAGACCTCGCCGTCTGTCTTGCCCGGGACCGGCGGGCCCTCGATTACCACCCAGGCCGCGGTGGCCCCGGAACTCTTCGGGCCCGAAACAGTGGTGCTCCCGTTGCCTGCGCCATCGGTGTGCAACACGCCCGTCGCGATCCCCGGGTCACCCGCACCGCAGGTGCTCGACGCCGGCCTGGGCAGCTGGATCAGCCGGACCTGATAGGCGGTGTCAGGCTGAGAGGTCTGGATCTGCACGTCGGCGCTGACCGTGCCGGACGCCGGAGTTCCGATGTGCGCGACCGCGGACCCGTAGCCCGTGCCGAAGCCATCGAGAAACTGCGCCGGGACGAAATCACATGCCCGGATCTTGTTCTGCAACGGCACCATCGTGGTTTCCGAATCGGCGGCCGCGACAGCGGCTCCCGTCATCGCCAGCGTGCCTGCCACCACCATGGGTGCCATCACCAACACAAGCCTTTTGCGCGCACCCACGATGTATTGTCCTGCCTGATAGTCGGACCCCCTGGGGCCATTATTGACGTGCAGGAAATGGCGGTGGCGTCTACAGCCAGCGCGCGAGGATTTCGTTCGTCCGCGCGGTCAGCGCGACCTGCATAAACGGGCCGAACGTGATTCGCCCCACCCCCAGCTCGGCCAGCGCCGTGCGGTCAGCGGAATCCGGTGGCACCGTCGCGCTGACGGGCAGCGAAACCGCGGAGGTAAACCGACCCAGACCATCCGGATCAGCCAGCCCGGCCGGGAACAACGAATCCGCGCCGGCCTGCGCGGCGAGGGTGAGCCGGGCAATGGCACGGTCGACCCGATCCGCCGCATCGCCGTCCTTGCGCAGGAACAGGTCCGTGCGGGCGTTGATCACCACATGGACGCCTGCGGCGTCGGCCGCTGCGCGTAACTCCCCCACCAACGCGGCGTGTTCCTCCGGCGTACGCAACCGCTTACCGTCCCGGTGCACGGTGTCCTCGATGTTGAGCCCGACCGCGCCTGCCCCCAACAGGCCCTCGATCACCCGGGTCGGGGTCTCGCCATAACCGGACTCGATGTCGACCGACACCGGCACCTCAACCGCCGTGGTGATCTGCTGAACCCGGCCCAGCAACTCCTCGAACGACATCACCTCGCCGTCGGCCTTGCCGATCGACGTGGCCACCGGGTGACTGCCCACGGTGAGGGCGACGAAGCCCGCCCGGACCGCGACATCGGCCGACCAGGCGTCCCACACCGTGGGCAGAACGACCGGGTTGCCGGGCTGATGCAGCGCCAGAAGTGCCGCCGCGCGTTCCTGCAATATCTCTCTGGACAAAGCGTTACCTCCGGTGCTCAACGTGACTCTTGTCACTCTCAACTCATGATGTGGCTAGCATCGGTTGTCGTACTGTGATCCCTGACACCCTTCAGCCCAAGGAGGTCGCTTGTCCACCACAACCGAGTTCGCCGAACTGCACAATCTGATCGGCGACATGCGCCGTTGCATCACCACATTGGCGTCGAAGTACGGGGACTCCCCGGCCATGCGACGTGTCGTCAATGATGCCGAACGGATCTACAACGACATCGACCGCCTCGACATCGACACCGAAGAGCTTGAGCAACGCCACGGCGTGACGCGGCAGAGCCAGAGCGCCGAAAAGATCGCCATCCCCGACACCCAATACGGCACCGACTTCTGGCAGGACGTCGCCGACGAAGGTCTCGGGGGTTACCGATGAGCGTGTGGGTGTTCAACACCAACCGCGACAACTGAACCTGAAGAAAGGGAACCGTGAGCGCACCCACCGCTGACCGTCGTGCGACCGGGGTCTTCTCGCCCAAGCGCGCCCAGATCTCGCAGCGGACGCTGCGGACCGATCGTTGGTGGCAATCACCGCTGATCATCGACCTCGGCTTCGCCGCGTTCGTCATCTACGCGACAGTGCGGGCGTTCCTGCAGAACAACTACTACGTAGCCGAGTATCACTACCTCACGCCGTTCTACTCTCCGTGCGTCAGCACCGGGTGCATACCCGAGGCCAGTCACTTCGGCCAGTTCCTGCCCGACGTGTGGTGGCTGCCGTACGCGGCGTTGTCACTGCCGTTCCTCCTGCTGTTCCGGCTGACCTGCTATTACTACCGCGGGGCCTACTACCGGACGGTGTGGCAGGCGCCGACGGCGTGCGCCGTGGCCGAACCACACGCGAAATACACTGGTGAGACCCGCCTTCCGCTGATCATCCAGAACACGCACCGATACTTCTTCTACATTGCCGGGATCATCTCGCTAATCAACACCTACGACGCGATCATCGCCTTCCAGTCGCCGAGCGGCTTCGGATTCGGCCTGGGCAACGTGATTCTCGTCGGCAACGTCATCATGCTGTGGGTGTACACGATCTCCTGCCACTCCTGCAGGCACGTCGTCGGCGGACGCCTCAAGCACTTCTCCAAACACCCTGTCCGGTACTGGATGTGGGGCCAGGTGAGCAGGCTGAACACCCGGCACAAGACGTACGCCTGGATCACCCTCGGCACCCTGATGCTGACCGACTTCTACATCATGCTGGTAGCGAGCGGCACTATCTCCGATCTGCGATTCATCGGTTAATTCGGTTGTTTGACAACCACATTCACGAAGTGAGGGCACTGATTCATGGCATCTGATGAGGCTCTTCGCGCAAGCGGCTCATCGCAACTCGAACGGCACGAATACGACGTCGTCGTGATCGGTGCCGGTGGTGCGGGACTGCGCGCGGTGATCGAGGCCCGCGAACGCGGCCTGCGCGTCGCGGTGGTGACCAAGTCGTTGTTCGGCAAGGCGCACACCGTGATGGCCGAGGGCGGCTGCGCGGCGGCGATGCGCAACGTCAACACCAAGGACTCGTGGCAGGTGCACTTCGGTGACACCATGCGCGGCGGCAAGTTCCTGAACAACTGGCGGATGGCCGAACTGCACGCGCAGGAGGCCCCGGACCGGGTGTGGGAGCTGGAGACCTACGGTGCGCTGTTCGACCGCACCAAGGACGGCAAGATCAGCCAGCGCAACTTCGGTGGCCACACCTATCCGCGGCTGGCCCACGTCGGCGACCGCACCGGCCTGGAGATCATCCGCACGCTGCAGCAGAAGATCGTCTCGCTACAGCAGGAGGACAAGCGCGAACTCGGCGATTACGAGGCGCGGATCAAGGTCTTTCACGAGTGTTCGATCACGGACCTGATCAAAGACGGCAACCGGATCGCAGGCGCGTTCGGTTACTGGCGCGAGACCGGCAACTTCATTCTTTTCGACGCACCTGCCGTGGTCCTGGCGACCGGCGGCATCGGCAAGTCCTTCAAGGTCTCGTCGAACTCGTGGGAGTACACCGGCGACGGCCATGCCCTGGCGCTGCGTGCGGGCTCCAACCTGATCAACATGGAATTCATCCAGTTCCACCCGACCGGGATGGTGTGGCCGCTGTCGGTCAAGGGCATCCTCGTCACCGAGGGTGTGCGCGGTGACGGCGGAGTGCTGAAGAACTCCGAGGGGAAGCGGTTCATGTTCGACTACATCCCCGCGGTGTTCAAAGGGCAGTACGCCGAAACCGAGGAAGAAGCCGACCAGTGGCTCAAGGACAACGACTCGGCCCGCCGCACCCCTGACCTGCTCCCCCGCGACGAGGTTGCCAGGGCCATCGTCGCCGAGGTCAAAGCAGGCCGCGGCACCCCGCACGGCGGGGTCTACCTCGACATCGCCTCGCGCATGCCCACCGAGGAGATCAAGCGCAGACTGCCCTCGATGTACCACCAGTTCATCGAGCTCGCCGAGGTCGACATCACCAAGGACGAGATGGAAGTCGGTCCGACCTGTCACTACGTGATGGGTGGCATCGAGGTCGACCCCGACACCGGCGGTGCTGCCACCCCTGGCCTGTTCGCCGCGGGTGAGTGCTCCGGTGGCATGCACGGCTCCAACCGGCTCGGTGGCAACTCGCTGTCGGATCTACTGGTGTTCGGTCGCCGCGCCGGGCTGGGGGCGGCGGACTACGTGCGAGCCCTGGCCGACGACCGGCCGAAGCCGCCGCAGGACGCCGTCGACGAGGCCACCAAGATGGCGTTGGCGCCGTACGAGGCACACGAAAATCCCGAGAACCCGTACACGCTGCATGCGGAGCTTCAGCAATCGATGAACGACCTTGTCGGCATCATTCGCAAGAAAGAGGAGATCGAGCAGGCACTGGTCAAGCTCGACGAGCTCAGGGGCCGCCTGCAGAACGTCGCCGTCGAGGGCGGTCGGATCTACAACCCCGGCTGGCACCTCGCGATCGATATGCGGAACATGCTGCTGGTCAGCGAATGTGTGGCCAAGGCTGCGCTGCAGCGCACCGAGAGCCGCGGCGGACACACCCGCGACGACCATCCGGCGATGGACGCCAACTGGCGCAACACGCTGCTGGTGTGCAAGACCACGGAGGCGGCGACCAGCGAAGCGATGGTCCCCCGCGTCACTGTGGCCCCCGAGCCGCAAGTGCCCATGCGTCCGGACCTGTTGGAGACCTTCGAGCTCTCCGAACTGGAGAAGTACTACACCGACGCCGAACTGACCGAGCACCCCGAACGGAAAGGCTGAGAGCATGGCTGCATACGACGCGAGCCTGCGGGTATGGCGCGGCGACGAAGCCGGCGGCGAGCTGAAGGACTACACCGTCGAGGTCAACGACGGTGAGGTGGTACTCGACATCATCCACCGGCTGCAAGCCACCCAGGCCGGTGACCTGGCCGTGCGATGGAACTGCAAGGCCGGCAAGTGCGGATCGTGTTCGGCCGAGATCAACGGCCGCCCGAAGCTGATGTGCATGACGCGCATGTCGACATTCGACCCGTCGGAGACGGTCACGGTGACGCCGCTGCGGACCTTCCCGGTGATGCGCGACCTGGTGACCGACGTGTCCTTCAACTACACCAAGGCGCGCGAGATCCCGTCATTCACCCCGCCCAAGGACCTGCAACCCGGCGATTACCGCATGCAGCAGGAGGACGTGAACCGCAGCCAGGAGTTCCGCAAGTGCATCGAGTGCTTCCTGTGCCAGAACGTGTGCCATGTGGTGCGTGATCACGAAGAAAACAAGGAGGCGTTCGCAGGCCCGCGGTACCTGATGCGACAGGCTGAGCTGTCGATGCATCCGCTGGACACGCTGGACCGGCGTGACATGGCGCAGGAAGAGAACGGCCTCGGCTTCTGCAACATCACCAAGTGCTGTACCGAGGTTTGCCCGGAACACATCAAGATCACCGACAATGCGCTGATTCCGATGAAGGAACGCGTGGCCGACCGCAAGTACGACCCCATTGTGTGGCTGGGTAACAAGCTTTTCCGCAAGTAGTCGTCCTCAGCGCCGACCGTGAACTGGCTGCGAGAATCCGCCGCGATTCTCGCAGCCGTTTCACGTTGGCGGGTACGCTCGTCGTAAGCAGCCAATCACCGTCGAAAGGCAGCCCGATGAGCATGGGACATACCCAGAGCGTCAACGATATTCGGACCGCAATCCGCGAACTGTCTGCCCGCGCCGATCTGGCCCGCAAGGAGGGGCGCCCGGCGGATGCCACCGAGCTCGAGCAGCGCGTCGCGAGATATCGCGAAGAGCTCGCCCAACGCCCCTGATCGCCGCGTCAACCGCCCAGTTTGCGAAAAGCGCTGCGGTGGAAAACGATCGGAGCCACATCGTCGTGCACAGTGATGTCGTGCACCCGTAGCACCACGATCGTGTGGTCCCCGGCAGGCACCAACTGTTCGATGGCGCTCTCCAACCAGACGCTGGTGCCGTGGATGAACACCGCACCGCTCTCGCGTGACTCTGTCTTCAGGCCGGCGAATCGGTCGCCGGTTTTGGCGGCCAGTGTCCGCGCCGCGCCGTCGTGCGACTCCCCCAGCACGCTGATACCCAGGAACGCCAGGTCCTTGAGCTTGGGCCAGGTGGTCGAGTCGTTCTGCACACAGAACGACACCAGCGGCGGATCCAGCGACACCGGTACAAAGGTGCTGGCGGCCAGACCGATCAGCGTGCCCTCGACCTGCGCCGCGATCGCGATGACGCCGGACGGGAAGTGACCGAACGCTTCACGCAGCGACGTCGGGCTCAGATCTGTTGCGCTCATAAGAAATCCATCTTGACACGTCGTCGAGCGCGGCGGACAGGTCAGGGGTGCCTCGACCCGTCCTGCCATGCGTGCGGCGTCAAAATCGTGCTGAACAGAACCCGCCTCCGCCCGGACGGTAACCTGACCCGTCATGTGGATCACGCTCCTGGTGATGGCCGCTGCCGTCAGCCTGGAGCCGTTCCGGATCGGGATGACCGTCCTGATGCTCAACCGGCCCCGGCCGCTGTTGCAGCTGCTCGCCTTCCTTGCCGGCGGGTTCGCGATGGGCGCCACGGTAGGGGTGATCGTGCTGTTCATCCTCCGGCCGGCCCTGGGATCAGCCCATTTCACCCTGCCCAGGGTGCAGCTGGTGGTGGGGGCGATGACGCTGGCCGTCGCGGCGGCGGTGGCCATGGGCCTGGTGCGGCCGCGACCCGGGTGGTCGGCAGGCCCAGCCGACGGGAAACCCCGTCAGCTCATGCTGCGCGTCCGGCAGTTGCTCAGCGGCCATTCGCTGTGGACGGCAGGCGCCGCGGGCCTGGGCATCGCGCTGCCGTCGGTCGACTACCTCGCCGCGCTGGCGCTCATCGTCGCCTCAGGCGCTGCGGCAGGCACCCAGGTCGGTGCCTTACTGCTGTTCAACGTGGTGGCGTTCGGGCTTGTGGAGATCCCGCTGATCTCCTACCTGGTAGCCCCGGAACGTACCCGCGCGGCGCTGTCGGCACTGCACGACTGGTTGCGGTCGCGGCGCCGCCGCCATGTGGCGGTGCTGTTGGCCGCGGTCGGATGCGTGCTGCTCGCCGCGGGATTGATCGGTCTGTAGCTCAGGCGTCCAACCGGACGAATTCATCCTGCCGGTACTGCTCCACGCAGGCGGCGCGCCGGATCTTGCCGCTCGTCGTGATGGGGATCGAGCCGGGTGGCACCAGCACGAGATCCCCCACGTTCAAACCGTGTGCGTTGGACACCGCGGAGGTGACGTCGCTCTTGACCCCGCTGAGCCAGTGCACGGCCTCCAGCGTGGACTTCTCCCGCTTCTTGACCTCGATGACCGTGACCAGCTTCTCGGTGCTGTTCGTCGAAACCGAGATCGCCGCGACCCGCCCACCGGTGATCTGCTGGACCGTCGCCTCGATGTCCTCGGGATAGTGATTACGCCCCCGGATGATCAGCAGATCCTTGATGCGGCCGACGATGAACAGCTCGCCTTCGGAGACGAAGCCCAGATCCCCGGTCCGCAGCCACGGTCCGGCGGGGGTGCCCGGCGTCGGGTCGGCGACCGTGGCGCCGAAGCACCGCTGTTCCTCCGGTGGCCTGCTCCAGTAGCCTGCCGCGACATTGTCGCCGTGCACCCAGATCTCGCCGACCACGTCCTGCGCGCACTCCCGGCTGGTGTCGACGTCGACGATCCGTAGCACGGGCGATTGCGGCAGTCTGTATCGCACGAGCGATGAACCGGCCTCGCCGCGTGCGCACCGCCGCGCGCGGCCCGCCGACAATTCGTCGACATCGAAGCGGACGGCCTCGGCGGATTCACTCCAGGTACCGGATGTCACGAAGACGGTTGCCTCGGCCAGTCCGTACGAGGGACGCAGCATATGGTCCCGAAAATTGAAGTGGGCGAACCGATCTGCAAAGCGTTCCAAGGTGGCCCGCTCGACACGTTCGGCGCCGTTGATGATGCCGAGCACCCCGCCGAGGTCGAGTCCGTCGAGGTCCGCGTCCTTGGTTTTAGTGGCGGCCAGGTCAAAAGCGAAGTTCGGCGCCGCCGAAAAAGCATGAGGATTCTCGGCCAGCGCACGTATCCATCTGGCCGGCCGCTCCAAGAACGCCACGGGGCTCATCAGCGTGGCGGGAAAGCCGCCCAGGATGGGTGCGCACACGCCCAGCACCAAACCCATGTCGTGGTAGAAGGGCAACCACGACACGATCGTCATATCGGACGAGGTTTTGACATTCGCGCCCGCGAACAAGCCCCGCATCAGCTGCTCGAAATTCACCTGGAGGTTGCGGTGCGAGACCATGACGCCGGTGGGCACCCGGGTCGAACCGGAGCTGTACTGCAGATACGCGGTGCTGGGCAGTTCCGCCGCCTCGAGGCTCGGTCCGCCGTCCGCCTCGGCGTCCAGATTCAGCGAGTCGATCTCGATGATCTTCGGCGCGGTGTCCAGGCCTGCGTGGGCGACGTAATCGCCGACGTCCGCGGCGACCGCGGAGGTGGTGAGAACAACCGAGGGCAGGGTATCGGCGAAAACCGAACTCACCCGGTCGTGACTCGAACCGCGATGGGGCAGCGGGAGCGGTACCGCGACGAGCCCGGCCTGCATGGCTCCGAGAAAGGCCAGGATGTATTCCAGGCCTTGGGGGGCCAGGATCACCGCCCGGTCGCCGACCGACCCGTGCAGACGGATCGCCCGCGCGACATTGACGGTCCGGCGGGACAGCTGCGACCACGTCAAGGTCTCGGCAACGTCGGGCGCGTCGTGGACGTAATCGGTGAACGTGAACGCCACCTCGTCGGGACGCAGACTGGCACGTCCGTGCAGCATCGAGAGAATGGAGGATTGGGTAGACATCACATCACGTCCGTAACTCGTCGAATCCGTCGGCTCAGCCTGCGCCGGGGGCGTTCAGCACAGACAACGCACCGTTGACGAGTTCTGACATGGGATCGCCGCCGCCCCCGAACGTCGCCTCGTTGGCGGGTTCGGTGACCTCCAGTGGGTCGAAGCCGTGCACCGGATCCACCTGCACCGGGGCGGTGGCCGGATCGTCGTTCCGTGAATAGCCCGCATTCACCCGCGGCATCAGAATCGCGTCCAGTTGATTCAGCGTGTTCTCGTCGTACCCGAGGTACTTGGCGCCCAGCACCAGGGGCAGGTGCTGCTCGGGAACCAGGTACGTCGTCGTCGTCGCACCCTTCGAGTTGACCGTCGTTCTGATGTTCTGCGGCGGGACGTTGCTCGGGTTGGTGAACGCAATCGCGGTGTGACCGGTGGCCAGGCCGGCGATCGAGTTGGCGAGAGCGAACACGTTGTCCGGCCGGTCGGGAAAGTCGGCGATGCTGTCGTAGGCCGAGACGAACTGGTCGGTGTGATACTGGCTCTCGACCGGGGCCGGGATCCGGTAGTCCATCGCAGGCACGACGCTGCCGACCGGGAACATCTGGGTCAGGAAGCTCTCGCCGAACGGGTGCTTCGCGATCGGGTCGCCGAACGTCGCGAAGGTCAGTTGATCCGGCGGCGGCGCGGTCGGATCATTCGCCAGCCGCGCCTTCACCGCGTTGAGCACCAGCGCTCCCTCGGACAGCCCCATCGCCCTGCCGGGGCCACCGTTGCGGATCGCCGTTTCGAGATTGCCCTCGCCCTCGTCGACCGACTCCCCGATGCTGGGACCGTCGAGCCCGATGCCCGGGTAAATCTCCTCGCCCACCCGGCCGATGCCGGGAAACATGCGTTCCAGGACGTGGCCCTGAACCTGCCCGGCCGGATAGTCGACCTTCACCCGCTTCATCCCCGGGAACCAGTCGGCGCCGGTGCGCCGGATGTACTCGTCGTACGGAATGCCCAGAACATGGGCGCCACCCAGCGCGTACGCCGTACCCGGATCCGGTCCCCACGGGGCCGGTGCGGGCGCGGGCGGCGCGGGCGCAGGCAACTCATCGGCCCGCGCACTCCCGGAGACACCGAAGGATCCTGAGCCGCTGACCGTCACCAGGACTACAAGTCCTGCAAGGAGTCTTTTCATCCCTACTCCTGACCGCTGCGCTTCGCGTCGTAGTTTCACATACATCCCGTGCCCGTGCTAACCCGGCTGTCCGGCCGGTTCGGGCGGCGCTTGCGATGTCAAGCGCCGCGCACCCGGTCGTGACGGCCACCAGTTCGCCCGCCCCACCAGGGCCGCGATGGCAGGCACCGTAATGGTGCGCACCACAAAGGTATCCAGCAGAATTCCGACACCGATGATGAAACCGCTCTGCACCGCGATGCCGATACTGGAAAACATGAGACCGGCCATCGAGGCGGCGAAGATGAGACCCGCCGCGGTGATCACACCGCCCGTCGAACCCAGCGTGCGGATAACGCCGTAACGCGTGCTGTGCAGAGACTCGTCCCGCATTCGCGATACCAGAAGCATGTTGTAGTCGGCGCCCACCGCGACCAGCACCACGAAGGCCAGCGGCGGCACGCTCCAATGCAACGGCTGGCCCAGTATGTACTGAAATACCAGGACACCGATCCCGATGGCCGCGAAGTACGAGATCACCACGGAACCGACGAGATACAGGGGCGCGACCACCGCACGTAACAGCAACATCAGGGTCAGCAGCACGACGATGAGCGTCGCGGCGATGATGTACCGGATGTCCTGCTGGTAATAGTCGCGGGTATCCCGCAGTGCGGCGGGGAACCCGCCCATCGATATCGAAGCGTCCGCCAGGGCGGTGTTCGGCTGGGCGTCGCGGGCGACGTTGTTGATCTCCGTGACCTGATCCATCGCCTCGGGGCTGAACGGATTGAGTTTGGTCTGCACCAGGTACCGCACCGAGCGACCGTCCGGCGAGATGAACGCCTTGGCGGCCTTCTTGAAGTCCGGCAGGCCCAGCACTTCGGCCGGGATGTTGAACCCCGCCTGCGACGGGTCCGCAGCGTTGGTGCGCATCGACAGCAGGAAGGCAGACGCCTCGTTGAGCCCGGCGGCGATCACCTTCACCTGTTGGACGACTTCGTCGACTCCGCCTGCCACTTCCCGGCTACCGCCGGCCAGGCGGTTGGCGCCCTGCTGCAGCTGGGTCATGCCCGACTGCGGACCGCCGGGCTTGTTCAGCCCCATCGCGTCGACCGTCTTGGCGACGTTTGCCAACACACCGTTCAGCTTCTTCACTGTGGCGTTGAGCGTCTGGGTGTCATCGACGCTGAGCTGGTGCGCGAGATCGTTGATCTGGTTGAGGTTTCCCTCGTTACGCGGGTCGGTCAGCTTCCGGAACTGCGCGCGGGTATCGCTGCAGGACGGATTGGCGTCGCACACCGCGTTGCCGTCCAGCGCCATGAGAACTGGGCCTATCCAGGCGAACAAGTTCTTGGCCGCGGTGAAGTTCACGCCCATGGCATTGCCGAGCGCGTTGACGCTGTCGATGAGCTTGGCGGCGGCGTCGACGTCCCGCACCAACTTGTCGCCACCGTATTCGGCTCGCATCGAAGTGAACGTGGTGACCAGGCTTTGGATGCTGGGCGCAATCTGGTTGATCTGGGCGCGGACATCGGCCAGGCTGTCGGCCAATGTGTTGGCCCCGGACGCCAGTCGATTCAAGTCACCGGTGCGCTGGCCGATCTGGGCGGAGCCGTCCGCCAGCCGCGAACCGACCAGGCCCGACTGATAGGTGGCCCTGAACTCGGGCGGGACTTCGCCGAGGGGCCGGGTGATGCCGCTGACCAGCCCGACATCCGGCAACTGCGCGACGCGCGAGGCCAACTGCTCCAGATCGGCGAGAGCCCGCGGGGTGCGCAGGTCATGCGGTGACTGGATGAGGATGTATTCGGGGATGGACTGGTTGATCGGGAAATGACGTTCCAACGCCGCATATCCGACTGAACTCGGCGCCGACGCCGCCACGACTTTACGATCGTCGTAATTGTATTTCGCAAAGATCGCGAAGCCGGCCAATATGGCCAGGACCAGTGCACTGGCGATCAGATGTGCCACCGGTCGGCGGACGATCCGGATACCCGAACGCCGCCAGAAACGCGCAGTCAGTTCGCGTCTCGGCTTGACCCAGCCGCGCGGCCCGGCGAGTACCAGAATCGCGGGAAGCAGCGTCACCCCGGCCAGGAATGCGACACCGATCCCGATCGCCGACGCCACACCGACCGTCCGGAACACTCCCATTTTCGTGAAGCTCAAAAGCAGGAAAGTGATACCCACCATGGAGGCGGATGCCGCGATCACCTTCCCGATCGAGATCATCGCCTTCTTGACCGCCAGATCGGAATCCGCGCCCATTCTCAAATAGTCGTGATAGCGGCTGATGAGAAAGACCGCGTAATCCGTTCCGGCGCCGGCCATGATCGCACTCAGGAAGATGATGGACTGGTTCGAGACCCCTGAACCGGTCAGCTCGGAATAGGCCGCCACCAGAGCCTGGGCGATCAGCAGGGACGACCCGATCGTCACCAACGGCAGCAGCATCGTGACCGCATTGCGGTACACCAATAACAGCACCCCGAGGACCAGGACGGCGATCGCGATCTCGATCGGCAGGCGATCCCGTTCACCTGCGACAGTGAGGTCGGCGGCGGTGGCCGCGGGGCCGGTGAGATGCACGGTCAGCGGGCTGCCCGCGGTGCTGCGTTCGACGATGCCGGAAACCCGGTTGAACGACTCGAACGCCCGAGGCGTGCCCAACTCACCCTCGAGACTGACCGGCAGTACCCAGGTCGTCTTGTCCTCGCTGGTCAGGAACTCGCGTAATTGTGGCGTGCTGATGAAGTCCTGCACCGACACGACATCTGCCATGTTGTCGCGCAGCGCGTCGACCAGCTTGCGGTAGGCCGCCTCGTCGGCGGGGCCCAGCCCCTTCTCGTTGATCAACGCCACCAGAAGCAGGTCATCGTTGCCCGATTCCTGGAAAGCCTCGGTCATCTTCTGAGCGGTGACGCTGGACGGTGCATCGCTGGGCAGGATGGCGAGCGGATGTTTCTCGGCCATGTCAGCGATCGACGGGGCAGCCAGCGGCAGGGCGATCAGGACCGCGATCCAGACCCCGATCACCGCCCAGGGCCACCGCGCCACGAGATCGGCTAACCGTCGCATTTCGCCCTCATACCTTCACCTGCCGCCTCATCACGTGAGCCCAAAGCTACGCGACGCGTCCCCAGTGCCCGCTGTCCGCGACCCGTGCCGATACGGACTTCATCGCCTCCAGATAGCGGGTGACCGATTTCGCGGCGACCGGGTTGTCAGGATGCATGATCGCCATGACCGTGCCTTCCCCGTACCGGAATATGTAGATCGTCAATTGATACGAGAAACGATCGTCCGGATACATTCCGATATTGTTCGCAAGGCCCATGTCACCTGCGGCGAGGATGGCGTTGAGCGGAGCAGCGCCACCGTGCAGAAAGTTCGATACCGGAAAGTTCGGCTGTGGCCAGTTCAACCACGGCGCCAACTCCATTACCCGGTAATACGGCACTCTCGCCATGTCCAGGCCCGAATCGAAAGACGCCTGGGCGGCCCACGCGGCGTCGTTGAAAGAGGTCGCCGCAACCGGGACCGTGATCGGAATCAGGCCGGTGAACCAACCCTGTGTCATGAAATTGTCGCCGGCTGTGCGCGAATCCCTCGGGGTCAGGCCGTGATAGGTGAGTGCACCGGTGAACTCGTGCTCCACCAGGCCCAGACAGGCGAACAAGCCACCGACGAAGCGCGCGCCCGCACCCGCGCAGGCTGATTCGAAGCGCTCTGTCTGCGCGGGATCCATCAGGACTTCGGAGGACCAGGCGCTGCTGGTCGACTCATCCGGATTACCCAGCGGCAGCGGGAATTCCGGGAAACCGTCACCATTGTTCTCGGCGAAGTCGATCCAGGCCCGCACTCCCGGCGAATCCAACGTCAATTCCGACGTGTACTCCCGCTCGCGGACACAGAAGTCGTCGAAACTACCGGCATCGGGCAGCGTCAGAGCCTGACCGCTGCCGCTCATCGCCGAATACATTCCGTTTGCTTCCATCATCGTGGTGCCGATCAACGTCGCGTCTCCGTGGACGTGATCCATGGCGGCAAAGAAAGTGAAGTGATCCTCGTTCTGGATTACCCCGAAAGTGAAGCAACCCCACTCCAGTGGATTAGGTATGTCGGTGACGTGCGCGCGAATTTCCTCGACGGTCATGACACCCTGATCGACAGGTGCGAATTCGATGTCAGCCGGATCATCGATGGCATGACGGACGAACTTTCCGTCATCGGATTGTTCGAACCAACTTCGGAAAGTGTCGTGCCGGCGTAGGTAGGCATTTACGGCATGATCCATAGCCGGGATATCGCACTGTCCGGCGACTTCACAGCTGGCGATGATCTGGCGGGAGAAGTTCAATCCCGCCGCTGTGCGTTCGCTGTAGTTACGAAGGTGTTGGCTTTGCATGTAACTCACCGGGACCGAACTGACCGGAGCTCTTTTCGCCCTCTCGGCAGCCGTTGCCGTCGGGTGCCACGAAGTGACCGATCCAGGACTCAACGACCATTCATCAAGTGCGCCAACCGTTATCTTCCCGATGCGCAAAACTTTTCCCTCTCAAATACTCCGGCTCCGACAGGCTCCAGATCCGGCGGAACTCCCCGCGGCCCAACATACCCAAGGTTCTACCCGCACAGGAACGCGCAGCGACAGCGAACTGCTGCATACCACACCTGCGCGTGCAATAGTGTGCGACGGGGGGTCGGTTACCTGTCGCTGCAGACGTCGCGCAGAGTGTCATTCTGACCGCCGATACAAGGAGGATAACCGCATGGCATCCACCGAACGTACGCTTGAGCCACCGGCCCGTTTTGCCATCGTCGGCTATGCGGCCCGTTTTCCGGGCGCCCCGGACGCCGACGGGTTCTGGGACGTTCTGAGCGAGGGCCGCGACGCGATTTCGGACGTGCCGAAGGACCGCTGGGATGCCGACGACTTCTTCGACCCGGAGCCCGGTGTGCCCGGCAAGGTCGTGACCCGTCGCGCCGGCTTCGTCGATGACGTGACCGGGTTCGACGCGCCGTTCTTCGGCATGTCGACGCGCGAGGTCAGGCTGATGGACCCGCAGCATCGGCTTTTGCTGGAAACGGCGTGGCGCGCGGTGGAACACTCGGGCACAGCACCCTCGGACCTGGCCAACTCCAACACCGGCGTGTTCGTGGGCCTGGCCACCCACGACTACCTGGGCATGGCGTCCGACGAGCTGACTTATCCCGAAATCGAGGCCTACATGGCCATCGGGACGTCGAACGCCGCGGCGGCGGGGCGGATCAGCTACCGGCTGGGCCTGCAGGGCCCCTCGGTGGCCGTGGACACGGCCTGCAGCTCGTCGTTGGTGGCAATCCATCAGGCGTGCCAGGCGCTCCGCCTGGGAGAGTGTGACCTCGCGCTGGCAGGCGGCGCGAACGTGCTGCTCACTCCCGCCACCATGATCACGTTCTCCCATGCGCACATGCTCGCACCCGACGGCCGGTGCAAGACGTTCGACGCGGCCGCCGACGGCTACGTGCGCGGCGAGGGTTGCGGTGTCATCGTGATCAAGCGCCTCGAGGACGCAATCGCCGACGGTGACCGGATCCGGGCCGTGATCCGCGGCAGCGCAATCAACCAGGACGGCGCGTCGGGCGGCTTGACGGTGCCGAACGGCGTTGCCCAGCAACGGGTTATCGCCGACGCGCTCAAGCGCGCCGGCGTCGCACCCGGTGACGTCGGATATCTGGAGGCGCACGGCACGGGAACATCGCTGGGCGACCCGATCGAAGCCCAGGCCGCCGGTGCGGCGTTCGGTATCGGACGCGAGGCGAACCGGCCGCTGTTGATGGGCTCGGCCAAGACGAACATCGGGCACCTCGAAGCGGCCGCGGGTATCGCGGGTGTCATCAAGGTGATCCTCTCGCTTGAGCACGAGTTGCTGCCGCCGCACCTGCATTTCCAGAATCCGTCGCCACACATTCCGTGGGACCGGCTTGCGGTGCAGGTCGTCAAAGAAGCCACCGCTTGGGAGCGCAATGACCGGGCCCGCATCGCGGGTATCAGCTCGTTCGGGTTCGCCGGAACGAATGCCCACGTCATTCTCGAAGAAGCACCGGTCGCGCCTCAGGTACCCGGTACGGCACCCAGGATCGACGAACAGACCGGGGATGGACGGTTCAGCGTCCTTCCGCTCTCGGCGCGGACACCGACCGCCCTGGTGCAACTCGCCGGCCAGTACCGCAACTGGTTGAACGCGCAGCCGGACGCGGGACTGGCGGACGTGTGCTTCACAGCAGGGGCGGGTCGGGCCCACCTCGAACACCGGGCCGCGTTGGTGGTCAATTCGAGAGAATCCGCCATCGAACTGCTGGGCGCCCTCGCCGACGACCGCCCCGCACCTGGCCTGGTCCGCGGAGAATCCCAGGACGCACCGAAGACCGCGTGGCTGTTCACCGGCCAGGGCAGCCAGTACCCCGGCATGGCCCGGGAGTTGTACGACACCGAGCCGGTTTTCGCCGAGACGCTGAACCGTTGCGCGGCTGCTGTCGCCGACGTCCTCGAGAAGCCTCTGCTGGACGTTGTTTTCGACTTGGACAGCCCGGAGTGCGAAGAGACGCTGCGGCAGACCTCCTACGCGCAGCCCGCCCTGTTCGCGCTGGAAATGGGTCTCGCCCACCTCTGGCAGTCGTGGGGCCTCGAGCCGGACGTGGTGCTGGGCCACAGCGTCGGCCAGTACTCGGCGGCCTGCGTCGCGGGGGTCTTCAGCCTCACCGACGGCGCACTGTTGATGGCCGAACGCGGCCGCCTCTTCGGCAGTTTGCCCGAGGGCGGCCGGATGGTCGCGGCGTTCACCGCCGCCGAACGCGTCGAGAGCCTCACCGACGAGTTCCCGACGCTGTCGGTCGCCGCCTACAACGGCGCCAACACCGTGCTGTCCGGACCCGGGCAGGATCTGGAGAAGGCGGTGGCCGGACTTGTCGCCGCCGGTGTCCGCTGTGACTGGCTCGACACCAGCCACGCATTCCACTCAGCGCTGCTGGACCCGATCCTCGACGAGTTCGAGTCGTATGCGCAACGATTCACTTTCCATCCGCCACAACGAATTCTGATCGACAACCGCACCGGCGCCGCACTCGGCAGGAGCGTCAAGCTCGACGGCGCCTACTGGCGCAGGCACGCCCGCCAGCCGGTGGAGTTCGCCAAGAGCGTGCGCACTCTCGCCGACCTGAACTGCAAAGTCCTGCTCGAGATCGGTCCCCGGCCGGTGCTGACCGCCACGGCCCTGGGAACATGGCCCGACGCGGCCACCGCACCGCGCGTGATCACCTCGATGCGCCGGACGACCGCCGACCACCGGCAGATCACCGAAGCCGTTGCCGACGCGTACGTCTTGGGCCATCTGCCCGACTTCGCGGCCCTGCGGCAGACTCCTGCGCGAAAGCTCGATCTGCCCACCTATCCGTTCGAACACCGCCAGTACTGGTACTCGGACAACTGGGCTGACACGCGGAGCAGCACCGTTCAACAACCACACCATGCCTCCAGTAAGGCCGTCCGGCTTCTTGAGGAGGGGCGGCTTGAGGAGCTCGCAACCCTGCTCGATGGCACGGGCGAGGATCAACAGACCTTGAGCGTGCTGAACAAGCTTGCGGCGCAGCACAACCGACAACGCAACTCCCAGGCAACGGCAGAAGACCGCTACGAAATCCGCTGGGAGAAGGCGACCGCCACACCCGTCGGGCAACCCGAGGCGGCAGCCACCTGGCTCCTCGTCGGGGAAGATTCCTCGGCAGTTCAACCGTTGGTCGAGGTGCTGACCGCACGCGGCTACCGGCACCGCATGCTTGAGTTGCCGGTGTCCGACGCCGACGAGGAAAAGCTCGCCGACGCATTACGTGCTGCGGCAGTGGACGATTCAACGCTGCGCATCGTGCATGTCGGCGCGCTGGACGCCCACACCACCGGTGGCGCGCCCTCGATGCAGTCACTGTTGCGGATGCAGCACCGGATCCTCGGCGGAACCCGGCGACTTTTCCGCGCCGCGGTGGCCGCTGAACTGCGCGCACCCATCTGGGTCGTGACCCGTGGCGCACAGCGCGTCACCGACACCGACACCGTGGCCCCGGATCAGAGTTGCCTGTGGGGCTTCGGTCGTGCCGCGTCACTGGAACTTCCCCAAGTGTGGGGCGGACTGGCCGATCTGCCGGGAGACGGCGCTGCCGAATGGGTCCGGTTCGTCGATCAGGTCGCGGCACCACGCGATTCGGGGGTCACCGAAGACCAGATCGCGCTGCGCGATCAGGGTGTCTACGTCCCCCGGCTGGTTCGGCGCACCGACGAGCCGACCGGCATCCCGCTCACGCTGCGCTCGGACGCGACGTATCTGGTGACCGGGGGACTCGGATCGATCGGGCTGGAGATCGCCGGGTACCTGGCCGCAAACGGCGCCCAGCATCTGGTGCTGACCAGCAGACGCCCACCCAACGAGGCCGCCCAACAACGCATCGCCGCACTGGGCGAGCAACACAGCTGTGAGATCCGGGTGGTCGCCGCCGACGTCGCCGACGCGCACGATGTGGCACGGCTGTTGGCCGGCGTGCACGCCGAGCTACCACCGCTGGCCGGGATCGTCCATGCTGCCGGCGAGCTCGGCACCACGGCCCTAAGCAACCTGGACGACGCCGAAGTGGATCGCGTTTTCGCCGGTAAGGTCTGGGGTGCATGGCATTTGAGCCAAGCCGCGGCCAAGGACAAACTCGACTTCTTCATCAGCACCTCCTCGATCGCCTCGGTGTGGGGCGGATACGGTCAGACCGCCTACGGCGCGGCGAACGCATTCCTCGACGGACTCTCCTGGCACCTGCGGGAGCAGGGCATCGCCGGCACCAGCGTCAACTTCGGTCCCTGGTCGGCGGGCATGGCCGATGCCGAATCTCGTGCGCGGCTCGATCAGCGCGGCGTGCGGACGTTGTCACCGGCAGATGCCCTTGCGGGCATGGCCGATGTCGTCGGGGCATCGTCGGCCCAAGGGGTGGTGGCTCGGATCGACTGGGCGCGTTTCCTGCCGCTCTACCAGCAAGCGGGTAGGCGGGCATTCCTGGCGGAGTTGGCACGGGAGGTGCCTGCCGAGATCACCACGCCGTCGGTGACCACCTCAGGGAAGACTCAGTTGGTCGAGCAGCTCTCCGGTGCCCCGGTGCAGCAACGCAAGAAACTTCTGACCGACTACCTGCGCAACGCGGTCGCAGAGGTGACCCGCGTGGATGCCGTCGAGATCCGCGATGATGCAGGATTCTTCGACCTCGGCATGGATTCGTTGATGGCCGTCGAGCTGCGGCGGCGCATCGAACAAGGTGTGGGCAGCGAGATTCCGATCACCCTGGTGATGGATCACCCCCGCCTGTCCGACGTGGCCGACTACCTGCTCGGCGAGGTACTCGGGCTCAGCGAGCAGACCGCGCCTGCGGCTGCGCCAGCGTCGGTGATGTCGACGCGCGCGGACGAGCCGATCGCGGTCGTCGCGGTATCGTGCCGTTTTCCCGGCGCGCCCGACCCGGAAGCCTTCTGGAGTGTGCTGTCCGGCGGTGTCGACGCGATCCGGGAAGTCCCCGAGGACCGGTTCGACATCGATGAGTTCTACGATCCGGATCCGGATGCTCCGGGCAAGACCTACACGCGCTTCGGCGGATTCCTGGACGGCATCGACGGATTCGATCCCGAGTTCTTCGGTATCTCCCCACGCGAGGCCGTCTGGATCGAGCCGCAGCAGCGGCTGATGCTCGAAATGGTGTGGGAGGGTCTCGAACGGGCCGGGTACGCGCCTGCCGGATTGCGCGGCAGCCGAACCGGCATCTTCGTCGGTGTGGCCGCCAACGAGTACGCCCACCTGCTGTCGTCGGAGTCGATCGAAAAGATCGAACCCCACTTCATCACCGGCAATGCGCTCAACGCCATTTCCGGTCGGGTCGCGTTCGCGCTGGGACTCGAAGGACCCGCGGTGGCGATCGACACCGCGTGCAGCTCGGCGTTGGTGGCCGTGCATCAGGCCTGCCAGGCATTGCGTTCCGGTGACTGCGATCTGGTACTGGCAGGCGGTGTCAACGTCCTCCTCAGTCCCGTGACCGTCGTCGCGGCATCTCGCGCACGGATGCTGTCCCCCGTCGGTCGATGCAAGACCTTCGACGCCTCCGCGGACGGCTACGTGCGTAGCGAGGGCTGCGGAATCCTGGTGCTCAAGCGGCTGAGTGACGCCGAGCGTGACGGCGATCGGATCTGTGCGGTCATTCCCAGCAGTGCGGTCAACCAGGACGGCGCTTCCAGTGGTTTGACGGTACCCAATGGTGGCGCACAGCAACGGCTCATCGGCACCGCACTGACCAGGGCAGGGCTGACGGGCGGGGATGTCGACTACCTCGAGGCGCACGGTACGGGCACCCCGCTGGGGGATCCGATCGAGGTGCAGGCGGCGGCAGCCGCCTACGGCGGCTCGCGTGATGCGGACCGACCGCTGCTGATGGGATCGGTGAAGACCAACATCGGTCACCTCGAGTCCGCCTCTGGCGCCGCCGGTCTGATCAAAGTCGTGTTGTCGCTTCAGCACAACGAACTCCCCGCGAGCCTGCACTTCGACAATCCGTCGCCGCACATCCCGTGGGACTCGCTGCCGGTTCGCGTGGTCGACAAGGCCATGCCCTGGCACGCCAACGGCAGGCCCCGCCGCGCCGGCGTGAGCTCCTTCGGGTTTACCGGCACGAACGCGCACGTGCTGCTCGAGGAGGCCCCGCCCCGGGCTGCGGCACCGGCCGATTCCGAACCGGAAACTCCTTCTGAGAAGCCCGGCGTCCATGTCCTTCCGCTGTCGGCGCGGTCACCGGAAGCACTCGCAGCGCTGGCACAGCGTTACGAAACCTGGCTGAGCGCACACCCTGACGTCGATCTCGACGACGTGTGCCGCACCGCAGGCACCGGACGTTCGCATTTCGAGCATCGCGCAGCGCTGGTCGTGGATTCGGTCACGGGTGCGCGCGAGGCCCTGACCGATCTGGCCGAGAACCGCGTGCGACCCGGCGTGGTGCGGGGCGAGCACACCCGCCAGCCGACCACAGCGTGGTTGTTCACCGGGCAGGGCAGCCAGTATGCGGGGATGGCGCGTGAGTTGTTCGACGCCGAGCCGGTTTTCGCCGAGACCGTGACCCGGTGCGCCGACGCGGTGAAGGACATGCTGCCGGAGCCGTTGTTGGAGGTGATGTTCGCCACCGATCGTGAAACCGCGGGCGCGGCCGGAGAAAGACTGCGGCACACGTCATATGCGCAACCGGCGATTTTCGCCGTCGAGATGGGGCTGGCACGGCTGTGGCAGTCGTGGGGCATCGAGCCTGATGTGGTACTCGGGCACAGCGTGGGTCAGTACGCGGCAGCGTGTGTGGCCGGAGTATTCAGCATCGAGGACGGCGCACGGCTGATGGCCGAACGCGGCCGGATGTTCGGCAGCCTGCCCGAAGGCGGGCGGATGGTGGCGGTATTCGCCGACGCCAAGCACGTCGAAGCGATCACCGGAGAGTTCCCGCGGGTGTCGGTCGGTGCCTACAACGGACCCAACACCGTCCTGTCTGGCCCGGGCGAGGATCTGGAACAGATCGTCGCCCGGTTCAGTGACGAGGCGATCCGCTGCACGTGGCTGGACACGAGCCACGCGTTCCACTCGGAACTCCTGGACCCGGTGCTCGATGAGTTCGAGGCGTACGCAGCGCAATTGCACTACGCCACGCCGACGTTGCCGTTGGTCTGCAACCGCACCGGCGCCGTGCTCACGGCCCAGACCCCACTCGACGCCGGCTACTGGCGGCGGCATTCCCGTCAGCCGGTGCAATTCGCCGAGAGTGTGCGAACGGTCGCGGCACTGGGCTGCTCGGTACTGATGGAGATCGGTCCACAACCGGTGCTGACCGGGGCTGCGGTGCAGGTCTGGCCGGAACACCTGGCGGCGCCGCGGGCGATCGCCTCACTGCGTAAGGGCGTCGGCGACCGGCGCCAGCTCGCCGACGCGTTGGCCGCGGCCTACGTCGGCGGTCATCGGCCCGATTTTGCGACGCTGCACAGCGGGCCCCATCGCAGGCTCGAACTGCCCACCTATCCATTCCAGCACCGCCGCTTCTGGCCGAAGACGTCCAGCATCTCGGTCGATGGTCCTGCGGTATCCGGAATACTCGGTAGTGCAAAGGATCTCGCTTCCGGCGACACCGTCTACACCAGCAGGTTGTCCGTCAAGTCGCAGCCGTGGCTGTCCGACCACGTCATCTACGGCACCGTCGTCGTCCCGGGGGCGACCTATGCGGCGATGGCGCTGGCCGCGGTCGGCCCGCCCGGGCGGGTGAAGGACGTCTTCTTCTACGAACCGATCATTCTGCCCGAGAAGGCGTCTCGGGAGGTGCAGCTGACGCTGCATCCTCTTGGGGGCGAGAACGAGTGGAGTTTCCAGGTACACAGCCGCCCGTACGGCGAGCGCGGCGCCGAATGGTCGTTGAACGCCGACGGCACCGTGGTGAGTGGCGCCTTCGACCTCACTGACGAGCCGGAGGACGGACCGTCGGATCCGGTCGATGAGGCCATCGAACGGTGCAACCGCATGCGCCCGCAGGAGTTGTTCGAAACCTTCTCCGACATGGAGTTGGCCTGGGGGCCGACCTGGTCCGGGTCGCTGAAGTCGTTGTGGCTCGGCGAGGGCGAGGCGATCGGCGACATCTTCGTCGGCGAAGAACTCGCCGAACAACTCGGCACCGAGCCGATGCACCCGGTGCTGATGGACCTGTGCACCGGTGTCGCCTTCCCCGCGTTCCCGGCACTTCTGGCGGCCGAACAGGGCGTACACGACCTGTTCCTGCCCTTGCGGTACGGGCAGGTCATGCTGAAAGAGAAGATGCCTCGGCGGTTCTACTGCCGCGCACGCTGGCATACCAGCGCGCTCGACAGCGAGACCCAGGTGTTCGATCTCGACTTCGTCGACCGGGACGGCCACCGCCTGGGCGGGATTCGTGAGTTCACGGTCAAACGCGCGCCCCGAGAAGCGTTACTGCGCGGACTCGGCGGCGATGCCACCCGGCTGCTCTACACCCTTGGCTGGCATGAACTGTCGGCACCGGCTGCCGATGAGGACGCCGGGACGGCGAACGGCACCTGGTTGATCGCCGGCTTCGACGAACTCGCCGCCAAGGTGCCGGGCTGCATCCCGTTCGACCCGAACACCGATCCGGAGCCGTTGGGACAGGTTCTGGTCCAGGCCGCCGAGCGCGGCGTGCCGTTCTCCGGTGTCGTCTGGCGGAGCAGCGCGCCCGGCGCAGCGGAGTCGGATGCCGACGCCCAGGCGCGACTCGAGACCGAGATCGCCAACCTGCTCGGCGCCGTGCACACCGTGCAACGCGGTTCACAAGACGGCGGCGTGAAACTTCCGAACGGACTGTGGATCGCCACCGAGGGCGCCGTGGCCACCGAATCCGGCGAGCCGGTCGATCCGGTGCAGGCGGCGCTGTGGGGATTCGGGCGCACCACGATCAACGAAGAGCCGGGGCTGCGCTGCAAGCTCGTCGACTGCGATGGATCACCGGAAGCGGTGCAGGCACTGACCGCGCTGTTGGCCAACCCCGTCGACGAACCGGAGCTCGCACTGCGGCAAGGGAAGCTGCTGGCTTCCCGGTTGCTGCCATGGGCGCGCAGCGGGCATCTCACGGTGCCACGCGGCGGCGACTACGTCCTCGCGCCCACCGAACGTGGCGCGATCGACAACCTGCGGGTGACCGAGACCGACGTGGCGCCACCGCAAGCGGGCTACGTGCAGGTCCGGGTCGAGGCCGCCGGCCTCAACTTCCGGGACGTGCTCAACGTCCTCGGCCTCTACCCCGGCGATCCCGGACCGATCGGCGGCGACTTCGCCGGCGTCGTCACCCAATTGGGCAGCGACGTCACCGGACTCGAGGTCGGCCAGCGCGTCTACGGCTCCATGCAGGGCGCGTTCGCCAGCCGGTTCAATGTGCCGTCCCAGTTCCTCGCGCAGATCCCCGACGGGGTCAGCGCGGTGGAAGCCGCGACGATTCCCGCTGCGGCACTCACGGTGCGGCTGTCGTTCGACTGGGCGCAACTGAAGCCGGGCGACAAGGTGCTCATCCACGCTGCCAGCGGCGGTGTCGGCCTGGCGGCCGTCCAGATGGCACAGCAGTGCGGTGCCACGGTCTTCGCCACGGCAAGCACGTACAAGCGGGCGACACTGCGCAAACTTGGTGTGAAGTACGTCTATGACTCGCGGACAACGGATTTCGCCGAACAGATCCTGGCGGACACCGACGGCCAGGGGGTGGACGTGGTGCTCAACAGCCTGACGAGCGAAGGCTTCATCGAGGCCACGCTGAAGGCCACCGCCAAGAACGGCCGCTTCGCCGAGATCGCCAAGCGCGACATCTGGACACCGGAGCAGATGGCCGAGGCCCGACCCGATATCGCCTACGAGATCGTCGCATTGGACACGGTGATGTTCGAGGAGCCAGAACGCATCCGCGACTTGCTCACTGAGGTGTCGCAGGGTCTGGTCAATGAAGAGTGGCGACCATTGCCCGCCGAGATCTACCCGCTGACCGAGGCGAGGGCCGCGTTCCGTCGCATGCAGCAAGCCCGGCACATCGGGAAGATCGTGGTGCAGATACCGAACCCGCTGCAGCCGCGACCCGACCGGAGCTACCTGATCACCGGCGGACTCGGCGCGATCGGGCTGCACACGGCGTCGTACCTGGCCCAACTCGGCGCCGGCGACATCGTGTTGACCAGCCGACGCGCACCGGACGCGGATACGCAGAAGGCGATCGAGGAGATCACCGAGCGCTACAAGACCCGCATCCACGTCTTCGCCGCCGATGTCGGCGACGAATCCGAGGTCGCGGAGTTGCTGGAGCGCATCCGCGCAGAGTTGCCGCCGTTGGCCGGTGTGGCACATCTGGCCGGTGTGCTCGACGACGCGCTGCTGTCCCAGCAGAGCCTGGACCGGTTCCGAACCACCTTGGTGCCCAAGGCATACGGCGCCTTCTATCTGGATCGGTTGACCAAGGACGACGAGCTGGACTTCTTCATCGTGTCCTCCTCGGTGTCCAGCCTGTTCGGTTCACCGGGCCAGTCCAACTACGCGACCGCCAACGCACTGCTCGACGGCCTGGTCGCGCGAAGGAGGGCGCAGGGCCTGCCCGCCACCGGGGTCAACTTCGGCCCCTGGGCCCAGGGCGGCATGGCCTCCTCGGAGGCCGCGACCGCCAATATCAGTGCACAGGGCCTCACCCCGCTGGATCCCTCGGCGGCGTTGGCTGCGCTGTCCGAGGTCGTCGCCAACGGAACCGGTCAGGCAACCGTCATCAAGGCCAACTGGCAGCGGGCGGCGAAGGTGCTGGGCAGTTCGCGGCCGCCGATCCTCGACCTCGTGTTGCCGAGTGCCGCAGGTGAGGTGACCGGTGACAGTGAACTGCTGCGGCAGCTGCAGGAGATCCCGGTGCCACAGCGCGCGGGATTCGTCACCGAATTCCTTCAGCGTGAGGTGCAGAACTTCCTGCGTCTGGCGCAACCGCCCGCCGCGAGCAGTCGGTTCCTGGACCTCGGCACGGATTCTCTGATGGCGATCGAACTCCGCAACCGGTTGCACAGTCAGTTCGGCGGCGCATTCACCATCAACGCGACCGCGGTGTTCGACTATCCGACCATCGGGGGGCTCGCCGAGTACCTCGTGGGTCAGCTGCCCGACGCGGATTCGCCGCAGGCAACTCCCGAGCCGGCGGAGGCCTGACCCGCGAGCAGGAGAAAATCAGGCCCAGCGCGTCGCTTGCAGGTCGGCGGGCAGGCTCGATTGCAGGGGAACGTCGAGACCGTCGTAGATGCCGGGCTTCTGGGTGGCCAGCCAGTCGATGGCCCCCAGAAGCCGGTTGGTCGCGGTGGTGTTGCCGCCGTCGGCGCGGGTACCGCCGGGCACATCGGCGCGCACCAGGATCGTCAGCTCCGGATCGCCGTCGATGATCACACGGTGGTCGCCGACGCCCTCATCGGGTTGCGGCCAGTCCGGCGCACACGACGGGTCGATGCGCGTGATGTGCTCGATGACGATCCGTTCCCGACCGCCGGCCCAGCCGATGACCTTGAGATAGAACGCGCCCTGGGTGCCCTGTTCGAACCGTCCCATGACGTTCTCGACCGGCTTCTCCAGCGGGCGGCGCTGGACGTCTTCGGTGATCTCGTCGATCTCCAGGCCCAGCCCTCGGGCGACGAGGCGGATGTTGCCGCCCCACACCATGGTCGGGATGGACGGCAACAGCATCATCGGTGTCTCGGCCATGGAGCCGCCGAAACCACACAGCACCTTCACCGAATGCGGCTGGTTGTAGGTCGAGTAGTCGAAGATCTCCTGACAGCGGATGGTGCGGATCCGGGTGCACAACCCGGCCGCGATCACCGCGAGCGCATCGTTGCCCCACCCCGGGTCGACGCCGCTGACCAGTAGCGAAGCGTTGCCCTCGACGGCGGCCCCGGTGAGTTGGTCCACCCACTCCGGCGGTGCGGAACGCGGGTCGTACAGCGAGTACAGCGACGGCGTCACCACCTGCTTGCCCGCCCGTAGGCACCGCTCGATGTCGGCGATCGCCTCGATGGGGCGAGTGTCACCGGAGGCCATGTAGGCCACGGCATCGCACTCTGCCAGCGCCGCGTCGACGTCGGTGGTGACGGTGATCCCGGTGGCCTCGCGCAGAGACGTGAACGATGCCGCTTCTTTGCCAGCTTTGTCCGGTGACGACGTGATGACACCCACGAGCTCTAGACCTGGGAACGCCACCGTCGACCGGATCGCCGTTGCGCCCATATTGCCTGTTCCCCACACCACCACACGTCGCATCGGGCCACCTTATCGGCACATTCGTGACAATCGTCACAGGTTGACGAAGTGCCTGCTCACAACGGGCTTTCAGAGTCGTGTCGCGGCCCGATCAACCACTGGGTTAGTTAGGTACCGGAAATTGCTCGCGATCGCTTTGCGTTGAAGTTACTGAACGGTATAGTTAGCCGCAGTTACTGGTGGGTAACTTATCCGAAGTACCCAACCACTAGGTGGCATTCTCACCGAGGAGGAAACGTGAGCCACTACAAGAGCAACGTCCGTGACCAGGTCTTCAACCTGTTTGACGTCTTCGGCCTGGACAAGGCCCTTGGTACAGGCGAGTACAGCGATCTGGACGCCGATACGGTCCGCGAGATGCTCGGCGAGATGGCCCGCCTGGCCGAGGGGCCAGTCGCCGAGTCGTTCACCGAAGGCGACCGCAACCCGCCCGTATTCGATCCCGAGACCCACTCCGTGAAGCTTCCCGAGGCGTTCAAGAAGTCCGTCGCCGCGGTGACCGAGGCCGGCTGGGACAAGGTCGGTATCGAGGAGGAGCTCGGCGGGACGCCGGTGCCCCGCGCGATCGTCTGGGCACTGGCCGAGCATGTGCTCGGCGCCAACCCCGCGGTCTGGATGTACGGCGGCGGTGCAGGCTTCGCCAGCATCTTCTACAAGCTGGCCACCGAAGAGCAGAAGAAGTGGGCCATCCTGGCCGCCGAGCGCGGGTGGGGCGCCACCATGGTGCTCACCGAACCCGACGCGGGTTCTGACGTCGGCGCGGGCCGCACCAAGGCGGTCAAGCAGGAGGACGGCTCCTGGCACATCGACGGCGTGAAGCGGTTCATCACGTCCGGCGACTCCGATGACATGTTCGAGAACATCTTCCACCTGGTGCTCGCCCGTCCCGAGGGCGCGGGTCCCGGCACCAAGGGGCTGTCGCTGTTCTTCGTGCCCAAGTTCCACTTCGATCCCGAGACCGGCGAACCGGGCGAGCGCAACGGCGCCTTCGTCACCAACGTCGAGCACAAGATGGGCCTGAAGGTCTCGACCACCTGTGAGCTGACCTTCGGTCAGCACGGCGTACCCGCCAAGGGCTGGCTGGTCGGCGAGGTGCACGACGGCATCGCGCAGATGTTCGACGTCATCGAGATGGCCCGGATGCTGGTGGGCACCAAGGCTATTGCCACCCTGTCGACCGGTTACCTCAACGCGCTCGAGTACGCCAAGGAGCGCGTCCAGGGTGCCGACCTGAGCCAGATGATGGACAAGACCGCACCGCGCGTCACCATCACCCATCACCCTGATGTCCGTCGCAGCCTGATGACCCAGAAGTCCTACGCCGAGGGCATGCGCGCGCTGTACCTGTACACCGCGACCTTCCAGGACAAGGACGTCGCCACAGCGGTGCACGGCATCGAGGGCGAGCTGGCCCACAAGGTCAACGACCTGCTGCTGCCCGTGGTCAAGGGCTTCGGTTCCGAGCAGGCCTACGCCAAGCTGACCGAGAGCCTCCAGACCTTCGGCGGTTCGGGCTTCCTGCAGGACTACCCGGTCGAGCAGTACATCCGCGACGCCAAGATCGATTCGCTGTACGAGGGCACCACCGCCATCCAGGCGCAGGACTTCTTCTTCCGCAAGATCATCCGCGACAAGGGTCAGGCGCTGGCGTTCGTGGCCGGTGAGATCGAGCAGTTCATCAAGAACGAGTCGGGCAACGGGCGGCTCAAGACCGAGCGTGCACTGCTGTCCACCGCGCTGGAGGACGTGCAGGGCATGGCGGCCTCGCTGACCGGGTACCTGATGGCTGCTCAGGAGGATCAGGCCAGCATCTACAAGGTCGGCCTCGGTTCGGTCCGCTTCCTGCTGTCGGTCGGCGACCTGCTGCTCGGCTGGCTGCTGGCCCGCCAGGCCGCGGTGGCGATCGAGAAGCTCGACGCCGGAGCCGGGCTGCCGGCGACATCCGGCCAGGGCGCTTCCGGCGACGACCGTGCCTACCTCGAAGGCAAGATCGCGGCGGCCTCGTTCTTCGCGAAGAACTTCCTGCCGCTGCTCACCAGCACCCGCCAGGTCATCGAGACCATCGACAACGAGGTGATGGAACTCGACGAGGCGGCGTTCTAAAGTTTTGGCATCGAACGTTGGCTTGTGTGCCATTCTTCGCTGAAACAGCGCACACAAGCCAACGTTCGGCGGGGTAGATGACGGACAGCAAACTCAAACGCCAGATCACCGGGCCGCTGCTGTTCCTGTTCATTCTCGGTGACGTGCTCGGGGCGGGCATCTATGCACTGATGGGCGTGCTGTCCGGCAAGGTCGGAGGAGTGCTGTGGGCACCGCTGCTCGCACTCCTGACGGCAGGTTCCTACGCCGAGCTCGTCACAAAGTATCCGCGGGCCGGTGGTGCTGTGGTGTTCGCCGAGCGTGCCTTTCGGCAACCGCTGGTGTCGTTCCTTGTCGGGTTCTGCATGCTGGCCGCCGGGGTCACCAGTGCGGCCGGACTGGCGCTGGCCTTCGCGGGCGATTACCTCGCTACGTTCGTCGACATCCCTGCCATCCCGGCGGCCATTGTCTTCCTCTGCCTGGTCGCCGCGCTCAACGCCCGCGGCATCAGTGAGTCGGTGAAAAGCAATGTCGTGATGACCGTCATCGAATTGAGTGGTCTGCTCATCGTGATCGTCGCCCGCACTGGCGATCCTGGCCGGGGCGATCATCTCTTACTACTCGTTCGTCGGATTCGAGACTTCGGCAAACGTCGCCGAGGCCGTGGTGCTGCTCCTGCTGTTCGTGTTCATCTCGACCAACGCCGCCGTGCTGGTCCTACGCCGTGACACCGTCGAGCACAACCACTTTCGGGTATGGACGGCCGTGCCGGTGCTCGGGCTGGCCTCATGTGTCCTGCTGGCCGTCGGCGCGGTGCTGTTTCTCGTCGCCCGCGCGACCACCCGGCATCTCACATGATGCCGAAGCCGATGAGCAGTTCCCAGAGCCCGACGACTGCGAACAGCACGAGCAGGATGTGTGCGCGGTGTGCCAGCGACCAGTCGTGCACCGGCCGTAGTACGGCTTGAGTTTTCGCCGGCGCGACGACATAGCTGAAGAGCACGATCTCGAAGACCGCCAGCATCGCGAAGACGAACGCGATGGAGGCGATGATCTGCGTGCCGATAGCGAGCCCCGAACCCACGATGAGGGTGTCGACCAGCAGCACCAGCGGAGGTGGCGGCATGTAGGCCATGCCGAACACCAACGCGACCCACAGAGCTCCGTTGTCCCACTCTTCGTGGGCACGGCGAAGCAGCCTGCCGAATATCGACCGGATCTTTGCCATCGCATTTCTGGTCCAGCTCGGCGGCGAGTCGTCGACCTGGGGCTTCGGGTCCTCAACCAGGAGCGACGAATCGCCCCGCGCGCCGACCGGTGCGGGTTCTGGTGCCCGCTGACGCACCCAGAGTCGCACCGCCATGAGGACGGCGATCACGAGCGCGAAGACTCCCGTACCGAGCTGAAACGGCTTGATGCTGGAGCCCTCGTCCGGGGTCGCGAGATCCTGGGCGAACGAGGTGAATGACGGCACCCAGTGCATCACCATCAGCGCACCCACGAAGGAGGGCACGTTGACCACCAGCGCGCCGACCCAGAAGACGAGGAGATTCTGCACCGGCCGCGGCCGGGAGATCACCAATAAGGTGAAGCCGAGAAGCATCGGATTGAGCGACACCAGAAATGCCAGCCCCAATACCTCGCTCCACATACCCGTAACCCTGTCTGATTGCTGTCAACTGAAGTTTTTGAACGCGTCGGATCAGAGCAGTCCGAGCACCTGCAGATCCGTGACGTATTTGACCAGGACCGGTTTCGAGACGTGTGGAATGTCGTGGCTGGGGCCGATTTTGGCCTCTTGGACGGCGGCGCGGAACCGGTCGGCCGGTGCGTAGGACCCGTTGGTGGGTGCCGGCGGTTGCAGTTCTGGTTGGCTCTGCTTGAGCACGGTCAGCATCTGCAGTACCGAGTTCTGCCGTTGCTGTTCGGGCAGGGCTCGTAGCCCAGTTTCGAAGCGTTGCAGCCATTGTCCGAAGTCGGTGATGCGTTCGATCGGGTAGCCGGCTTCGATGAGCCAGTCGAGGTAGGTGTCGATCCCGATGCCATCATCGTGGGGGTTCATCACGTGATAGGTCTGGAAGCTCGGGGTGTCCGAACGTGCCACCTGCCAGCCCAGCCGGGTGATGGCCTCGGCGACGAAGTCCACCGGCAGCCCGTCGAAGTGGGCCCGCTGGCGGTTGCCGTCGGCGTCGAGTTGGTAGAACGACGCGGGTGCGACCCCGGTGGCCACGATGCTGAGCACCATCCGGGTGACGGTGTCGGAGACGTTGAGCTGGCCGGCGAAGGTGGGCTCGACCATGATCATGCCCGACCGGAACACCGCCACCGGTAGTCCGCACAGGTCGTGGGCCTCGCGCAGCAGGACCTCGCCGGCCCACTTGCTGTTGCCGTAGCCGTTGGCGTAGCCGGCGTCGACGGTGCGGGTGGCGCTGATGGTCCGGATGTCGGCGTCTTCGGTGAACATTGCCGGTTCGATCTGGCGGCCGACATCGGAGGTCGAGACGAAGGTGTAGGGCTTGAGTTTGGCGGTCAGGGCGAACCGGATCAGTTCGGCGGTGCCGATCACGTTGGGTCCGAACAGTTCCCAGTAGGGCAGCACACTGTTGACGAAGGCCGCCGAGTCCACGATCAGATCGACGCTGTCGGCCAGTTGCTGCCAGGTCTGTTCGTCGAGGCCCAGGTTGTGTTCGCCTTTGTCGCCGGCGATGACCCGCAATCGTTCCGAGGCCAGTTCCTTGAAGTGCTTGCGCAGCACCGGGTCGGTGTCGAAGGTCGCTTCCAGGCGCCGGCGGGCGTCTTCGTCGGAAGCGGCGCGCACCAGGCAGATCACGGTGTCATCGACCCGCCGCATCCGTTGGAGCCAATCCAGCAGCAGATAGCGTCCGAGGAACCCGGTCGCCCCGGTCAGCAGAACGGTCTGCACCTGCCCGTCCGGGCGCGGCAGACTCGGAGCCGCCCGCAGCACACCAGCATCGATGAACTTGTCGAGCGTGAGATCACTCGCGTGGACCTCGCCGGCATCGCGGCCATGCACGGACGCGAAGCTGACACTCCCCAGTTCCGCATCGGATCCCGCATCGCCCTCCAACTGCTGGCTCAAGGCCCGCACCGACGGCGTCTCGAACAGCGTCCGCACCGCGAGTTGGGCATCGAGGGCCGTGTTGACCGCGGCCACCACCCGCATCGCCGAGATCGAGTCGCCGCCCAGTTCGAAGAACGAATCGTCGACGCCGACCCGGTCGACGCCGAGCACGTGGGCATAGATCCCCACGATGGTCTCCTCGGTCGCGGTCGACGGCGCCCGGTAGGTGACGCCGGCGCTCCGGTACTCCGGAGCCGGCAACGCGCGCCGGTCGAGCTTGCCGTTGACGGTCAACGGCAACGCCGGAACCACCACGATCGCGACCGGAACCATGTACGCCGGCAGGCGATTCGCCAGCGCGGCACGCAGGTCCGCCGGCTCGGCGCTGCCTGCGACGTAACCGACCAGACGCTTGTCACCGGGACGGTCCTCACGGGCGATCACCGCCGCCTGATCCACCCCGTCCAACTCGGCGAGCGCGGCCTGGATCTCCCCGAGTTCGATGCGATAGCCACGGATCTTGACCTGCTCATCGGCACGACCCAGGTACTGCAACTGCCCGTCGGCACCCCAGCACACCAGATCACCCGTGCGGTACATCCGGGCACCGGACTCCCCGAACGGGCACGCCACGAACCGCGACGCCGACAATCCCGGCCGGTTGACGTAGCCGACGCCCAAGCCCCGGCCCGCCAGGTACAGCTCACCGACCACGCCGACCGGCACCGGACGCAACCATTCGTCGAGGACGAACGTCGCGCCGCCCGGCACGGGCGAACCGATCGGGACACCGCCCGAGGAGCCTTCTGCCCCAGCTTTTTTCAACGGCGCACTGATCGCCGCGTAGATCGTCGCCTCGGTCGGGCCGTAGGCGTTGAGCATCACCCGGCCCGGAGCCCAGCGATCCACGACCTCGGTCGGGCAGGCCTCACCGGCCACCACCAAGGTGGTGTTCTCCAGCCCCACCGGGGACAACATGCCCACCGCCGACGGAGTCTGGTACAGCACCGTGACCCCTTCGGCCACCAGCAACTTGTGCAGATCATCCGGCGAGCCCGCGGCCCACTCCGGCACGATCACCAGCCGCGCACCATGCAGCAGGGCGCCCCAGATCTCCCACACCGAGACATCGAAAACCAGTGAATGCCACTGCGACCACACCTGGCCTTCTCCGGCAGGCATATCGGTGTGCAGCTTCTCCAGCACCTGCGTGACGTTGCCGTGGGTGATCGCCACACCCTTGGGCATACCGGTCGTGCCCGAGGTGTAGATCGTGTACGCGATGTCGTCGGGAGCCGGCGTCAGCAGCGTCGTGCTGGGGTAGATCGCCGCGGCGGGGTCATCCGGTTCGTCGACTTCGACGATCACCAGATCGAACCCGTCCAACCGGCCACGTAGATCCGTGGTCGTGATCGCCGCAATCGGCGCGGCATCGGCGAGCATGAACTCCAACCGGCTCGGCGGCACCGCCGGATCGATCGGCAGATACCCCGCCCCCGTTTTCAGCACGGCCAGCATCGCCACGATCGCCTCATCGGAACGAGGTACCAGCAGCGCCACGGATTCACCCGGACCGGCGCCGTAGACGGCGAGCAGATTCGCCAACCGGTTCGCTGCCTCGTCGAGTTCGCCGTAGGACAGTGAACGTCCCTCGAACGTCAGCGCAATCGCCTCCGGGGTGGCGTCCACCTGCCGGGCGAACATCTCCGGAATCGACAGTTGCGCGGTGACCGGCCGGCTCAACACAGCCCGGTTGCCCCACTCGTCGATCAGCCCGCGCTCACCGGCATCCAGCATGTCCATCGACGACAGGCGGCGCGTGGGATCGGCGGTCATGTTGTCCAGCACCCGCTGGAACCGCTCGATCAACGCTTCGATGGCGGCCACATCGAAAGCGTCGGTGTCGAACTCGACACGCAGGCCGAGTTCATGACCGGGAAGCGCCATCACCGACAACGGGTAATGGTTGTACTCACGGTTGTTGAACTCGGTGATCGCCAGCTCTTGCACGCCCATGAACGCACTCGTGTCGATCGGGTAGCTCTCGTACAGGAAGAGCGTGTCGAACAGCTGCTCGTGACCGGCGACATGGTGAATCTCGTTGAGCGCCAAGTGCTCATGCTCGAGGGTGTCGTTGTGGTGATGCTGCAGCTGGTCGAGCAGGTCGGCGACGGTGGTGCTCGCGGTGGTGCGTGCCCGCACCGGGACCGTGTTGATCAGCAGGCCCACGATGGACTCGGAACCTGCCAACTCGGCCGGCCGCCCGGAAACCGCGGTGCCGAACGCCACGTCACGCTGCCCGGTCAACGCCATCAACAGCTGCGCCCAGGCGGCCTGCAGCACCGTGTTGACCGTGGTGTGGCAGGAACGCGCCAGTTCGCCAAGGGCTTTCGTGGCCTCGGCGGACAACCGATAGGACTCGACGCCTCGCGGCCCGGCCTGGGCCGGGCCTGCGACCAGTGTGGGTGTGGCGAACCCCTCCAGCACTTCGCCCCAGGCCGCCCGGGCTGCCTCCGAATCCTGGTCGGCCAGCCAGCCGACGAAGTCGCGGTACTGCGAAGCCGCGGGCAGTCGCTGCCCGAAGTAGCCGGCGAAGATCTCCTGCAGCAGGATCGGCAGCGACCAACCGTCGATCACGATGTGGTGGAACGTCAACACAAACCGGTGCTGATTCCCTGCGGTGCGGATCAGTGCGGCCCGGAAGGTCGGCCGTTCGATGAGGTCACAGACCGCGGCACGCTCTGCGGCGCAGAGGTGTTCGATCTCCTCGTCCGGCGTCAGATCGTCGCCGCGAAGATCCAGATACCGCCACGCGATCACCGGATTCGCGAGGATCACCTGCACGGGCTCGCCGAACTCTTCACAGAAGCGGGCCGCGAGGTTGGGATGGCGGGCGACGACGGTGTGTACCGCGTCGCGCAGGCGGTGCTGATCGAGAACACCGGTCACGGTGATATCCAGCTGCACCGCATACACATCGTTGACACCGCTGTCGCCGGCGTCCCGCGCGAAGGTGGAATGAAAGAGCAGGCCCTGCTGTACCGGGGTCAGCGGGAGGACGTCGGTGATGTCGTGTTGTGCTGCCAGCTCATCGATCTGGCGCTGGGTGAGCCGCGCGGGTTCGATGTCCGACGGGGTCAGCCCGCCGCCACCGGACCGCACATGAGCGCAGATCCCGGCCAGGGCATCGAACCACAACTGGCTCAGCCGGTTGATCTGATCCTCATCGACCGCCGACGGCGCCCAGGTCCAGCCGGCCTGCAGGCGCGGGCCGGTCTCGGAATCCATCGTGCCTGCGTTGAGTTCCACCGTGTGCATCAACGGCATGGGCACGGCCGAAGCCGCACCGGTCGCCGACAACGCGTCCTGATCGATCCGCCAGAGATCGTCGGAGAGTTCGTTCGCCCCCGCCCCGAGCCGCCCGAGGTAGTTGAACCCGATGACCGGCTCGGTCCCGCCGAGATCGACGTCGGGGTTCGAATAGCGCAGTAGCCCGTAGGTCAAACCGTCGGGCACGCCGCGAAGCTGCTCTTTTGCGTCCTTGACGAGCGCACCCAGCGCCGCTTCACCGGCGGTCACCTGCGCCCAGTCCAGTTCTCCCACAGCCAGCGCCACGGGGTACTTGGTGGTGAACCAGCCCACCGTGCGCGACAAGTCGATGTCGCGATCGCCAGTTCCACTCAGATCTTCGACGCGGCCGTGGCCCTCGACGTCGATGCCGATCGGCGCGCCCCCGTTGTCCAGGAACGACGTCCACGCCAATCCGAATGCGATCAGCAGGATGTCCTGCACCCCGGCATGGAACGCCGCGGGCACCTCGCCCAGCAGCAGGCGCGTGGTTTCAGCGTCCAACGACACCGACAACTGTTTGGCCGTCGCATAGGTGTCCACGGTCGGATCGACCGCAGGCAGCGCTGCGGGCGTGGCAGCCACCCGGCGCCACGAATCGGCCAGCTCGACCACCGCGGCGCTGCGCGCATGCTCGTCGAGGCGCTCCGACCAGCGGGCGAACGACATTCCGCCGGTCGGCAATTCCACGGGCTGCCCGCTGTGGTGCTGGGCCCAGGCGATGTTCAAGTCTTCCAACAGAATTCGCCACGACACGCCATCGACAGCCAGGTGGTGGATCATCAACACCAACTGGCTGGTGGCGCCGACCCACAGCGCGCTCAGCATTGCCCCCTGCGCAGGGTTCAGCCGCGACCGCGCCGCCACCAACGCCTCATCGGACAATACATCGACGATATGCAGGCAATCGGCGGCATTCACCGAGCCCACCTCGGGCACCAGCACGGATCCGTCCGTGTCGTCGGCGCGCAACCGCAGCGTGGCATGGCGATCCAGCAGTGCCTGCAGCACGATCTCGACATCGCCCTGGTTGACGCCGGCCGGAGCCTGCAGCACCAGGGTCTGGTTGAACTGGTCGACAGGACCGTCGACGGTGCGCAGCCACCGCATGATCGGGGTCGGCACCACCGGGCCGATACCCTCGTCAACCTCGGCGGATTCACCGTCGGCGAAGCCGGCCACCCGGGCCAGCCGGGCCACGGTCTGCTCGACGAAGATGTCGCGCGGGCGGCACGACACACCGGCGGCGCGAGCACGCGCCACCACCTGCATCGACAGGATGCTGTCCCCACCCAGATCGAAGAACGAATCATCGACCCCGACCCGCTCCACGCCGAGCACCTCGGCGTAGATGCCGGCCAGAATGTCCTCGACCGGGCCTGCGGGCGCGCGGTAGTCGCCACCGTTGGTGCGGTACTCCGGTGCAGGCAACGCCCGCTTGTCCAGTTTTCCGTTGACCGTCAGCGGCAGGGCGTCCAGCACCACGACCGCGACCGGCACCATGTAGGCGGGCAGGCGCTCGGCCATCACGGTGCGGGTGGCCGCCGGATCTGCCGTTCCGGTGATGTAACCGACCAGGCGCTTGTCGCCAGGGCGGTCTTCGCGGGCGATCACCACCGCCTGGTCCACCCCGTCGACCCGGGCCAGCGCGGCCTGCACTTCGCCGAGTTCGATGCGGTAGCCACGGATCTTGACCTGCTCATCGGCGCGACCCAGGTACTGCAGCTGCCCGTCGTCGTCCCATCGCACCAGGTCCCCGGTGCGGTACATGCGCGTGCCAGGCTGCCCGAACGGGCATGCCACGAACCGCGAAGCGGTCAGCCCTGGCCGGCCCACATAGCCGGTCGCCACACCGGCACCGGCCACATACAGCTCGCCGACCACGCCTTCCGGCGCCGGGCGAAGCCACTTGTCCAGCACGAACAACGCCGCCCCCGGCACCGGCGAACCGATCGACACGACTGAGCCCGGCGATCCCGCCGCCAGCGGCTTACTCATCGCGGCGTAGATCGTTGCCTCGGTAGGACCGTAGGCGTTGATCATCACCCGCCCGCCTGTCGCCCACCGGTCCACGAGTTCGGGCGGGCAGGCCTCACCGGCCACCACCAACGTCGTCGACTCCAACTGCTCCGGCGACAACATTCCTGCCGCCGAAGGGGTCTGGCACAGCACGCTGACCTTCTCGGTGACCAGCAGATTGTGCAGGTCGTCCGGTGAGCTGGCCACCGACTCGGGCACGACCACCAGGCGGCCGCCGTGCAGCAAGGCACCCCAGATCTCCCACACCGAAACGTCGAAGACCAGGGAATGCCACTGCGACCAGACCTGTCCCGGCCCCGCGGGCAGATCGGCGTGCAGGGCATCTGCCAGCTGGGTCACGTTGTGGTGGGTGACCGCAACCGCTTTCGGGACACCGGTGGTGCCCGACGTGTAGGTCATGTACGCGAGGTCATCGGGCGCGGGCATCGGCAACGCGGTGTCCGGTTGGCCGTCGAGCACGGGAGCGTCGACGTCGATCACCGGCACAGCGGACCGTTCCAGCCGCGAGCGCAGGTCGGCCGTGGTGAGCGCGGCCACCGGCGCGGCATCGGACATCATGAATTCGATACGCGCATCGGGATGCGCGGCGTCGATCGGCAGATACGCCGCGCCCGTCTTGAGCACCGCGAGAATGCCCACGATCGCCTCGGCAGAACGCGGAACCAGCAGCGCCACGCTCCGGCCGGGTCGGGCTCCGTGGCCGGAGAGCGCATGCGCCAACCGATTCGCAGCCTCGTCCAGCTCGCGGTAGGTGAACGACTTTTCCCCGCACACCAGTGCCACGGCCTCCGGTGCCCGGCGGACCTGTGCGGTGAACAACTCCGGGATCGACACCGGAGTGGGCCCGGGCCCGGTCAACACCGCGCGGTTGCCCCACTCGTCGAGCTGATCATGCTCGGTGTCATCGAGCAGGTCGAACGACAACAACGTCCGACTCGAATCAATGCTCATGACTGCTCCCTCGTATCTGCGGTCATGGCTACTAGTACCCGCCGGAACCGCTCGACCAACTTCTGAATGCGCGCAGTGGTGAAGACGTCAGTGTCAAATTCCACGCGCAGGCCGAGTTCATGGCCCGGAACTGCTTGTACCGACAGCGGATAGTGGTTGTACTCGCGGTTGGTGAAGCCCGTGATGGCCAACTCGCCCACACTCGACAACGCCGCCGCGTCGATCGGGTAGTTCTCGTAGACGAACATCGTGTCGAACAATTGGTCGTGACCGGCGACGCGGTGGATCTCGGCCAGGGCCAGATGCTGATGATCCAACGTGTCGTTCGAAGCGTTCTGCAGCTGGTGCAACAGGGTCGCGATGGTGGTGGACGGAGTGATCGTCGCCCGTACCGGCACGGTGTTGATCAGCAGTCCCACCATCGATTCCGCGCCGACCAGATCGGTCGGCCTGCCTGAAACCGCGGTGCCGAAGGCAACGTCGTTCTGGCCGGTGAGCCACATGAGGATCTGCGCCCACGCGGCCTGTAGCACCGTGCTGACCGTGGTGTGGCACGACCGCGCCAGAGCACCCAGCGCCTCGGTGATCTCAGCGGACATCTGGAACGATTCGACGCCCCGCGGTCCCAGCGCCAGCCGACCCGGCGGACCGACGAGGGCCGGCGTGTCGAACCCGTCGAACACGCTGCCCCATGCCGCCCTGGCGCTGTCGTTGTCCTGGGTGGCCAGCCAGGTGACAAATCTGCGGTACGGAACCGGCGCGGGCAGCCGCTCGCCGAAGTAACTGGCAAAGATCTCTTGCAGCAGGATCGGTTTCGACCAGCCGTCGAGCACGATGTGGTGATTGGTGAGCACGAACCGGTGCCGGTCCGGCGCGGTGCGGATCAGAGCGGCACGGAAGGCCGGTTGGTCGACCAGGTCGCACACCGCGGCGCGTTCGGCGGCCGAGAGCTGCTGAATCTGTTCCTCGGTATCGGCGCCCCCGGTGAGCTCGACGTACTGCCAGGCCAACGAGGGATCCGCCGAAAGGATCTGCACCGGAACGCCGAACTCTTCGTAGAAGTCGGCCGCCACGTTCGGGCGACGCTTGAGCACGGTGTGCACCGCATTGCGCAGCCGGTCGGCATCGAGCGGGCCGGACACGTCGATGTCCAGCTGCACCGCATACAGGTCTTCGCTGCCTTGCGCGGTACCGGTGTGGAACAGCAACCCCTGCTGCAACGGGGTCAGCGGCAGCACGTCGGCGATCGGGTATTGCGCTGCCAATTCATCGATCTGCAGCTGGTTCAGCCGAGCCGGAGCGATGTCAGACGGAGTCAGTCCGCCGCCGCCGGATCGCACATGCGCGCAGATCCCGGCCAGGGCGTCGAACCACAGCCGACCGAGCCGGCCGACCTGGTCGGAATTCAGCGCCGACAGCGCCCACGTCCACGTCGCGTGCAACTGCGGCCCCGAGTCTGTTTCCAAGGTGCCCGCGTTGAGTTCCACAGTGTGCCCCAGCGGCGTGGGAACCGCGGTGGCCGCGGCGGTGACCGATACTGCGTCCTGATCGATCTGCCAGAGGCCGTCGGCGAGGTCGGCCGTGCCCGCACCGAGCCGTCCCAGATAGTTGAAACCCAGGGCCGGATCCGGACCAGCCAGGGCCACATCGGGATTCAGGTAGCGCAGCACACCGTAGGTCAGCCCGTCAGGCAACTCCCGAAGTTGTTCCTTGACGGTTTTGATGACCGGGCCCAGGACCGCATCACCGGCAGTGACCTGCTCCCAGGACAGCTCACCGGCCGTCAGCGCCACCGGGTACTTGGTGGTGAACCAGCCCACCGTGCGCGACAGATCGATATCTCGATCGAGCTCTTCCTGGCGACCGTGGCCCTCCACGTCGATGGTGATCGGCGCCTCGCCTGCACCGGAGAACTCCGCCGCCGCCAATCCGAACGCGATCAGCAGGATGTCCTGCACGCCGGCGTGGAACGCCGCCGGAACCTCACCCAGCAACATCCGGGTGGTCTCGGTGTCCAGTGACATCGACACCTGCCCCGCGGTGGCATAGGTATCCCGCTCGGGTTGCACCGCAGGCAATGCGGCCGGTAGCTCGGCCACCCGCCGCCAGTCCTCGGCCAGACTCGCCACGGCCTCCGTGCGGGCGTATTCGTTCAGCACCGACGCCCACCGGGCGAACGAGGTGCCGCCCGTCGGCAACTCCACGGGTTGTCCACCGTGATGCTGCGCCCAGGCGATATTCAAGTCTTCCAACAGAATTCGCCACGACACCGCATCCACGGACAGGTGGTGGATCATCAACGCCAACGCACCGGTGTCGGGGACCCAGAGGGCGCTCAGCATCGCACCGGTGGCCGGGTTCAACCGCGACCGCGCGGCCGCCAATGCCTCATCGGACAATGCGTCGACGACCTGTAGGCACGAGTCGGCGGCTACCGATCCCACCTCGGGCACGGTGAGCGACCAGTCGCCCGACTCGTCGGCAGGTGCGCGCAGTCGCAGCATCGCATGCCGATCCAGCAAGGCCTGCAACAGCACCACCACGTCGGCCTCGGTGACGCCGTCCGGCGCCTGCACCACCACGGTCTGGTTGAACTGATCGGTCGGGCCGTCCGCGTGGTGCAGCCAGCGCATGATCGGCGTGGCCACCACCGGACCGATGCCTTCGTCGACCACACCGGACTCGGTGTTCGCGAACACCGCGACCTGGGCCAACCGGGACACGGTCTGCTCGACGAAGATGTCACGCGGCCGACAGACGAGGCCTGCCGCGCGGGCGCGCGACACCACCTGCATCGACGAGATGCTGTCTCCGCCAAGGTCGAAGAACGAATCGTCGACCCCGACCCGCTCGACTCCGAGTACCTGGGCATAGATGCCGGTCAGGATCTCCTCGACCGCGTTGACCGGCGCGCGGTACCGCTCGGCGTCCTGATACTCGGGGGCGGGCAGCGCGCGGGTGTCGAGCTTGCCGTTGACCGTCAGCGGCAGCGTATCGAGCACCACCACCGCAGCCGGAACCATGTAGGTCGGAAGGCGATCGGCGAGCGTGACGCGCGCCTTGTCGAGATCAACGGAGCCGCTGGCAGATTCAGTGACATAACCCACCAACCGCTTGTCACCGGGCCGGTCCTCACGGGCGATCACCGCCGCCTGGTCCACTCCGTCCAAACCGGCCAGCGCAGCGTGCACCTCACCCAGTTCGATGCGGTAACCGCGTATCTTCACCTGCTTGTCGGCACGCCCCACATACCGCAGTTGTCCGTCGGCACCCCACCGCACCAGATCGCCGGTGCGGTACATGCGCGCACCGTGCCCACCGAACGGGCACGCCACGAAACGGGTGGCGCTCAGATCCGGCCGGCCGACATAACCGCTCGCGAGGCCCGCGCCGGCCACGTACAACTCGCCGACGACGCCGACCGGCACCTGACGTAACCAGCCGTCCAGGACGAAGAAGGCCAGGTGCTCCAACGGCACGCCGATCGGGCTGACACTGCTGTCGAGGTCAGCGCCGCTGATCTCGCGGAACGAGGCATGCACCGTCGTCTCGGTGATGCCGTACATGTTGATCATGCGCGGCAGGCCCGGGTGGCTGCGAAGCCAGCCCGAAAGTCGATGCGGTTCAAGAGCTTCGCCACCGAACACGACCGTTTGCAGCTTCAGCTGCTGTCCCAGCTCAGGCTGCAGCGCATCGGCGGTCTGCAGCGCGTAGAACGCCGAAGGGGTCTGGCTCAGGACGGTGACCTGCTCGGTCACCAGCAGGGCATGGAAGTCTTCGGGCGACCGCACCACGGCATCCGGGACGATCAGCAGCCTGCCGCCGTAGAGCAGCGCGCCCCAGATCTCCCAGACTGAATAGTCGAAGGCCAGCGAATGACATTGGGTCCAGACCTGGCCGAGTTCTAGTTCCACGTCGAGGGATTCGAGCAACCGGGTCACGTTGCGGTGGGTGACCGCCACGCCCTTGGGCGCGCCGGTAGTGCCCGAGGTGTAGATGATGTAGGCGATGTTGTCCGCAGCCGGGATGGGCAACGCGGCGCTGGGCTGGGTGGCAACGGCGGGATCGTCGATGTCGATGACGGGCACCGTCGGCACATCAGGTCCCGACACCCTGGGCCGCAGATCCGCGGTGGTGACCACGGCGATCGGCGCGGAATCCTTGAGCATGAAACCGATCCGGGCGTCGGGATGCGCGGGGTCGATCGGCAGGTAGGCGGCGCCGGTCTTGAGCACCGCCAGAATCGCCGCGACCGCCTCCCCCGTGCGGGGCAGGAGCAGCGCCACCCGTTCACCCGGACCCGCACCGCGGCCTGCCAGCAGATGCGCCAGCCGGTTCGCGGATTCCTCGAGTTCCCGATACGTCCATGACCGGTCACCGCAGCTGAGCGCCACCGCGTCCGGGCCGCGAAGCACCTGCGCGGCGAACAGCGACGGAATCGACACCTCGCTGGTCTCGGACCTGGCCAACACCGCCCGGTTGCCCCATTCGTCCAGTCGGCTGTGCTCGCCGGCCTCGAGCAAATCAATGGACGACAACCGCCGTGCGGGATCGTCGGCCATGGCCGCCAAAACCTGCTGCAGCCGATTGGCCAGGGTCTCGACGGCGGCCTCGTCGAACACGTCGGTGTCGAATTCGACACGCAGGCCCAGCTCGCGACCCGGCATGGCGACCACTGACAGCGGGTAGTGGTTGTACTCGCGGCTGGTGAAGTCGGTGACGGCCAGATCCTGCACGCCCAACAGCGCGCCGGTGTCGATCGGGTAGTTCTCGTAGACGAACAGGGTGTCGAACAGTCGGTCGTGACCGGTGACGCGATGGATCTCGGCGAGCGACAGATGCTCGTGCTCGACGGTGTCGTTGTGCACGTGCTGCAACTGATCGAGCACGTCCGCGACGGTGGTTCCCGAATTGATCGTCGCCCGGACCGGCACGGTGTTGATCAGCAGACCCACAATCGTTTCCGCGCCGGGCAGATCGGCAGGCCGTCCTGAGACCGCAGTGCCGAAGGCCACATCATGCTGACCGGTCAGCCAGGTCAGCAGCTGCGCCCAAGCGGCCTGCAGGACCGTGTTGACCGTGGTGCGATGCGCGCGTGCGAGCTCGGTCAGCGCCGAGGTGGTGCGCTCGGACACGGTGAAAGATTCGACCCCACGCCGGCCGGCCTGTGCCGGGGGTCCCACCAGGGTGGGAGTCTCGAATCCGTCGAACACCTCCCGCCATGTCGCTTGTGCCACATCGCGATCCTGGCCCGCGAGCCAACTGACGAAGTTGCGATACGCGGTGGGGGCAGGCAGCCGTTGCCCGTAGTAGGTGGCGAAGATCTCCTGCAGCAGGATGGGCAGAGACCAGCCGTCGATCACGATGTGATGAACGGTCATGACCAGCCGGAACCGGTTGTCCGAAACACGCAACAGCGCGGCCCGGAAGAGAGGTTGGTCGGCGAGTTCGCAGACCGCGGCACGTTCGGCGGCGCACAGCTGGTCGATCTGGTCCTCGACCGCACCCGCCAATTCGACGTACTGCCAGGCGATTACCGGTTCGGCGGGAATGATCTGCACCGGCTCACCGAAATCCTCGCAGAATCGGGCCGCGAGGTTGGGATGCCGGTTGACCACGGTCTGCACCGCATCGCGCAGCCGGTGTGGGTCGAGGGTGCCGGTCATCGTGATGCCGAGTTGCACTGCGTACACCGCATCCGCGGGATCGCCAGAGTCCTCCGATCCGTCGAGGAAGCTGGCCTGGAACAACAGGCCCTGCTGCAACGGGGTCAACGGAAGCACGTCGGCAATGCCGAATTGCCGCTGCAGCTGGTCGATCTGCTCCTGGCTGAGCTGGGCAGGCGAAAGGTCCGACGGGGTCAATCCGCCGCCACCGTGCCGCACATGCGCGCAGATCCCGGCCAGGGCCTCGAACCACAACTGGCTCAGCCGGTCGGCCTGGGCGTGTCCGAGCGCCGAGGGCGCCCACGTCCAGGCCGCCTGCAGCCGCGGTCCTTCGGCGCTGTCCAGCGTGCCCGCGTTGAGCTCAACGGTGTGCGGCAACGACATGGGCACTGCTGCAGCCACATCCGTCATCGACAAGCTGTCGTCGCTGATCCGCCATAGTTCGTCGGAGAGATCACCTGCCCCGGCGCCGAGGCGACCGAGATAGTTGAACCCGATGGTCGGTTCCACGCCGCCGAGTTCGACGTCGGGATTCAGATAACGCAGCAGACCGTAGCCCAGCCCGTCGGGCAGTGCGCGGAGTTGTTCCTTGGCGGCCTTGATGATCGGGCCGAGCGCGGCCCCGCCGGCTGTCACCTGTGCCCACGACAGTCCGCCGACAGCCAACGCCACCGGGTACTTGGTGGTGAACCAGCCGACCGTGCGGGACAGGTCGACATCGTCCGCGAGTTCTTCGGCGCGGCCGTGGCCTTCGACGTCGATACCGATCGGCGCCTTACCGGTGCCGAGGAATTCCGCCCAGGCCAACCCGAACGCAATCAGCAGAATGTCCTGCACGCCGGCGTGAAACGCCGCAGGCGCCGCACCGAGCAACGCACGCGTGGTCTCGGCATCCAGCGACACCGACAGACGACCGGCATTGGCGAAGGTATCCACACCGGGTTGCACCGCAGGAAGTGCGGCGGGAGTCGTCAGGACCTCGCGCCACGCGTCGGCTTGGCCGACCACGTCTGCGCTGCGGGCATGCTCGTCGAGCAGTTCCGACCACCGCGCATAGGACGTACCGCCGGTCGGCAACTCGATCGGCTGCCCGCCGTGATGCTGTGCCCACGCGATGTTCAGGTCTTCCAACAGGATTCGCCACGACACCCCGTCGACTGCAAGGTGATGGATGACCAGTGCGAGCCGGCCGTCATCGGGCACCCACAGGGCACTGACCATCGCCCCGGCCGCCGGGTTCAACCGCGCCCGCGCAGCCACCAACGCCTCGTCGGACAACGCGTCCACCGATTGCAGGCAGTCGGTCGCGTTCACCGTGCCCTTCTCGGGCACCGACAGCGACCAGCCGTCAGCGTCGTCCGTGCCGCCCATCCGTAGGGTGCCATGCCGATCCAGCAAGGCCTGCAGGACGATCTCGACGTCAGCCTGGGTCACCCGCTCCGGGGCCTGGATCACCAGCGTCTGGTTGAACTGGTCGACCGGGCCGTCAACGCTGCGCAGCCAGCGCATGATCGGGGTGGCCGCCACCCTACCGATGCCCTCGTCGACAACGGCGGCCTCGCCGCCGGTGACCTTGACCACCGAAGCCAACCGGGCCACTGTCTGCTCGACGAAGATGTCACGCGGCCGGCAGAACACACCGGCGGCCCGGGCACGAGCCACCACCTGCATCGACAGGATGCTGTCTCCGCCGAGATCGAAGAACGGATCGTCGACCCCGACCCGCTCCTGTCCGAGCACCTCGGCGTAGATGCCTGCCAGAACTTCCTCGACCGGGGTCGCAGGCGCCCGGTAATCACTGCCGATGCCACGGTATTCCGGCGCAGGCAGAGCGCGGGTGTCCAGCTTGTTGTTCGGCGTCAGCGGCAACGCGTCGAGCACCACGACTGCGGTCGGAACCAGATACGGCGGCAACCGGTCAGCCAGTTGAGCCCGCGCCTCGACGGGATCAGCGGTCCCGGTGATGTAGCCGACCAGGCGCTTGTCGCCGGGGCGGTCCTCGCGGGCGATCACCGCGGCCTGGTCCACCCCGTCCAGCCGGGTCAGCGCGTTACGCACCTCCCCGAGTTCGATGCGGTACCCGCGGATCTTGACCTGCTCGTCAGCGCGGCCCAGATACCGCAGCTGGCCGTCGTCGCCCCAGCACACCAGGTCTCCGGTGCGATACATGCGCTCACCCGGTTCCCCGAACGGGCAGGCCACAAACCGGGATGCCGTCAGATCCGAACGGCCCACATAGCCGGACGCCACACCCGCGCCCGCCACGTACAGCTCGCCGACCACCCCCGCGGGCACCGGCTGCATCCAGGTGTCCAACACGAATAGGGCCGCCCCGGGTACCGGGGAGCCGATGGGCACCGCGTCAGCCGCACCGGCTTTCAGCGGTGCACTGATCGCCGCGCAGATGGTGGTCTCAGTCGGTCCGTAGGCGTCGAGCATCACTCGTGGATCGCGGGCCCAGCGATCCACCACTTCGGCCGGACAGGCCTCACCTGCCACCACCAGCGTCGTCGACTCCAGGCCCTCCGGGGACAGCATCGCGACCGCCGAGGGCGTCTGGGTGAGCACGCTGACCTTCTCGCGTACCAGCAGCGAGTGGAAGTCCTCGGGTGAGCCGGCCACCGACTCCGACACCACCACCAGACGCCCGCCACGCAGCAGCGCATGCCCTATTTCCCACACCGAGGCGTCGAAGCCGAGGGAATGGCAGAGCGCCCACACTCCCCCCGGCGGGAGGCTGGCATCCAGCGAGGTCATCAGCTGAGTCAGATTGCGATGGGTGACCGCGACACCCTTGGGGGTGCCGGTGGTACCCGAGGTGTAGATGATGTAAGCGATGTCATCAGGCATCGACGCCGACACGGCGGTGCCGGGTTGACCGTCCACCGCGCAGTCGTCGAGATCGATGAGGGCGACGTCGTATCCGTCCAGGCGCGGCCGCAATCCGGCGGTGGTGACCACGGCGATCGGCTTGGCGTCGGTGAGGATGAACTCCAGCCGCGACGCCGGCACGACGGGGTCGATCGGCACATACGCCGCTCCCGTCTTGAGCACCGCGAGAAACGCGATGACGGCGTTGGCCGACCGCTCCGACAACAGCGCCACCCGCTCGCCGGGACCGACGCCCCTGGCGACCAAAACGTGCGCCAACCGGTTGGCGGCCTCATCCAGCTCGCGGTAGGTCAATGTGCGGTCTTCGAAGGTCAGCGCCGGTGCCCCGGGTGCACTGCTGACGTGTGTGCCGAACAACTCGGGAATCGACGCCTCGGCAGGCACCGGCTCGGTCAGCACACCCTGATTGCCGATGTCGGCCAGTTCGGCGCGCTCGTCGGTGCCCAGCAGATCCAGCGACGACAGCTTCCGGTCCGGATCTGCTGCCATCGCGGTGACCGCCCGCTGGATGTGCTCCGCCAACCCGCCGACACCGAAATCGACGTAGGGCGCCCCGGCGCCGGCCGTACTGAGGAAGAGTTGGTCACTGGATCCGATGAAGAACAGCCCGAAGGACCCGGTGGGCCCGTGGTTGGTATACGACACCGAAACCTGGGCACCGGCCATCTCCAGAGTCAGCCGGGCCGGAATGAAGTTGATGGCCAACCGATTCGAGCCTTGGCCGCGGCCGCGAAGCCCCTGTTCGGCCTCGAGCAGGTGTACCGGGAACCGCTGATGTTGCAGCAGTTCCCGGATACGGGTGTCGACGTGACGGCAGAATTCGCCCACCGTCCAATCCGGCGGCGTCTGCAATACGAGTGGCGCAACGCCGGCGAGCATTCCTGGCAGCGTCTTCGTCTCGGAAGCGACCCGCCTGCTGACGGGGAAATCGAGCGTGACCTCCGAGCCGTGTGCGGTCCACGTCCGCGCCAAAAGCGCACATGCCGCGGTGGTGACCGAATATCGCCGGATCCGCAAACTCTTGGACAGCTGTTTTATATCGCCGACAACCGCCTGATCCACTTCGACCGATGCGGACGGGGTATAGGCGTCGCGGGCATTGCCCACCTGCGCCGTCGACTGTTCACGGAGATCTTCCGGAGGAAGGTTATTGCTCCAGTAGGCAAGATCTTCCTGGTAATCGTCGGAGGCCCGGTATTCCTCCTCAGCGTCGACCAAGTCCTGCAGCGATCCGAAGTATGCCGCTGGAACAGGTTCTTCGGTCACCAATGCCGAGTAAATAGTGGCGATTCGACGGCTCACCAGAGCCATACCCATTCCGTCTACTGAAATGTGGTGACCCAAACCGAATAAGTAGTATTCCGCGGACTGTGTTCGAAACAGCGCGAATTTCACCAGCCGTCCATCGAGCGGCAATGGCGTGTGTTGGATTTCCGACGCCATTTCCCGGACCCGCTGCACGGGATCCTCCGCGTCGCGAACGTCATAAAAGGGCAGCTCTAGATCCGAGTAGTCGAGCGGTTTCTGAAAAACCTGGCCGTCCACTTCAAAGAACGACGCCCGGGCCGGTTCCGCCTCGGTCATGGCCCGGCGAACGGCCTGTTCCAACAGAGCGTGGTCTACCGTGCCGTCAATCCTCCCCAAAAGGCCCAGTTGCCACTCTGTGCCGGCTAGCCCGCTTTCGTGCGAAAGCCAGATATCCAGCTGCGCACGGGAAAGCGGTAGCCCGTCATCAGATTTCATTTTTCGACTTCCCCACTAAATACGGTTCAGCCGCCAAGAGCCCCGCCCTGCGCCAACCTCTCGCGCAGGCTCTTCGGCCGTATGTCAGTCCAGCCTTGCTCAATGAATTCAAGACATGCAGCACGGTCCGCTTCGCCGTAAGCAACCCGCCAGCCCGCTGGCACGTCAGCAAAGGCCGGCCACAAGCTGTGCTGCTCCTCGTCATTGACCAAGACGAAAAAGCTGCCATTGTCGTCGTCGAACGGGTTGATGCTCACGTTTCTCCAGGATCTTGAAGCGGACGTCGCAAAGATATCGCAAACATACGGGAGGCCGCACCGCCGGGCTGGCGGTTTTCCCGAAGATCCCGAGGTTAGCGCACTTGAAAGGCCTTAGTTAGTTAGCGTCGAGTATTAGCTGAAGTTTCATGATCAAGGATTTTTCCGAGGCCCGAGCGAATTGACGGAGCCGTTACGCTATTGCGCATCCTGCCAGGTTGTGATTGTTCTGTGGAATTGCGCACCTTTCCACCGTCTTCAGCCCGGAAATCGACCTGACCGGACAGATTTAGCAAACTGCTGAATCTATTCCCGTATCAACGTTCCTGCATGCGAGTTACCCCATCCACAACTCGTTACCTCGCGAAACGAGATAGCTATTCCGGCTTGACTGCGCCGTTTCGAGAGGTAAGGCCGCAGCCAACGGCATCGCTGAACATTGCGAGATGTAACGGCTGCGGGTGCCCGACGAGCCGCGCACATCGCAACGGGCGCCCAGCGCGAAGGCGAACTGCACCCCTGCCGCAGATGTGGCAACGAATCGCGCAGCGATTGTTGAACGCGCAATCATGGCCTGGGCCCTCCGGTGGGCACCCTGAGCCAGGGAAGCCACTGGGAAACCGTGGTCACGGCAGCGCAACCCAGCAAGGAACGCCGATCCAGCGAACCGACTCCGTGCCCTTGCACTGGGTGCCACCGGCCCGCCGGCTGCGCCGAGTGGAACCGGTCGGCGCGCGGGCCCGCCAGGCGGCGAGAAGTCGATGGCCAGGGCATTAAGACACTTGTATCACAAGACAATTCGCCTCGGGGAGCGCGGCACGCACGGGCGAAACAGACAGACAGCGCCGTACTGCTGTTTTTGAATTCAAAGACCCCGCACGGCACTAAGATCCGTGCCGGTCGAGCTGAGACGAGGCCCTACTAGTCCTTGTCCTCAGAGCGGGCGTGCGATCCTTCGATCGGCGAACTTCCCGATGGCATGACCATGAAAAACACCGGAATACGCAGTAGCGCACCACCGGCGACCGGTACTCGAATCGCGAAGGACACGACCTCCAGTTCCAGGCGCTTGCCGCGCTGAGTCTCCATCTCGAGTCGCCCCGGCAAGCGCTTGGGCGCCGCGAGCCAATCCAGGCCACGTTCGATCGACTCGACGAGGTTCATGCAATCACTGTACCTGTGCCGGAAATGAGCGGTACCGACGTACGAACTCTTGTGCAGTAGACGCTATTTCGGACGGCCCACCTAAGCTTTGACGAAACAGTACATCCGATACTCCACGGAACCTCCACTGCCCAGTTCGTCGTAGGCCCGCTTCGCCGGCGCGAATTTTCGGACAAGTCCGCGAAGGAACATCGGGGTCACGCGGTCGATCACGTACTGCCAGCGCTCAAGGGTCTTCTCCATGCCCCGCCTGACCTCGGTGTTGATGTCCCGCTCCGAAATCATCTGCAGGGGCGCGGCCGCCAGCGCCTCGTCCCAACCAGGTATGTCGTAGGAGCTTCTGGCGTCGGCGTACAGGAAATGCCCGCCCGGGCGCAGCACGCGCGCAACCTCGGTGAGAAATTGTGGAAACCGGGGGTAAAGATGTGAGGATTCGATATTGACCACCGCATCGAAAGATTCGTCGGCGAATGGCAGATCCTGTGCGTCGCCTTGCCTGAAATCGAGGCCATCGACTTTGTGCCTCTTCCGGCAATAGTCGATACCGTCAGGGTTCAAATCCATGCCGGTATAGGAAGCTGGGCGCAAGGCCTGCATGAGATATGCGGCCCCACCACCGTGGCCGCAACCAACCTCCAACACCTGCTTGCCCTCGAGCTCAACCTGGTTGACCGTGCTGTGGTAAAGCTGAATCGGATACCGGTTGGGTTCGTCAGAGGCGGACAGCGGCACGCCCATCGCCGGTTCCTCCTCATAGCCGTAGTTGAGGAACACGACGTCTTCACCATCAAGTCTGCGGGCCGCATATCGGTAGATGAACCGTTGGACATGCTGCGTAAACTGCTCGTTCAACTTGAAGACGAGGCGGTTTCGCGACTCCAGCACCTGGTTTCTGAGAGCCATGGGGAAAGTATGGCAGAGACCGGAGCGATGGGTCAGATTAATCGACACCGAACGGCTTTGCGGCAGTTGGAAAACCCGAGATAATGAGCGAACACTCGGACATCGCCGCCGAGCACGACAGCTGAAAGGCCAGGAATACGTGAGGTTTGCGCTGGCATGTTATGGAACTCGCGGCGATGTCGAGCCGTCCGTCAGCGTCGGGCGCGAGCTGCAGCGCAGAGGTCACGATGTTTGTCTGGCCGTTCCTCCCGACCTGGCGGCTTTCGCCGAGGCCGCCGGACTCACCACCGTGGCGTACGGGCCTGAGCTACAGGCCTTCTTGCGAGAAGACTTCCTTCGCAACTTCTGGGCGCAGCTTTTTCGCAATCCTGTCGGTTCGCTGCGTGAACTATGGCAACCGATCGCGCAGTACTGGGGAGACACCAGCACCACGCTCACTTCGCTGGCCGACGGGGCCGATCTGCTCTCGACCGGGCTCAACTACGAACAACCCGCTGCCAATGTCGCTGAGTACTACGATATCCCGCTGATCTCGCTGCATCACTTCCCCATGCGACCCAACGGGCAACTGGTTCCCGCGCTGCCCTCGCCACTGGTCCGGTCCGGCGGTGCAGCGTCCGAGTGGCTACTCTGGCGCTCAACGAAGGACGTCGAGGACGCACAGCGACGGAGTCTGGGTTTGCCTGCCGCCAACTGCCCTTCGCCGCGTCGGATCGCGGGAAGAGGGTCGCTGGAGATTCAGGCCTACGACGAGGTGAGCGTGCCGGGGCTGGCCGCGGAGTGGGCAAAGTGGGGAGACCGGCGGCCCTTCGTGGGCGCGTTGACGATGGACCTGACCACCGAAGCCGACGACGAGGTGACGTCGTGGATCGCCGCGGGGTCACCGCCGATCTGCTTCGCCACAGGCAGCATTCCCGTTGAGTCCCCGGCAGAGACACTGGAAATGATCAGCGCAGCGTGCGCGCGGTTGGGCGAGCGGGCTCTGGTGTGTGCCGGCGGGACCGACTTCAGCGGGGTCGCGGTGTCCGATCACGTGAAGGTGGTCGGGGTGGTCAATTATGCGACGGTGTTCGCCGCGAGCCGTGCGGTCGTGCACCATGGCGGCTCGGGCACCACGGCCGCAAGCCTGCGCGCAGGAATTCCGACGCTGATCCTGTGGAGTTCAGCCGATCAGCCGTACTGGGGTAATCAACTCAAGCGGCTGAAAGTCGGGACGGCACGACGTATTTCGAAGACCACCGAGGAGTCCCTGACAGCCGACCTACGCCGGATCCTGACACCCGGATACGCCGCGCGGGCCCGCGCAGTCGCCACCAGGATGACGGCCCCCGCCGACAGCGTGACCAGGGCCGCAGACCTCTTCGAGGCTGCCGCCCGCCGCGCATAGGCCGATATCGGCGAAAATTGACCTCTGCGTTGATAACTGGACATTGCAAGCTTGGCGTGATTGCTCTGTCCGCTTACTGCAGAAGTTTTGCCAGGAATTCACCACTTCCCCTGCGCAGTACTGATTTGCGGTAATCGAACGATCCCGCACATTTCCTCATCATCGGCCGGCACAGTTATCAAATGCCGTCAGCGAAACCAATTTTCAGCACGAATGAAGGTCTACGCTCAGCAAAGCGACCAACTTGTGGGCGCACCTTGCAAAACAGGGGGCCACCATGACCGACCATACATGTCGTATTTGCGGCGGTGTCCTCCGCGAAGTCCTCGACCTCGGTCGGCAGCCCGTCTCGAACGCATTCGTCAGACGTGAGGTGGCGGATACCGTTCCGGTTTTTCGGCTTGCCGTAGGTGTCTGCTCGGGGTGCTCAATGGTCCAGCAACTCGACACCGTGCCTCCGAGCGACATGTACCGGGCAGATTATCCCTACCGTGCCTCCGGCTCCTTGATGATCCGCAAGCATTTCGAGGAGGTGGCGCGACACATCATGGAGACGTGCCCTGGCGGCCGCGACGGGTTCGTCGTCGAGATCGGCAGTAACGACGGCGTCATGCTGAAGACACTCAGCGCGGCGGGGATGCGGCATCTCGGGGTCGACCCGGCTGCCGGGGCGGGTGAGGTCGCCCGCTCACACGGCGTCAACGTCCGCACGGACTTCTTCAACGCTTCGACCGCGGCGGACATCCACGCCGAGTACGGGCCTGCGAACCTGATCTTCTCGGCCAACACATTCAGTCACATCTCGGATCTCGAGTCCATCTTCCGCGGGGTCGACTCGCTGCTCACGCCCGACGGACTGTTCGTGTTCGAGGACCGCTCCCTCGCCGACATCCTCAGGCACAACTACTTTGACCAGATTTATGACGAGCACATCTATCTGTTCTCGGTGAGTTCGGTAAAAGCCATGGCAGCCCACTTCGGCTTTGAGCTGGTTGATGCCGAACACCTGCCGCTGCACGGAGGCTCCATCCGCTACACCGTCGCCCGCCTGGGCACCCGGGTGCCAACCCCCGCCGTCGACGAATTTCTCGCCCAGGAGAAGGACGACGGGCTCGCCGAGGACGATACGTACACACGTTTCACCGGGGAGATCAACCGGATCAAGATCGACCTTGTCTCGCTACTCCAGGAACTACGGTCCGAGGGGCGATGCGTTGTCGGGTATGGCGCCACATCGAGGAGCGCGACCGTGCTCAACTATTTCGGTATCGGCCCGGATCTCCTTCCGATGGTATGTGATTCGACACCGGAGAAGCAGGGCCGCGTCACACCGGGCACCAAGATCCCGGTGTGCCCGTCTGAAGCGTTCTCGCATCCCTACCCCGACTATGCGCTGTTGTTCGCGTGGAACCACGCCGAAGAGATCATGGCCAAGGAGCATCTGTACCAGGAAAAGGGCGGACGATGGATCGTGTACGTGCCAGAGGTACATACCGTCTGATCACAGTGCCGGTTTGATGAGCAGTCCCTGGCCGGTGGGCAACGTACAGATCGGCACACCCAATTCCCGAGCCAACTCATCC